>NZ_JAYGIN010000023.1:0-121262 GCF_034931005.1 Arcicella sp. LKC2W
GTGTAAATTACGTTTTCACCTACGTTGGGCGTAGGATTATTTACGGTTTTCGTCAAACTCAAATCCGATTGTTGTCCGCCAATTAAAACACCGCCTGTATCATCTTGACCGTCTAAAGTGCCTGTATTGGGTTGTGAATCTGAATCAAATTGGTCAGATTTACTTACTTCTGCTCGGTTTAAAATACTGCCTGATTGCGTTACTTTGGCTACAAAACTTAGACTTCTTGTTGCTCCCAATGGGATATTCGCAATTGTGCCTGTAAGCGTTCCTGCATTGTTAATTAAATCTGAAGATGATATAAATTGTAAACCTGCTGGCAACACGTCTTTTACCTCTACATTGGTCGCTACATTTGGACCTTCGTTGGTTACTGAAATTGTGTAAGTTACATCGGTATTGACACTTGGGTTTGTATTCGATACCGTTTTGGTCAAACTTAAATCGGTAATTTGAGGGGTAATTGTTACACTTCCAATATCATCTTGACCATCGGTAGTTCCTGTATTTGGTTGAGAATCAATATCAAATTGGTCAGATTTTGAGATTTCGGCTTTGTTCGTGATACTTGCAGATTGGGAAACCTGTGCTACAAAAGTCAATGTTTGAGGATTCCCAACTGTAACTGTCAATGGTAATGTACTTGTCAATGTGCCGTTCACATTGGTAAAATCCGAGCTACTCACAAACACAATACCAGCAGGAAGAATGTCTTTTACCTCCACATTTGTAGCTGTACTTGTACCAGCATTATTAATTGTGATTGTATAAGTAATATTATCTCCAACATTTGGCGTTGAATTGCTTACGGTTTTGGTCAAACTTAAATCTGATAACTGGGCGTTCAAATAAATTGCCCCTACGTCATCTTGACCATCTACAATTCCTGTATTAACCTGACTATCAGGGTCAAACTGGTCTGACTTGGTAATCTCTGCTTTATTTGTTATTCCTCCTGAAGTAGTAATAATTGCCTTAAATTTTAAGGTTACAGAGCCATTTACAGGAATTGTCAAAATATTATTTGACAATAACACTCCCGATGTATTTGTAAAGTCTGTACTACTGGTAAATTGTAATCCAGCAGGTAGAACGTCTTTAACCTGTACATTGGTGGCGATATTTGCTCCTGCATTATTTACTAACAAGGTAAATTCTACTTCATCTCCTACATTGGCATTGGCATTGTTTACAAATTTTTGTAAACTCAAATCGGCTATACGCACTTGTACACTTGTACTATCGGTATCATCTTCACCATTCAAGATACCATTATTGGGTGATGAATCTGGGTCAGGCACATTGCTGGAAGCAATTTCCGTATTATTGGTAATTTTGCCAGTACCAGTTACTTGAGCAACAAATTTCAAAGTCTGACTTTGTCCAACTCCTAAATTTGAAACTTGTCCTATCAGTGTTCCATTCGTGTTAGCAAAGGTTGAAGAACTAACAAATTGTAAACCTGCGGGCAGTACATCACGTACGCTTGCAGATGTTACGGCACTTGGCCCAGCATTGGTGATGGTGATGGTGAATTCTACATTTTCATTTGGATTAACGATTGCTTTATCAACTGTTTTTGTCAAACTTAAATCGGCTAAAATTCCTCCTACTGTTATTTCATCGGTATCGTCTTCGTTGTTTGTTGTGCCATTATTAACCTGAGAATCAGTATCAAATTGGTCAGATTTTGTAATTTGAGCGGCATTAATAATATTCCCAGCTTGGGTTATTTGGGCTGTAAAAGTCAAACTTTGTGTTACTCCTGCCGCTAAACTTGGAATTGTTGCCGTTAGTGTTCCTGCATTATTCGTAAAATTTCCTGCATTTACTAAATTTAAACCTACTGGCAATACGTCTTTTACTTCTACATTGGTAGCCGTTGATGGGCCAGCATTACTTATTTCAATGGTATAAGTTATATTATCGCCAACGTTTGCAGATAATGGGGTGGCTAATTTTACTAAACTTAAATCAGCAACTTGTGGGATAATGGTAGCATAACCTGTATCATCTTGACCATCTGCGGTTCCAGTATTTGGCTGAGAGTCAGGGTCAAACTGGTCTGATGTTGAAATTTCAGCTTTGTTAATGATGGTAGTAGATTGCGTTACTTGTGCTGTAAATGTCAAGGTTTTGGGAGTACCAACGGCAATTGTTAAATTTGATACGGTTAATATTCCTGCATTATTAGTAAAATCTGTACTTCCAACAAAACTTAACCCAAATGGCAAGACATCTTTTACCTCAACTCCTGTTGCGATAGATGGCCCTGCATTATTAACGGTGATGGTATAAGTAATGATTTCGCCTACATTTGGTGAGGCAGGTGTTCCTGCGGCAGGCGTTCCTGTGGTGGTTGAAACTGATTTTGTTAGGCTCAAATCTGATTGTTGTCCACCAATCAAAACACCTCCTGTATCATCTTGACCGTCTTCTGTACCAGTATTTACCTGAGAATCAATATCATACACATCAGATTTCGACACCTCCGCTTTATTCAAAATTGCCCCTGCTTGTGTCACTTTGGCGACGAAAGTAAGTGTTACAATTCCTCCCGATGAAATAGTTGGGATATTATTTGAGAAAAGTACACCCGAAGTATTAATAAAATCTGTACTTGAAACGAATTGTAAACCTGTTGGCAAAACGTCTTTTACTTGAACATTTGTTGCTGCATCTGTACCATCATTGTTAACCGTGACAGTGTAAGTAATATTTTCACCAACGTTTGGATTCGTTTTTGAAACCGTTTTTGTCAAACTTAAATCTGCTGTTTTGGGCGTTAAAATCGCATCATCCGTATCATCTTGACCGTCTTCTGTACCTGTATTGGGTTGTGAATCTGGGTCAAATTGGTCTGATTTTGACACTTCTACTTTATTTGTAATGCTGACAGGTTGAGAAACCCGTGCTACAAATGTTAATGTTTTGGTACCTACTGGCAAACTTGCAATTTGAGAAGTTAATGTTCCATTTAAGTTAATAAAATCTGTGCTTGATACAAATTGTAAACCCACAGGTAAAATATCTTTCACCTCTATATTGGTAGCCGTTGACGGACCAACATTGGTTACTGTAATGGTATAAGTGATGTTATCGCCTACATTGGGAGTAGTATTTGAAACAACTTTTGCTAAACTTAAATCTGATTGTTGACCTCCTATCAAAACGCCTCCTGTATCATCTTGACCGTCTTCTGTACCTGTATTTGGCTGAGAATCAGGGTCAAACTCATCTGACTTTGATACCTCTGCTTTGTTTAAAATAGCATTTGAGTTCAAAACTTTGGCTACAAAACTGAAAGATTTGGTAGCTCCTATGGCAATCGTATTGACTGTTCCCGATAGCGTTCCAGCAGTATTGGTTAAATCAGCAGATGACACAAATTGTAATCCTGCTGGCAAAATATCTTTTACCTCAACATTGGTAGCAATATCTGGGCCTGCATTGGTGACATTAATGGTATAAGTTATGTTTGCGTTGACATTGGGAGCTGTATTAGAGACGGTTTTGGTCAAACTCAAATCTGATTGTTTCGGAATAATGGTAGCACTTCCTGCATCATCTTGTCCATCAGTTGTACCTGTATTGGGCTGAGAATCGGGGTCGTATTGGTCTGCACTACTAATTTCTGCACTGTTGACTATGGTTGTGGCAGTTTGTACTACACCAACAAACGTCAATACTTTAGGTGTACCTACTGGAATACTCGCTATGTTTGCCGTTAATGTGCCAGACGAATTCGTGAAATCTGAGCTTGATACAAAATTGATTCCTGCTGGCAACACATCACGAACGGCAACGTTTGTTGCCACACTTGGCCCTGCATTATTTACCGTAATAGTATAAGTAATATTTTCACCAACATTAGGGTTGGTTTTTGAAACTACTTTGGTTAAACTCAAATCTGCTTGTTGACCTCCAATTAATACGCCTCCAGTATCATCTTGTCCATCTTCTGTACCTGTATTTGGCTGAGAATCAGGGTCAAATTGGTCTGAAGTCAAAACTTCCGCTTTGTTCAAAATACTTCCTGCTTGCGTAACTGTTGCTACGAAAGTCAAAACTCTTTGCCCACCCGCAGTAATTGATGCAATATTATTTGAAATTAATAATCCTGATGTATTCACAAAGTCGCTACTACTCACAAAAGTTAAGCCCACAGGCAACACATCTTTTACTTTTACATTGGTAGCATTATCTGTTCCTTTGTTTAGCACTGTGATGGTATAAGTAATATTTTCACCAACGTTAGGATTCGTTTTTGAAACCGTTTTGGTCAATTCCAAATCTGCTTGACGCACTCTAATTGATTCGTTTTCGGTATCATCTTCGCCATTGTCTGTTCCATTATTTGGCGTAGAATCTGAATCAGGGACATCACTACTTGCAATTTGAGCTTTATTAGTAATGATACCCGTTCCTGTTACTTTTGCTTGAAATGTAAAAACAATACTTGTATTTGCTTGAAGATTTGAGAAATTTCCAACTAAAATTCCATTGTTATTGGTCAAAGTTGAACTTGACACAAATGTTAAACCAACTGGTAAAGCATCTGAAACAGAACCTGTGGTTACTGCATTGGGGCCAGCATTTGAAACGGTAATGGTAAATGTGACTATTTCATTGGGATTAACCTCTGAATTACTTACAGTCTTTATTAAGCTCAAATCTGCTAATTGCCCCGCTATGGTAATATTTCCAGTATCATCTTGTCCGTCTGTTGTACCAGTATCGGGTTGTGAATCTATATCGTATTGGTCAGATTTTGTAACTTGTGCTTCATTTTTAAGTGAGCCTGCTTGTGTAACTCTTGCGATATACGTCAAGATTTTTGACGTTCCAGAAGCAATGGTTAATCCTGAAGCCGTGAGGGTTTGTCCTGCGGCAGTAAAATCACTACTCGAAATAAACAATAACCCTGTTGGCAATATATCTTTTACCTCCACATTAGTAGCTGTATTTGCCCCTGCATTGCTCACGGTAATGGTATAAGTAATATTATCTCCTACATTTACAGACAATTGGCTTGTGCTTTTCACCAATGATAAATCAGCCGTTTGAATTGTTAGTGGAGCATCATCTGTATCATCTTGTCCATCTGCTGTACCTGTATTGGGTTGTGAATCGGGGTCAAATTGGTTAACCGTTTTCACCTCTGCTCTATTATTGATGATTAATGCCGTATTTACAGCAGGTGTTAAAACTCTGGCGTTAAAAGTTAAATTGATAGGCGTTCCAACCAATACTGTCATTGGCGAAGTATTGGTTAATGTTCCTAAAGTATTGGTTAAAGTTCCCGATGAAACAAATTGTAAACCTGTTGGTAAAATATCTTGAATGGTTACGTTTGTAGCCGTACTTGGCCCTGCGTTAGCCACTGTGATGGTATAAGTTACAACATCGCCCACATTTGGATTGGTATTGGAAACCGATTTTTGCAAACTCAAATCTGCTTGTTGTCCGCCAATCAAAACCCCACCTGTATCATCCTGACCGTCTTCTGTGCCTGTATTGGGCTGAGAATCAGGGTCGTATTGGTCAGACATTGAAACTTCTGCTTTGTTCAAAATACTACCTGCTTGGGTAACGGTTGCTACAAAAGTGAGAGCAACCGAACCATTGACAGGAATTGTGGCGATGTTAGTGGATAATAACGTTCCTGATGTGTTCGTGAAATTTACCGATGAAACAAAACTCAAACCTGCTGGCAAAATGTCTTTTACTTGAATGTTTGTTGCTGTTGAAGGCCCTGCATTTGAAACCGTAATGGTATAAGTAATATTTGAGCCAACATTTGGATTGGCATTTGAAACCGTTTTTGTTAAACTCAAATCCGCTTGCTGAGCATTAATATCTACCGAACTTCTATCGTCTTCAGCGTTGGCAGTGCCATTGCCATGTGGTGAATCAATATCTGGTTGGTCAGCTAATGACACCTCAGCAGCATTAGTAATTAATCCTGACGACAAAACCTTCGCCACAAAAGTCACTGAAGCAGAAGCATTTACAGCAATATTCGGAATGACTGCCGTCAAAGTACCTGCTACATTTGTTAAATTGGCAGAACTCACAAATTGTAACCCTGCTGGCAATACGTCTTTTACCTCCACATTGGTGGCAGTATTAGGCCCTGCATTAGTTACTGTAATTGTATAAATAATATTTTCGCCTACATTTGGATCGGCAGGCGTTCCTGTTATTTTCGATACCGTTTTAGTCAGACTTAAATCTGCCTGATTTTGAATCGTTACAGGTGTTGGAGTGTTGCCCGTTGGCGTTGGGTCTGTTCCATTATTCGATACATCAGAAGAACTTCCGCCCGTTGTACCTGTACCAGTGGCAGTTACACTATTCAAGAAAATGTTATTTCCTGTATAACCATTTAATTTTATATTTACCGTGAACAAGTATGTATTGCTTGTATTAGGTGCTAAAGTTCCTGAACCTGTCAAAAGGTTTTGTGCAGATGGTGTTCCTAAAAATCCTGTATTTATATCACTCGCTCCAGACTTACTAACCACGGTATAAGTGATTGGCGACACAAACGTTGTCGCTAAATTCTCAGTTACTTGAACATTATTTAAGGTAACATTTCCAACATTTTTGGTAATTACCTGATAAGTAACATTATAACTACCATCACCTTGTAATGAAGGAGAACCAACCGTAGATTTTGCAACGCCAATAATTGGGTTTGAAATGGTTACAGGCGTAGGCGTATTTTCTCCACTGTCTCCTCCATAACCATTGGAGTTGGGGTCAATGGCAGTTTCTACACCATTATTTGATAAATCTGATACTGTTTGAGCAGACGGATTGATACCCGTTGCAGTCACTTGATTATTGAATATTGTTTGTGTTGAACCATTGAGCGTAACCCGTACTGTAAAAGTTATTGTACGAGACTGCCCTGCTGTTAGTGTTGATGTATTAGCACCATTTACTAATAATAAATTATTCGCTCCACTACCTGTAAACGAACTTTCTGGGGCTAAAGGAGCAAGTGTTTGTGGACTTTGCGAAATAGTATAAGTAGCTGGTGATGGAAAAGTTGCAGATAAATCATCTGCTACTTGTACACCTGTCAGGTTTACATTTCCAATGTTTTTTACCGTTACGGTATAAGGAACATCATAAACGCCATCTGATATTTTTAGAGGTGTACCTACCGACTTTGCAACCCCAATATTACCATTTACAATAGATACTGGAGTGGGTGTATCTTCTCCTAAGTCTCTCGGATTATTGTTTCCATTCGGGTCGATAGCAGTACTTCCGCCATTGTTTGAAATATCAGAAATAGCACTAATTGTTCCTCCAGAATTGGTTGCTCCAGCCGAAGCCGTGTTATTAAAAAGTGTTTGTGCTGAGCCATTTAAACTAACTCTTACCGTAAAAGTGATAGTTCTTGTTGCACCAATTGCTAAGGTAGAAGAAGCTGAATTTAATAAATTTTGAGCATTGTTTCCATCAAAAGAACTATTAATCGTAAATGGAGACGATGTTGATTTTACCGTAATTGAGTAGGTAATGGGGCTTGGAAAAGTAGTGTTTAAATTGTCTGTAACTTGTACATTTGCTAAGGCTACATTACCCAAGTTTTTTACCGTTACGGTATAAGGAACATCATAAACGCCATTGGTTACTAATACTGGACTTCCTACTGATTTGGCAAGACCAAGCACTGGATTATCAGTACAACTAATATTGGTAGTTGTGGTATTGGTACAGTTTGTAGTACGGTCTTTTATGGTAATGGTATAAGCTCCATTGGTTAAATTACTGAATATATTAGAGGACTGAAAACCACCTGCCCCCAAAGCATAATCTAATGAACCTCCTGTTGGATTTGTTGCTCCTATAACCGTAATTACACCTGTCCCTGCACCACCCACACACGAAGGCGTAGCCGATGAAAGTGTTGGTTTAGGGCGAACAACTACCGTCATTTCATCATAAGAAGTACAATTTCCTGAAGCACCAATTGTCCAACGATAGGTATAAGTTCCTGCTAATAAACCTGTTACAGTTGTGGCAGGAGAATTGACATTGGTTATTACTTCTGGAGAACCTACTGGCCCAGCCACTTTTGTCCATGTGCCAGTACCAACCGTAGGGGTGTTACCCGCCATCGTAAGAGTCTGTCCTTCACAAATAGTTTGACTTATTCCTGCAATGGCAGGCGTTGGCGAAGCTACAATATTGACGATTATCTCATCAAAAGATGTTTGGCAATCGTTTGGAGAATTTACCCCCGTTGAAACCGTCCAACGGAAAGTATATTGCCCTAAATCCGTCCCAACCACTTGCGAAGTTGGAGAATTTGGCGATAAGAAAGTTACATTCGGATTTCCAGATGGTTTTGCAATTTGTGTCCAAGTTCCTGTCCCTGCTGTTGGAGTAGCAGCACTCAAATTGACTGGCGAAAACTGACAAACAATTTGGTCTGTACCAGCATTGGCGGCACTTGGTACGGCTAAATTTCTGATAATCATTGTATCACGAGAGATACAAGCACCAGAGGTTATCGTCCAGATATATTTATAAGTTCCTGCTGATAAACTCAAAGCCGTTGTAGCAGGGCTTGTACCTGCCGCAGGAGAAAATACCGAATAAGGCGAATCTGTTGTTTTTGACCATGCTCCTGTTCCTACGGTTGGTGTATTTCCTGTAATATTGGCGGCAGTTCCATTACAAATGGTTTGGTCAATCCCTGCATTGGCTGTTGTTGGTGCTGGGTCTGGTACATTTATCGTAACTTCATCAAATGATGGTGTACAAGGGCCATTTGAAATAGTCCATCTAAAAACATAAACTCCAGAAGCATCTATTCCTGTAATATCAGTAGTAGCTACTTGCGGATTCAAAATTGTTGGCGTTGGTAATGTACCAGGTGTTTTTGAGACTAATGTCCACATACCTTGTCCAACAGTTGGTACATTTGCCGTCATTTTTACCGTTGGTGGGCAAACCGTTTTATCAACCCCAGCATTTGCAACGGTGGGTGTTTGAAAATTCTCAATTCTTACTTCATCACCAATTACACAAGTACCATTAGTGATTGTCCATTTTAATAAATATAATCCATACTTACTGTTTGAACCAATATTTAAAGTGGCATTGGGTGCTGTGGCATTGGAAAGCGTAGCATTTGATGTACCTGTTGGTTGTGACAAGATTGCCCATTGCCCCGACTGTCCCACAGGAACTGGATTAGGAATTACATCTCCAGAACCATTCAAATTAATAGCCGAACCTTCGCAAAATTGTTTATTAACTCCTGCACTTGGTGTACTCCCTGCTGCCGAAACAGTTACCGTAACTTGGTCGAAAGTGGGAATTATACAACCAGAAGCATTCAAATTTCTATCAATGGTATAATTAAAAATATATGTTCCTGTTGTCAAGCCTGTTACAACGGCGGCATTGGAAGGCGAAGACGTTGGTGTTATTGTTTGAAAACCTGGGCCTAATAGTTTTATCCAAGTTCCAGAAGGTCCATTACCAACTAAGGTTACTGAATTGCTCAAACATACACTTTGGTCTGCTCCTGCGTTAGAAGCCTCTTGTACATAAACATCTACTTCGTCAAAAGTTACAGGGCAATTAACACCCCCCGAAACTGTCCATCTAAATTTATAATTACCTTGTACTAATCCTGAGACTGTTATAGAAGGTGAGGTACTACTTGAAAAACCTACTGACGAAGGAGCATTTCCAACAATCGACCAATAACCTTGACTGTCTGCATTAATAGCATCAGCATTGATATTTACCGTTGAATTTGGAGGACATACCTGTAAACTCGAAGCTGCAATATTGGCAACACTCGTTGAAAATGAAACTCTAATTGTTACATCTGCTTGTGTTCCATTATTACATGAACCATTGGTAATCGTCCAACGGAAAACATAATCTCCAGCAACTAAGCTGTTGATAGTCGTTGTTGGCAAATTAACATCTACAATGTTTGCCAGCGAAGGACCCGAAACCTGAGTCCATGTTCCTACACCTACTCCAGGATTATTGCCAGCCAATGTAGCAGTAGTTCCACAAAGGGTTTGGGTTGAACCTGCCGAAGCCACTGGAAGTGCAGAATTGATGGTTACTCTTATTGTATCGTTTGAAGTACAAATACCGTCAGTAATTGTCCAAACAAATTTATATGTACCTGCCTGTAAGCCTGTTGCTTGTGCATTGGCTTGACTCGCATTAGGTGAAAAACTGGGTACTGCACTACCAGACGGGCGACTTACATTTGTCCATATACCCGTATTGGGTGCTGTCGGAGCGGTTGCACCGAGTGTCACACTTGTGCTACCTATTGATGCACAAATATCCACTCCTGCATTCGCATCTCCAGGCCCTTGTTCAGTACCAGAAGTAATCTGTACAATATCTGATGAAGTAGAACAACTCCCACCACCCGTCTGTGGAAGACTCACAACTGTCCATTGCAATTGATAAACTGTATTTATTATCAGGTTTTGTAATTTGGCATTGGGGTCATTGATATTTGTAAAAGTCGGAGCCGTTCCTGCTGGAACTTGCCCAACTACTGCCCAAGTTCCCTGTTGTCTTCTGAGAGGTACATTCGCATTCAACTGAACAGAAGTACCCAAACAAACAGGAGCTTGGTCTGCCCCTGCCATGGCAACTGGTGGTACTCTCACCACTACCAATACATCATCCGTATTTTTGGCACAAGATGGGCCATTCTCAATAGTCCATCTCAACACATAGTCACCTGTTAGTAAATTAGCAACGTTAGAGGTATTGGAAGTAATATTAGAAAACGTAGCTACCGATGGCCCTGATACCTGCGACCAACGTCCTACGCCCGTTGCAGGAATATTACCTGCTAAGTTAGTATTGGATATTCCACAAGCTAACACTTGGTCTGTTCCCGAATTTGAAGCTGTTGGCGAAATAGAAATATTGATTTTTATATCGTCGGTTACGGTTTGACAGTCTGACCCCTGCGAAGAATTTCTGATAAAACGGACTACATAATCCCCTGCCACCGTCAAGCCAGTAATTGTTTGAGGACTTCCCGATGAATTTACAGGAGAAGCCATCACGGCTGTTGGGCCTGAAATAATTTGATATTGTGTATAAAGCCCCCCCGATTGTGTATAGGCAACAGAAGCAGAGGTAACATTACAAGCCAAAACTTGGTCTGCACCTACCGAAATACTCGGAGGCGTTTGATTATAAATTTGAACCGTATTGTTGGTTGAACATCCCGTTGCGGCATTGGTAATTGTATATCTAAACTGATGATAGGCATTAGACACTAAACCCGTTACCGTAGTAGTTGGTGAGGTTGGCGATACAATTACGGGTGAACCTCCTCCATTATTAACAACCGTCCACAAAACAGTTTCGCCTACAAAAGATGGAGATGGGCCATTCAATACTACTGAAGTACGTCCATCACAAAACGTAATGTCCGCCATAGCTCCTACTTGTGTTATTGACTGCGAAGGAGCAGGTACAACAATCGTAACTTCATCTGAGCCATTTGTACAAGCACCAGATGCCGTTAATCTAAACACATACGTACCTTCTCTTAAATTACAAACTTGTGGATTGCGGATATTGGCATTGGAAAAAGTAGCAATCGTTGGGCCACTAACCTGCGACCATGTAGTAGTTTGCCCGCCTGTGCCATTGCCTTCAAAAGTTCCGTTTAAAGTAGTACAAGTTGACACAGAATAACACGCCACATTAGCAGCAATATTTTGGTCTGCTCCTGCATTGACCGTAGGCACACCGCCAAGGTTTGTAATGATAACGTCATCAGTGGTTTGGCAACCATTAGAACTTGTAATTATATATCTTAACGTAGAAGTACCAGCACTGGTCTGAGAAAGCGTTATTGACGGACTCACAACACTACCTGACGATAAACTCACTCCTGCATTATTTGCCCCTACAATTTGCCAAACTACGGTTTCTCCAGCATTGGCGGGAGTATTTCCTGAGATAGTATAAACACCTGGACAATAAGTGGCATCAGCTCCTGCATTAGCGATTGAGATTGGATTAACCGTAATTCTGACCTCATCAAAAATCAATTCCTCATCTTGACAAAGCCCTGTTAAGCGAAAAATATAAACCTGACTTGGCGTAGTTCCAAGTATTGAAGGATTTAAAATATTAGGATTAGAAATCACCACTGACGGGCCTCCAACCTGAGTCCAAGTAGTAGTAGGAGTATAACCATTCACCGCTGAGGCTACTGCTCCAGACAATTGGATAGGCTGATTTGCACAATAGGATACATCGACATTAGCGTTGACCGTACAATTTTGAGCTGTCAAAATTGTTGGAAAAATAAATATTAAGACGCATAAAATTTTAGCAAAAACCTTGTTAAATGGAATTGCGAAAGAGGACAAATGACGTAAAAACGTCATTACTGAGTAAAGTACAACTTGAATCATGGCGGTGATTTTCAGAGTTTTACAAAAAAATGGGTATGCACAAACTACTATATAGGAAGTCTAATTGCTAAAATGATGCCAAATCGGTGGTAACACTCAAACCCATAAGAATATACGGCAAAGACTCAATGCCTTTTTTAGGGATGTTCAAGAAAAAAATGAAAGAAATAGCGTAAAATTTCTGAATTTTGTAATTCTTCGAAATACCTCTGTTAAACAAGTTCATAATTAAAATCATACTTGATTCTATCTCTGAGGATTTATAATATTGTAAAATATTACCAATCTAAATTTTTAAGCATTATGGCTTCATCGACAAGAAAAAGAATTAGTTTGAATAAAAAGCATCAAATAAATATTTAAAATGACTGATTATATTTTAAGAATTGACTGTCCCGATGAGAAAGGGCTTGTCCATAAAATTACGGGAGTGCTATTTTTCAACAATCTCAATATTGAAAGAACAGATGAATTTGTGGACGTAGAAAACAATCTATTCTTTATGAGAATTGCTTTCTCGGGAAATTGTGACCCCGAAAGAATTGAAGATGGTTTGAGAGGTATTCTTCCTGATAATTCTAATATTGACCTCACCACAAAACAAATTAAAGACGTAGTTGTTTTGGTTACAAAAGAACATCACTGCCTTTCAGATTTATTGATAAGAAATCAATTTAAGGATTTATCTTTTAATATTTTGGCAGTAGTCGGTAATCATGATACGTTACGAGACTTGACCGAGAAATTCAATATTCCCTTCCATCATTTACCCGCCGAAAATATCACTCGGGTAGAACATGAAAAACAGATTGAGGAATTGGTAAAAAGCTATTCACCCGATTATCTTATTCTTGCCAAATTCATGCGTATTCTTACGGCTGAATTTACCGAAAAATTCAGTAAAAAGATTGTCAATATTCACCACTCATTTTTACCTGCTTTCATCGGAGCAAATCCTTATAAACAAGCCTACCAACGTGGCGTAAAAATTATTGGAGCAACAGCACATTTTGTCACGGACGACTTAGATGAAGGTCCAATCATTTTTCAAGACATCACTCGGGTAAACCACACAAAAAATGCCCAAGAAATGGCTCAGGCAGGACGTGACGTGGAGAAAATTGTATTAGCAAAAGCTTTGAAATTGGTATTGGAAGATAGGGTTTTTATTCATGGAAATAAAACCATCATTTTTGAGTAAAAACACTTATATTTCCTATATTTGTATAACAAAAAACCTGTTTAAACTCTCTATTCGCAAAAGACTGTTTAAACAGGTTTTTTTTATACCAAAAAAATAGAGCAACTATGCCGCCACACAATTGCTCCAAATAATTGAGCGGGTAGAGCCGCCACTCTACCCAACTCCAGTAAAAGATAACTATAATACCTTTTACCTTGATAAATAGAAAATAAAGTTTCTACTAATTGTTGATTCAAAATTACTTTAACAATTGATAATTACGTCATCGTTGAGGGAGACAAAAGGGGGACGAATTTAATTATTTTCCTACACCAAAAAACTTAATCCACTCATCTCTAAATTGCTTCGCTAAAATAAATATCAATTTTGTTCAAAAAAATATTACAGAATTACGAGCATGAAGCATTTCATATTTCTTACAATCCTACTACTGTGTAGCCTATCAAACTTTGCGTATAAAAACAAAGTTGATAGCGTGCGGACTGCTTATGTTACAGCAAAAGGGAACGCAAAAATTGATGCCGCTATCAATTATGCCTGCTATTTAGCACCGCCTGATACGATGAAAGCGATGCTTCTTTTTCAAGAAGCACTCAAAGAATCTAAAGCAAGTAAATACATAGATGGGCAAATTAAAGTTTTTCACTATATGGGTTGGTATTATTTTGAGTATTTGCATAATCGAGATAAAGCTATACTTATGTATCAAAAAGCGATACAATTGGCAAAAGAACATAAAAACTATGATGAACTATTGGGCATTTATGCCAATTTAAGTGATATATATATTTTTATCGGAAACAACATAGAAGCAATAAATACCCTCAATGAATCACAACAATATGCAGAAAAAATTAATCCAGATAAATATTTATCTATTATCTATATTGGTTTAATGGAATGCTATGCAAGTATTGGCGATTTCGAAAAAGCTTATTCTACTTTTAGTAAAGGAGTTACCTTATCAAGAAAAACAAAGGATATTCATAATTTGTGGCTCTTATATACCGCTATGGCTGACATGAAATACCAAGAAAAAAAATACTTTGAAGCTTTAGCTTTCATTAATAAAGCTATTGAATATGGTACTAAAAATAATGAGTTTTATGCAGTTCTAAATCTTCAGGCAAAAGTAGATGTACTCATACAGTGTGGGAGAATTAAAGAAGCTGAAAAGCTTTGCTTGAAAATCCGACCTACCATGAAAACAATTCCCGCATTTGATTTCATCGGAAGCAACAATGCCTCTTTAGGACATATCTATGCCGCTCGAAAAGAATATAAAAAGGCAGTCGAATATCTATTATTATCATATCAAGAAACAGTAGCCACAGACAATAATGAAAATTTAATAGACCTCGACAGTACATTATCTAATGCTTATTATCAATTAGGAGATTATAAAAAAAGTGTTGATTACCTCAAATATTACTTTACTCATCAAGAAGAAATTAGTTCGGAACGTAAGCAAAAAGAATTTCAAAATTTGCAGCACCGTTTTGATTTAGAAAAAAATCAACTACAACTGACCAATCTTGAGTCAAGCAAAAAAATGTATATTGTTCTATCTATTACCTTATTTTTTATTCTAATTCTTGGTATTATTGTTTTTTTTATCAAACATACTAATAATCAACTCCAAGTAAAACTATTAGATGAAACCGCTAAAAATGAAGAACAATTGCGTGAGAATATTCAACTTGAAATGGATACTAAACTCAGAGAATTAACTTCTATGGCAATGGCTATCGACCAAAAGAATATTATTTGGAAAAACATTCAGCAAAAATTGAAAGAAACGCTCAATGAAATGCCTACCATTTCAGAGAAAGAGATTAAAACTATCGTCAGAATAATCACGCAAGACAATGATAATCAACACGAATGGGACACCTTTAAACTCCATTTCGAGAATGTTCACCCTCAATTTTTTACAACATTAAGACAAATTGCTCCAACATTGACGCAATTAGAATTACGCCAATGTGCATATATAAAGATAAACTTAGCTCCGAAACAAGTAGGAAATCTCCTAAATATAACGCCCGATTCTGTCAAAAAATCTCGTATGAGATTAAAGAAAAAACTTAATCTTTCAGCAGAAGAAAACCTTTCTAAATTTATCACCAATCTAAAAATAGCTTAGTTTTATAAAGAGATTCAGAAAAGGTTTTAAACAGACACTTTTTCTAAAACGCATTTTTACCAATTTCAAGGTCTTTTACTTTTGTCTTGATACAAAAAGTAGCGGAACTATCTACAATTTGTCGCAGAATAAAATTAGACCACAGATTGTACTGATTCAACGGATTTACACGGATAAATTTAAAGAAAATCAGTGTAAATCTGTTTTATCTGTTCTATCCGTGGTCTAATTTTGTCTTCCGACAAATAGTAGATAATTCCGAAAAGTAACAAAAAAAATCAAGAAATTCCGAAACTCGTCGGGTGTCGTTCGCTACGCTCAAACTGCGGAATTTCGGGCTGGACTGCGACATTCGTCCGATTTTCCAAAAAGTGCCTGTCTAAAAAGAAAAAGGTAAAATCCATCATTCAAAAGTTTATTTTAAAGTCCCTTCAATAGAATTTGAACTTCTACTGTCGGGACTTTTTTTCATATAGTTCAAAGGAAGATTAATTTTTTAATTCAGACAAACTGTATTGAAAACTATTGCTTGAAAAACTTTAATTTGGCTTGTTTTAGGGGTCTGACTATCGTCTGAACGAGTATTATATCTCGGTAAATTTGGCTTGTTTTAGCGGTCTGACTATCGTCTGAACGAGTATTCTTATTCTACCTCGGTCAGACGATAGTCAGACCGCTAAAACAAAAGTATTATTCTATGAAATATCCGTCAAATTAAAGTATTTCAAACATCATTTTTAGGATGAAACTTTTTAAACTTTCGCTACCCATGTAAATTGACTATTATTTAAAGATGTCTTCATTAAATGTCGCAAGTTAAATTTTTTCAATGTAGCTCTGAACTTCTTTAAAATAAACAAATTTTCAAACGATACCGAAAGTTTAAACATCTTCGATAAAAACAAGCGATAGTGCCGCCACACTATCGCTTCATTGAATTTAGTAAGTAGAACCGCTACTCTACATACTCAATCACTTTCCAGTTAAGTAAAATAAATTTTGCCCCCTAACTATCAGAGATTGTTAGACCAAATTTATATTCTTTCACTGTTAAATGTCATATTTGGTAGGGGTACAATTAGGGGAACGATGGAGGACAAAAGGAGGACAGGTAAAATATTACTTAAAACAACAGAACAGAATAGAACACAATTAACTCATTATCAGTCACTTAAATCCTATATTCCAGCATTATTAAATTATTAAGCTTTTTGTTGGAAAGTATTTCGGATTTATCGAACTTACTTCAGACATGATAAATGTCCAAACCTTCTTGCATTTCCCATATTAAAAATTTATGAAATACTTAAAAATCATTCCATTTATCTTGTTTTTTTCATCCTCTGGAATTGCTCAGAGCAAAAAGGATAGTTTGTTTCAAGTCTATCAAAAAGCTGAAGGAAACAATAAAATTAACGCTGCAATTGAATACGCTCGACATTTAGCACCGCCAGATACAGTGAAAGCGTTGAACTTATTAATCAACGCAATAAAACAAGCTCAACTGAACCAATATGAATTCGGCGAGATAAAAGGAATTCGCAATTTGGGCTGGTACTATCTTGAACATTTACACGAAAAGGAAAAAGCAGTACAACTTTATAAAAAAGCGTTGAGTTTGGCTATTGAAACAGATTTTTATGATGAAACCTATGCCATTTATACGAGTTTGATAGATGCTTATTTGTTTGTGGGGGAAACAATTGAAGCATACGATATTTTGACAGAATCTCGGAAATTTTCTGAGAGAACAAATCCAGATAAATACTTACCAACTATATATTTTCAATTGATGGAATATTACTCCTATTTTGAAGATTATAGCGAAGCATACACAGCATTCAATAGAGGAGCAAGCATTGCTAAACGTACCAATAATCAAAACACTTTATGGTTATTGTATTTGACGATGGCGGAAACTAAAAGACGTGAAAATAAATTATCAGAAGCATTAGAGTACTCAGAAAAAGCAATTCCTATTGGTATCAAAAACAAACTTTCTTATGCTCCGTTAGCTTCACAAATTAAGGTTGAGGTTCTCATTAAACTGAATAGATTAGATGAGGCTGAACGGCTTAGCAGAAGTATTCAAAAAGATTTGGCAGCTTTGCCTGCCTTTGATTTTGTGGGAAGTACAAGTAAATCACTTGCCTTAATATATTTTGCTCGCAAAGATTATTCAACAGCTTTAACCTATGCTTTAGATGCTCATAAAATGATTGCCAAAACTGATAATCCGAAAAACTTATCTGAAATTGAAAATATTTTATCAGAAATCTATTACAAATTAGGCGACTACCAAAAAAGTGTGGAAGCACTAAAAAATTATAATAAGCTCAAAGAGAAACTTTTTTCAAAAGAAAAAGTAAAAAAAGTCCAGAGTTTACAACATAGATTTGACTTAGAAAAAAAACAACTGCAATTAGATAGTGTAGAAGGAAGCAGACGCCAATATTTGATATTATCGGCAACTTTATTTTGTGTATTGGGCTTAGTGGTCAGAATGCTATATATAGAACAAAAGAACAATCAATTAAATATTAAACTATTAGACGAAACGGCTAAAAATGAAGAACAAAAGCGTGAAAAAATGCAGTTGGAAATTGATAATAATATCCGAGAATTGACTTCTATGGCAATGGTAGCAGACCAAAAGAATGTTCTTTGGCTCAATATCAAACATAAATTAGAAGAAAAACTTAAAGAAATGCCTAATATTTCTGAAAATGATATTAAAACAATCTTGAAAATTGTTTCACAAAACACTGATAATCAACACGAATGGGATACTTTCAAAATTCATTTTGAACAAGTTCACCCTCAATTTTTTATTATTTTAAGTCAACTTGCTCCTAATCTCACTCAATTGGAACTACGTCAGTGTGCTTACATTAAAATCAATCTCAGCCCAAAACAGGTGGGTAACCTTTTGAATATTACGCCCGATGCCGTCAAAAAAGCCCGCATGAGAATTAAAAGAAAACTCAACCTTGTAGCTGAAGATAGTTTGAGTAAGTTTATTTCAACATTGCACGAAGTTTAGTGGGGTTTCGCAATACAGACTTTAGCCTGTTCTTACATAAATAGACTAAAATTTGTATTGCGAAAATAACATCATAATTTATAAAATTCCTTGTTCAACAGATTCATTCAAAAGGTCATTGGTATAATTCCAAATCGTTTCAGAACCTTTTTGAATACCTTTTGCGGTGTCAAATACCTTGTCATAGCTCACGTTATACTCCGCCCAAGTACCTCCTTGATTCGAGGCATTTTGCAATAAAGGCTCAAATCTATCCATTGATTTTGCAAATTTGGCTTCATTGGTTTCTCCTGCTTCAAACTCTTCCCAAATGCTAATTAATTCTTCTGCTTGTTCCTGAGGTAATATGCCAAATATGCGTTTTGCAGCCATTGTTTCAGCTTCAGTATTGGTATGGTTCAAAATGGTGTCATGTAAAAATACATCTCCCGTATCAATTTCAACAATATCATGGATTAAAACCATTTTAATTACCTTCAATATATCAATTGGTGTGTTAGAATGTTCTGCCAAAACAATTGCCATCATTGCCAAATGCCAGCTATGTTCTGCATCATTTTCATGACGATTGCTATTAAATAGCTTCGTTCTTCGTTGAATGTACTTAATTTTATCAATCTCTTTTATGAAATTTATCTGTTTTGAAAGTTTATCTGAGTGCATATTTTTATTTTTTTGTTTTATAATTTTCACAAAAGAACGGTGAATTTTATTCAGTAAAAAGAATTCTTGTCCTACTGTTTCAAAATGGTACAACTCTAATACAGCATTTCATTCAAATTAAACAATCTAATCATTGAAACATCTTTTGGCATAAACAAAAACGCCTCAATCTTGCGATATGAGGCGTTTTGCTTGTATTATTCTGCACAATGTCTATTTCAATTGAATGACTTTGAATTCTGTACGACGGTTTGCTGAATGTTGTTCTTCTGTACATTCTACACCATCGGCACATTCGTTCAATAATTGTGATTCTCCATATCCAGATGCCTCTAAACGGCTACCTGATACACCACGTTTCACCAAGTATTTTTTAACCGCTTGCGAGCGTCCTTCAGATACTTTTTGGTTAAACTCAGTTGTAGCACGGCTATCAGTATGTGAACGAATTTCAACTCTCATACCTTTATAACGTTTCAACATGATTGCTAATTTATCTAATTCACGAGAAGCATCGGCACGGATATTACATTTACCATAATCGTAGTAGATATTTTCAATTGCTACAACGTCGCCTTCTTCAAACATACTCAAGTTAGCATTGATATTTTTCGGTCCACCTTTGCCCAATTTCTTGATTTTGTTTCCACGTGAACCAAAGTTCTCTTTAGCAGCTTCAATTGAGTAGTCACAACCTTCACAAATATCAAATTGATAACGTCCATCTTCGCCAGTAACAAAACTCTGAACTGAACCATCACATTCGTTTTTCAAGGTAACATTAACACCGCTTAATGGACGTTTGTCTTTATTAGCAGTTACACGACCACGAATTGTTTTAGTGGTTGGGCATGGAATAGCATTTCCTGTTGTTCCTTGATAACCTTGTGTAGCTCCATCTACAACAGTTCCACCGTCAGTAGTAGTATTTGCAACGGTTGATGAACCATCAGTAATTGTTGTGTTTCCTGCATTTGCGGTACTATCAGCAACTACTTCTTTTACTCTTGCTAATGGAATATCAAGTGTTGTTTGGTCTGTTTCTGTTTTGGTAGAGAAATTTACCGTATTTGACACATAACCTTCACGACTTGCTTTGAATTCATAATCTTTACCTTCTTCTAAACACACTTTAAAGGTACCGTTAGAATCAGTCTTTTTCATTTCAGTATTTCCATCTACGGTGATAGCTACGTCTGCATTATCTAAAGGCATTTTAGATTCTACATCATAAACAATCACTTGAATTTCTTGGCAATCAGGTTTTTCGTCACATTCACGAGTGAAACGATAAATATCATCATCTGTTCCTCCACGTTTACGATTTGACGACAAATAACCCATTTTACGCTCTCCATCTGCAATAAAACCAAAGTCATCTTTGCTTGAATTTACAGGTGTTCCTAAGTTTTTAATTTTACCTTTTAACTTTGAACCATCCGATAATTGTGCGTAAAAAATATCTAAATCTCCAAGTCCAGGATGTCCGTCAGAAGAGAAATATAGGTTACCTCTTTCATCAACATACGGGAACATTTCATTTCCTGCGGTATTGATTTCTGGGCCTAAATTTACGGGTGTTCCAAAAGTACCACCATTGTATTGTACTACATAAACGTCAGTACCACCAAAACCTCCTGGCATATCCGACACAAAATACATCAACTTATCATCTTTTGTCAATGAAGGGTGTCCCGTAGAATATTCGTCACTGTTAAATGGAACTTCCTTAATATTTCCCCATTGTCCAACACCCTTATCGTCTCCTGTATAAATTTTCAACTTATTGATTTTATCAGAAGATGTTTTGAATTTACCGTTATTAAAGTTGTTTCTTGTAAAAATCACCTTTTTGCCATCACCTGTAAAAGTCATTGGCCCTTCGTGATACTTTGTATTTAAAGACTTACTAAATACAGATGTTTTTGTCGCTGGCGTTTCAGTATAACCATACCCTTGATAGATATTGGTTCCACCAAAAGTACCTACTGTTCTGGTGTCGTTAGCTGTCGGAGCTGTATATTCGTCAGAACCAACAACACTTTCATTTCCTCTTGACTTGGCTTTATTGGCATCAGCACCACCCAAACCAGCGGCTGAGGCAGTCAATTGACTTACATCGCTTAGATAGTACATATCTAAGAAACGAGAGTTATCCCAACAGAAAACACGTTTTAATCCTGTGCCTTCGGTACGTCCAGAGTTGAAAACCAAACCATTTTTGTAATACATTGGGCTAAAATCAGCCTTATCAGAATTGATAGAAAGATAATCTACCTTATAACAAGTAGCATTTTTATTCAAAGACTCTACATTTTTGTATAGTTTCTGAAAACCTCCACTACGTTTATCGGCAGCTTCTACTTTTGAATATTTTTCATAAGCATCTTGTGCATCTTTGTATTTACCGTTTGAAGCCAACGCTTGGGCATAATACAAATATGCTTTCGAGGCATCACCTGAAAGTTCAGAACCTCCGCTGATTAATTCTCTGTAAACACGTTCAGCGTTTTGAGTATCACGAATTTGGCGATAAGCATACGCCAATTTCAAACGAGCCGACTGCTTTTCTGAATCGGAAAGTTTTCCTTTCAAAACCTGCTCAAACATTTCGGCGGCGTTGAGGTAGCTCATCTTGTTAAACTCATACTCAGCGTCTTTAATCGACTGAGAGAAAGTCTTAGCAACTACCAGTAATACCAGCACAAGCATTAGTCCAGTTTTCTTCAAATTAATCATCGTATTAAGAAAGTTTTACTACGTTATTTAAGGCGGGTGGGGTTATTGTATTAGATGATAGATTTTAGAGTATAGATAACCAAGAATAAATAATAGACCTATTCCAAAATCATTAACTATTTGAAATGCTATTGTATATTCTCTAAAATCTAATCTCTATACTCTACCTTAAAAATATCTTGGTGTAAGAATCTTAGCTTTACGGTATCCGAATTCATAACGAAGCATTACTTCATGCGAACCTCCTTGTCTACCTCTCAACCCATTCAGCATAAAGTCATAGGCATAACCTAAGCGGAATTGGTCAGTTGCTTGGATTTCAAGCATACCAATGGCTGCGTCACCATTGAGATTGTTGAAAGGAGAATTAAAATCTTTATTGTTTGTTCTCCATGAACCACCAATAGCAATGCGGTCTTTAATCCAAAGATTTAGGTTAAAGTCAAATGCCGCAGCATCACGAGTTGCTTTTGCTAAAATTGATGGCTTCAGGGCTAATGAACGTCCTAAAGGCAATACAAAACCCATCATTAAGAAGAAATGGCGTTCTTGACGTGCTACCGAATCACTCGATTTAGTTGCTTCTCCATCTTTCAATCGGTTCTGAATAAGGCTTGGACAAGATAAACCAATATAACCTCTGTCATTACTCAAGTATAGACCTACACCCGCATTAGGCAACCATTTACTGATATTACCAGAAAAGGCAGCATCAGAATCTGTACCACTTAATGTACGCTGTACATCAATTAAGTTTCCAGTAAGGTTAGTTACTCCTCCCTGAACACCCATCGACAAGGTTGTTCTTTGAGAAACTTTCACACGGTAAGCATAAGACAGATAAACACCTGTATTCTTGAAAACACCGATTTGGTCGTTATAAGCTTGTAAGCCAATACCTACTTTTTCTTTCTTAATTGGCATATCAATAGTGAAAGATTGAGTTGTTGGAGCACCGTCAATGTTTACCCATTGTTGGCGGTATAGACCCGTCATACTCAATACATCTCTGCTACCCGCATACGCAGGGTTTACTGCCAACATATTGAACATATACTGCGAGTATTGAACCTCTTGCTGTGCATGAACGGTTTGAACACCTGCCAACGTAGCAAAAGCCAGTGCTGTCATGTATCGAACTCTTGAAAGCAAACCTTGGAGTTTCATGTGATAAAATGTTTAAATGATTTTAATGTTGTTGTAAGGATAGGGGCAGTTCACCAGTAATCTTAACTCTAATTTATCTTGTCTTAGAGTTATGAAATATAAAAACTACGCCTTTCCTTGATGGACTTTCCCTTTTATTTACACCTGACAAGCGTTTAGGCTTGTCAGGTGTTTTTACTCTTAATTACTATCTTGAAATGGTCATGTATCTTACTTTCGGAGTTGTATCAATCTTCTCCCCAGTAATTCTATTCGAGCGAGTTACGCAGTAGAAGTAAGTTCCATCTGGTAAGCCTTGACCATCTCCGACAACTTTCACTCCTTGGTTAGCTGCTCCAGCCCAGTCGTTTTCGTAATCTTGACTTGCGTAAACTACACCACCCCAACGGTTGAAGATAATTAACTCAACTTTTTCGGTAGCTTTATTTACACCTTGGATTACAAACTTATCATTGGTACCGTCACCGTTAGGCGAGAATCCTTGTGGAATAAACAATTCTGACAATATCACTGCACCTTTGAAAATAATCGGTGTTGGTGTTGCTTCATCTGGTTTACCGTCTCCGTTAAGGTCAGGATTAATACCATTTACTGAAATATCAGACGTTGATTTCGTTGAATCTAAAGCACTTACTGCCTTGGCAATTCCTTGAGTAAATATCGTGTCATTTACTGGACGTTTCACATTTACCATATAGGCAACTACAATACTGTCACCTACTGCTAAGAATGTACTATCCGTTTTAGTCAACGTTGAGTCAGCTCTACCATTAAAGTTTGAGTTAATGGTTGCATTTCCTCTTACAACTCTTGGCGTTCCAACTAATTTCCATGCTTCAACTTGCTGACCAATCGTATTTCCGATATTAGTACATAAACGAACCTTAGCTAAACCAACTCTTCCATAGTTTTTAGCAGTCATTATTAACGTTACGTTATAAGTGCTATCTGCTAAAGGAATTGTATCTACTTGAGACGCTAATGCTAAACCAATCGAAACTTCGCTATTAACAACATTTTTCAACTGTACTGGCGTTGCTACATTATCATTAGATGGGTCTTTGTCTCCATTTGAATCTGGATTATTACCATTTGTTGAAATGTCTTTGTAAGTCGCATTATCAGTACCTGTTGCAGTACCAACTGCTACGTTGTTAAAGATATTCTCTGCATCTGTTGAACCAGCCGTATTAACTCTTACTGTCAAGTCAATGATTGCGGTATCACCTTTCAATAATGTTGATTCTTCAGGAAGCAACAAGTCTGTATTTGCACCTTTACCTGTATAGTTTGGATTCGCTTTCAAGCCTGGTGTTGCAATAAGGATTGGAGTTCCAACGATTACTGCACCTTTAGCGGTGAATACTGCATCAAGACTATCTTTCACGCTCAATTTAGTGATATTGGTTGCTCCCATGTTCACTACACGGATTCTATATGGTACTGTCCAGAAGGTAGTTGAGTCATTTTTCAATGCTGTTACCACCACTTCTTTCGCTACACCGATACGTGTATTTGGTAAGTCAAAGCGTAATACCGTTCTGCTTGGTGTTCCATTAACATTTGCTCCATCGCTTGATTTTGCAGTAAGAACTGTGTTATCTGGTTTAACACCTGTTACCGTAGCTTGGCTAAAGAATGGTCCTTTATTTCCATTCAAGGTAACTTTTACTACATATTTAACTGTGTCAGAAGCACCTGGTAACATGAAGCTACCCACTTTCACTAAGCTTGAATCTGTTTTGCTGAACGCATCATTTACAATCAAGTTTGTACTTACACCTGTGTTTGGTTTTCCTACAATCTCACACGTTACTGGTGTTTTGAATGTACTTGCTAAGTTGCTCGTTAAGGTTACGTTTCTTAAAGTATCCTTGCAGAAGTTTTTAGCAATCAAACGGTAGGTTACATTATAAACTCCTTCCGAAACTTTCGCTGTATCAATTACTGCCATTGCTAAGCCAAGTTTACAATCTACCGTTACTGAAGTGTCTCTAACTGTGATAGTTGATGTACTTGAGTTATTTGTGGTAATTAAATCAACCTTGCTTGTATTACAGATTTTCACTGTATTAGCAATCGTTCCACTATTAGATGCCGTTGTTATATAAGTGAATGTACGAGTACTTCCTTTACTAATTGTATCAACTGCAATTGTTAAACTATCACCTGCTTTCACTACGCCAGTTCCTGACACATAAGTTAAACCACTTGGTAATGGATTACACAATTTCACATCTTTCGCTTTACCCGCTCCATTGTTTGTCAATGTTACGGTATATGTTACATTTTCTCCTTTCTTATAAGTTGCTTTATTAGCTGTAATTAACACACCTAAATCAGCATAAGTTGTATCGTTTGCAGGTACTAACACGACTGTTGTAACATTATTCGTCAAGATTGAATCTGTCGGTGTTGTTTTCGTAATCTTAGCAGTGTTATAGATAATTGTATCTTTAGCCACTTTTGCTTTGTAAGTAAATACTTGTGACGAACCAACTGGGATTGAAACAATTGCTACTCTTAGCGTATCACCGTTCTTAGCAGGGTCACCTGAAACAAAGCTTAAATGTTTAGGTAACAAATTGTCAACCACTACATTCGTCGCTATTGCTGGCCCGTTGTTTTTCACTGTTAAGGTGAACGTTACTTCGTCATTCAAGGCAGTTAATTGCTTATCTGCGGTAAATGCTAATGCTAAGTCAAGTTTACCTGTTCCTGCTGGAGGTGTTACTACTGTTGTTGTATCACCGTTGATAGTTACGAACGAGAAGTTATTAGGCCCTACGTTGTCTAACAATGAATTTACTGATACCGTATTCGTTACATTAGATTTCACATTCATCGTAGCTACATAAGCATACGTTCTTGTTTGTCCTTTTAGCAATGAATCAAGACTTACTGTAACTGCACCTGATGTAAGTGTCTGACCTGTTGAGCTTGATACAAATGTCATTCCTGCTGGAATTGCATTTGTCAATACAACTTGTTTAGCCGTTGCAGGCCCGTTATTAGTAAGTGTCAACAAGAAGTTAACGTTCTCTCCTACTTTCGCTGTTGTTTTATCAGAAGTTATTACTACCGCTACATCAGCCACCGTATTATCTACTTTACCTACGTTAATGATCGTTTTACCAGCTCCCGAACCGTTGTTATTACTTGGGTTAGGGTCTGCAGTGATACTTGTACCTCCTGCTGCGATGGTCGTTTCAACATCTGTATTTAAAGTAGCTGTATAAGTATAAACTTTAACACCACCTTTAATCAAACTATCAAGTGTTGCCGTTAACAAGCTACCATTTTTCACTAAACCTCCAGTTTGAGACACATAAGTGAATGTACCTGGAATTACAGAAGCGATGTTAATACCTTTCGCCGTTTGTGGTCCAAGATTCGTAACTGTAATGGTTGTTGTAATCGTTTCACCTTTAGCGTATGATGCTTTATCAGTTGTAATGGTAATTACTACATCTGCACCTGTTTGCGTTGTTGAACCTACTACGATTGTTGCACCTCCTGAACCTGAACCACTATTATTAGTAGGATTAGGGTCGGTAGTTGTACTTGTACTTGATGCTGTAATCGTTGTTGTACCGTTGCCTATTACTTTAGCTTTGAATGTGTAAACTTTCACACTGTCTTTGCCTAAGCTATCAAGTGATGCAGACAATACGCTTCCTGCTTTCGCTAATCCACCAGTTTGTCCGATGTATTCTAAGATTGAAGGAAGTGTCGAGCTTACGTTAATTCCTTTTGCTGTTTGTGGCCCAAGGTTTTTAACTGTAATTGTCGTTGTTACGGTATCACCTACTGCATAATTAGACTTATCTGTTGTGATGGTTACAACTACATCAGCACCTGATGGTAAAGTTGGGTTAATCGTTACTGAACCACCTGTTCCTGTTCCGTTATTGTTGTTCGGATTAGGGTCTGGGTTATTCGATGTACCTGTTCCACCTATTACTACTGGGCCTGCTCCGTTAAGAACTGATTTGTAGATATAAACCTTCACGCCATCTTTAACTAAACTATCTAATTTACCTGTTAATACGCTTCCTGTTTTAGTTAAACCACCTGTTTGCGACACGTAAGTTAATTTATCAGGTATTGCACTTGATATTGTTACGTTTTTAGCCGTTGCAGGTCCAAGATTTCTTACCGTAATCGTTGTAGTTACTGTATCTCCTACTGCATAATTAATTTTATCCGTAGTAATTGTAACAACGATGTCTGATGAGTTTGGAGATGGTACAGTAACCGTAGATGAACCACCTGGATTGCTACCGTTATTATTGTTCGGATTCGGGTCTGGGTTGTTTGATCCTCCTGTTGCTCCAACTGTTACTGAAGTTGTTGTTCCAGAAATTTTACCAATCCATGTATAAATCTTCACGCCACCACTTATTAAGCTATCAATTGAGCCACTTAATAAACTTCCGTTTCTTACTAATCCTCCTGTTTGTGACACAAACGTCAATCCAGTTGGAATAGGCGATGACACTGATACGCCTTTCGCTGTTGCTGGCCCTTTGTTTGTCACTTTGATGGTTACTTTCACGGTACTGTCAAGAGCGATATTGTTTTCAGTAGTTACTACGATTTCAATATCTGAGTCAGTTGGTGAAGTAACTTCTGCTTTATTCTCAACTGTAATCTTCGTTGTTCCAGAGAAACATCCTTGTGCTGATTTGTAGCAAGCATAATAGATTCCTGCTCCTACTGCACTTGGATTAGCTACCGTTGTTGAGTTTGCATTTGCACCTGTTTTGAATACTAATGTTGCTCCCGTTGGCGTGTTGCTTACCACTAATTTGCTCAAGTCAACCGTTGTTCCTCTATCAATTTTCACACTATTTGCTACTGGAGCAGAAGGGGCAATTAAGTAATTAACCGTTGCAGTATCTGACTCAATTGAACAACACTTGTTAGCATCTACTAATTTGAAGTAGTATGAGCCAGACGAAGCGACTGTGATACTTCTTGTTGAAGCAATTTCAGTTGTCGAACCAACTTTAAACCACTTATATCCGTAATTACCTGCTGTTGCTGTTAATGTTACTGTATCTGTTCCACAAGTAGTTAAATTACCTTTAATTGATACCAATGGTTTGAACTTCACACCTTGCATGGTCAATACCATTGTGTCGGCTGCTGCCTTACAAGTTCCTGTTCCGTCAGGGTCATTGGTTGTGACAATCAATTTAACCGTTCCTGCTAACACATCTGCCAATGATGAACGATATGTTGCTGTTGGTAACATTGGGTTATCAAATGTACCTGTCCCTGTTGTTGTCCAAGTAACGCTTGTTGCTGCACCACCGAATGTACCGCTTAACTTATAGACTTTCTCTGCACAAATTGTTGCATCTGCTCCTGCACTTACTGTACTTGGTGTTTTAGCACAATCTTTAGGAGTACAATCTGTATTAATATATGTATTGATTACTCCTGGAGCAGAATAGCATCCTGAAGCAGTTTTCTCAAATACATAATACGTTCCTGTTCCTACTGCATTTGGACTTGATACCAATGGTGATGATGGTAACACTCCTGTATGATATTCAAATGTTCCGCCTGCTGATAAACCTGATGTTACACCTGATGCTAAATCGACTGTCAAGAATGGACAAACATTGGTTAAGTTTTTAGTTTTAGGAGTGCTAAGACCAGCTCCTACTGTAACTGTAACATCATTTGATTTACCACTTTCACATTTATCGAATTTACAAATCGCAGTGTATTTAGTTGTTGCGTTTGGTTTTGCTGTAATTACATTTCCTACTTGACCATCATTCCAGATTACTGTTCCGTCACAACCCGATGCTGTCAATGTAATTTGAATTCCTTGACAAATTGACGTTGCGTTACAAGTAATGTGTGGTGCTGGAGGGTTTCCAACATTAACTGTTGCCACACTTGATGGAGCAGATGTACAAGTTCCAATTGTACAAGTTGCTGTATAATCAGTTGTAACAGTCGGAGCAGTTGTAACAATCGTTCCTGTTTGACCATCTGACCATTTCACAGTTCCTTCACAACCTGATGCAACTAATGTCACTGTACTTCCTGCACATATTGTACTTGTTGCACATGAGATTGTTGGTACACTTGGTATTGTTACCGTTACCGTTACTTTATTAGATTCTGGACTATTGCAAGTTCCTAATTTACATACTGCACTGTAAGTTGTTGTGGCATTTACAGTTTCAGAAATTGACACGCCTGTTTTACCATTCGACCAAACTACTGTTCCTGATGTACAACCTGTTGCGGTTAATACTACTGAACCACCTGCACATACACTTGGAGGAGTTGATACCACCGTTGGTGCATCTGGTGTACCCACTTTCACGGTTACAGGTTCAGATGTTTTAGATTCTCCACAACCTTCTACTTTACATTGTACTGAATAAATCGTTGTTATACTTGGCTTAACTGTGATTGTAGCTGTTGTTGCTCCGTTGCTCCATAATAAAGTTCCATTACAATTATTAGCTGTCAATGTTACTTCTGCACCTGCACAAATCTGTGTATTTGTTGGTGTAATGTTTGGTGTTGTTGCACCTGGCAATACAGTCACTTTTACACTTGCAGAAGCATCTTTTGCACAAGCAACTCCTGTACAAGTAGCGGTATAAGTAGTTGTTTCTGTCGGTTTAACTTTAATAGTTGCTCCTGTCGAACCACCTGTCCATGTTACTGTACCTGTTGTACAACCTGCTAAGGTTAATGTTACTTCTGTACCTGCACAAATTTTATCATTACTTGCTGATGCAGTTAAGTTCAACACAACTGCTGGATTAACCGTGATTTTAGTTTCGTTAGAATTAACGCTTTCACAAGTATTCGTTACACATTTTGCAGTGTAAATAGTTGTTACACTTGGTTTTACAGTAATTGATGTTCCTGTACTGTTGTCAGACCATTTTACTGTTCCACCTTCACAACCTGCTGCTGTTAATGTTACGCTTTCTCCTGCACAAATTTCAGTTTTAGCACATGAAACAACTGGTGCTGGACCTGCTGTATTTACTTTAACTGATAATTCATTTGAGTTGTCAGACTTACAAGTTGTTGACTCACAGGTTGCTGTATATTTCACGTCAGCAGTTGGTGTAATTGTTCTTGGTGAACCTGTTACGCCGTCTGACCATTTCACTGTTCCATTACATCCGTTTGCAGTTAATGTTATCGACTGTCCCACACATACCGTTAATTTATCTGCTGTGATAGTCGGTTTAGCAAAATCTGTAACCGTAATATTTCTCTTAATTGATGCTTCACTTACACAAGTTCCGATTGAACAAGTTGCTGTGTATGAAGTAGATACTAATGGCTTAACAGTAATTACTGAACCTTTTTGTCCATCAGACCATGTTACAATTCCACTTTCACAACCTGTTGCTGTTAAATCTACCGATGAACCTGCACAAATTGTTGAAGTACCCGAACTCACAATTGGAGGAGCTGGATTTACAACTTGCACTGTTACTGGTGCTGATTTATCTGAATGACAAACAGTTGAGCTACAAGTAGCATAATATATTGTGGTTGTAGTTGGTTTTACAATGATAGTAGCACCTGTTTCATTTTTATCTCCATAATACCAAGTTACTTTTCCTGTACAACCTTCTGCTGTCAATGTTGCCGAACCTCCTACACAAACTATTAAATCTGACGTTTTGATAATTGGTACATCAATTGGTTTCACGGTCAATACATAAGGTGTTGACACTGCACTTGTACAACCTTTGAAAGAACAAGTAGCTGTATAATTCGTAGTTGTAGTTGGGAAGACAGTAATTGTTGTTGTCTCCTGACCTGTACTCCATTTCACTTGTCCGTTACAATTAATGGCAGTTAAAGTGATTGTTTCACCTGGGCAAATTTCACCTTTAGCACATACAATTGTTGGAGCATTCGGAGTTGGCGTAACAATTACATCAACGGTTGCTTCTGGACTAACACATTCAAATTCTTTACAAACTGCTTTGTAAGTAGTTGAAACGGTAGGATTTACAGTAATTTGTGGCCCTGTCTGTTTCGGTGAAGTTTGCCATTCTACAACTCCTCCACAACCTTTAGCTGTTAAAGTTGTTGACTCACCAGCACAAATTTTACTTGGTGCCGCTGATAATAATGGACTATCAACTACAATTACTTTTACCTCTACTGCATTTGAAGATTCGCTCTTACAATCATCTTTCTTACAATAAACGGTATATGTTTGGTTTGTTTTAGGGCTTACTGTAATGCTTGCTCCTAAGTCTCCGTTGCTCCATACAAAAGTTGAGTTTTCACAACCTGTTGCTGTCAATGTTACACTACCACCTAAACAAATTGACTTCTGAGTACATCCACAAGCAATTGTTGGTTTCTCAAGATTACAAACCAATGTAGAATTAATTTCTACGCTATCATCATCGTCTTCGTCAGGTTTTGTAGAAGCATTGTTAGGCGTTGAGTCAGGGTCTTTTTGGTCAGACTTACTAACTTCTGCCATATTCTTGATTTTACCTGATGCCATCACTTTAGCTTTGAAAGTAAAGTTTGTCGAAGTTCCCTTAGCAAGACTTGCTACTGTTCCTGTCAATGTTCCTGCATTTTCAGTTAATGTAGATGAACTCACAAAGGTTAAACCTGCTGGCAATTTATCTTTTACTTCAACATTTGTCGCTGTATTTGGACCTGAGTTCAATACCGTAATTGTGTATTCAACTGTCTCTCCAACATTAACTTCTGTTTTGCTTACTGTTTTTGTTAAGCTCAAGTCAGCAATGTCAATTACATTGATTGTTACTGTTGATATATTGTTATCTTTCTTAGTTGGGTCTTCGTTAGAACCTGAAATCTCAGCAGTATTTACGACCGAACCAACTTTTCCTAAAGTCACTTGGATTAATAACGCTTTAGTAGAACCAGCCGTTAAATCTCCAATTGTCCATGTTCCTGTTGTTGTATTGTATTCTCCTGAAGGGGTAGAACTTACATAAGTTGCTCCTACTGGAAGAATATCAACAATTTTAACATCAGTTGCTTTAGCGGTTCCTAAATTTTGTGCTTCAATCGAGTAAGTAATTGTTTGACCTAACAAATAAGATGGTGCTGATTGTGCATCTGGTGCATCAACAATTTTCTTGATTACAGCTAAATCTGTGAAACACTTCTTAACTCTGAATGAAATCGAAGAACGTTCGCTAATACAACCTTCAAGTGTTGTTGCTTCCGCATAGTAAGTATAAACTCCTTCGGCATTTGGTGCTGTTGGGGTAAATCCTGCTTGTATTTCATCATCAGTAGAAAGTACAATCAAAGGAGTATTGCTTGTTAAAGACGAATACCATTTTACTATATTTCCCTGACTAACAGCAAATAACTTACTACTTTCTCCTAAACATACCAACGTATCACACTTCAAATTATAAGGTGCTTGTGGTTTAGCTTTAATCGTTAAAATAACTTTTGCTGAAGCAGCTGAACATTTTATATCTGTTCCATCTGGGTCATTTGTTGTAAATGTTAATTCTACCGAACCATTAGCGATGTCTCCTGCTGATGGCGAATATTTTGCAGTTAAGCTACCTGTATTATCAAAAGTTCCAGTTCCATTTGAAGTCCATGTTCCACTTGTAGCACCACCACCAATCGTTGCACTTAATTGTACAGGAGGTGTTGTTGTATTACCACAAATTGCAGCTAATGGAGCAATTGACACTGTTGCAGGGTCTGCACAAACACAAGAATTAATGATAACTGTTACTGCTACTGCTGCACTATAACAACCAGCCGTTGATTTTGCAAAAGCATAATATGTACCTGCTCCTACTGCTGTTGTATTGGTAACAATTGCTGAATTTACAGAATTAGATACGTGCCATTCAATTGTAGCACCAGTCGGGATTGTTGTAATAGCATCTGCTAAATTGACAGTTTGCAAATTTCTGGTACAATCATTAGAGATTGATGATTTTGCTACTGGGTTATTTGGTTTAGCATTAACTGTTACGGTAACTTTTGTTCTTAAACTTTCACAAGCATTAGGCGTATTTGCTAATGTACTTACATAATAATTAGTTGTAAAAGTTGGACTTACTGTCACTGATGACGATGTTGCAAATGGTGTTCCTCCAGTTATTACGTTAAACCAATGATAAACTGGATCACTAACATTTGGAGTTCCTAAGGTGATAGAACCACCCGCACAAATTGTTCCACCTGCTACCTGCGGACCTGCTGGAATTGTTCCTACTTTAAATTTAGTACCTGTTGCATCTAATGCAGCACATAAATTGTTCGTAGAAATTGTACTTAATAAATCACTTGCTTTAGTCGTTCCTAAAACAACTGTTGATAAATCAAGGTAACTTCCATTAGCTGAGTTATTGTCAAATACTAAGGTATGAATTGTATAATCACCTGCTGCATTTACTGTGAATGTTGGAGCATTTGCAATTTGTTGGATTACTAAATTCGTTCCTTGTGTTAATACATATTTTACAGAATATCCTGTTGGTACAGTTGGTGCTGTTGCTGTTGTAGCTTCCAATATTACTGAACCTGCTGCTGGTAAACAGAAATTAGGCGTTGTTGTAGCCAATGTTCCTGCATTAATATTACAATCAGCTTTGATACCTGCGTCAATTGTCAAGTTGTTACGACCAATGTCTCCAAGTGGTTTTGTAACATCTATATTAATTACTCCTGAGAACCCGCCTACACCTGCATCTGAATCTTCTGTTGTTGTTCCAGTATTTGGCGTTACGAATGTTTTACCAGAAGGTAAAATGAATTTCACTTTATAAGCACCTGATTCTAAGTCATTAAAGAAATATTTACCAGTTGCATCTGTTATTGTTGATTTTAACTTTGTCGTTCCTGTTCCATCATATAACTCTACCGTTACACCTGAAACTCCTGTTTCTCCTACGTCTTGTTTGTTATTACCATTAGCATCTGTCCAAACATAATCACCAATAGTTCCTTTGTTCGGAATTAAACCTGCATCAATTGTGGTGTTGTTACGTGCTGGGTCATTAACTGGTTTTGTTGTATCAATAGTAATAATTCCTGATTTACCATCAGCACCTGCATCTGAATCAGTCGCTGTTGTACCTGCTCCCGTTGGAGAGAAAGTAGAACCTGCTGGCTTATTAAATACCACAATATATTGACCTGCTGGTACAATAAATTCATATTTACCATCGGCATCTGTTGGATATGATGCAAGTACAACCCCATTTTTATCAGTTAAAGTAACTATTAAACCTACGATTGGTGTATCACCTGCATCTTGAATACCATTTCCGTTGTTATCGTTGAAAACATAGTCTCCAATAGAACCCAATGGAATAATACCCGCATCAATTTGTGGATTATTACGTAGTGTATCTGTTGCGGCTTTAGTTACGTCAATATTAATAATTTGACTTTTTCCTGCTGCTCCAACATCACTATCTTTTGTATCGTTTGTGCCTTGATTAGCATTAGTAAATTTGCTTTGTGTTGGTGCTACAAATTCTACTTGATATGCACCCGATGTCAAATTACCAAAATTATATATACCATTGGCATCTGTAGTTGTTGATGTTTGGAAAGCTGTTCCTTTATATAAGTTAACAACTACACCTGCAATTCCTGGTTCTCCTAAATCTTGAATACCGTTCGAGTTATCGTCACGCCATACAAAATCTCCAATTGAACCTAAGTTGCCAATCAAACCTGCATCAACCGTAGAATTATCACGTGCTGGGTCACCAACTGGTTTAGAAGCATCAATTGTGATTTTCCCAGATTTCCCAGTTGTTACATCAGCATCTGAATCTGTTGATGAAGTTCCTGCTCCTGTTGGTGAGTAACTTTGTCCAGGTTGTTTTGTAAACTGAACATAGTAATCCCCTGATGGAACGAAGAAATTATATTTTCCATTAACACCAGTTTCGGTAGAGTCTATTTTGTTTCCGTCTTTGTCTAACAAATAAACTTTTACGCCTGCTACTGGAGTATCTCCTGCATTTTGGATACCATCTTTATTATTGTCATTGAAAACATAGTCTCCAATAGAACCCAATGGAATAATACCCGCATCAATTTGTGGATTATTACGAAGTGTATCCGTTGTAGCTTTGGTTATGTCAATATTAACAATTTGACTTTTTCCTGCTGCTCCAACGTCACTATCCTTTGTATCGTCTGTTCCTTGATTGGCATTAGTAAATTTACTTTGTGCAGGCGCTACAAATTCTACTTGATATGCACCCGATGTCAAATTACCGAAAGTATATTTACCATTGACATCAGTTGTTATTGATGTTTGGAATGCTGTTCCTTTATATAAGTTAACAACTACACCTGCAATTCCTGGTTCGCCTAAATCTTGAATGCCGTTTGAGTTATCGTCACGCCATACAAAATCTCCGATTGAACCCACATTACCGATGACACCTGCATCGATATCAAAATTATCTTTGTCTTTTCCAGTTTTCTCTACGTCAATTGAAATAACTGATGTAAATCCATCTGTGCCAGCATCACTGTCATTTATGTCAGTAGTACCAGCAGCTTTTGAAGGCGAAAAAGATTGTCCTGGAAGGAGTCCAAATCTAACCTTATAAGTACCTGTTAATAAAGAATCAAATATATATTTACCATTATTATCTGTAATTGTGGAATCAAGTTTTGTAATACCATCTGCTTTATAAAGAATTACTTTTACTCCTATATTTCCACTCTCTCCTAAATCTTGCTTTCCGTCTCCGTTATAGTCTTTAAATACATAATCACTAATTGAACCAAGTGGGCCAGGAATAAATTTCGCTGGACAACATCCCGTAGCAGGACAATTTTTATTGGTTGCTGTAAATGCAAATTCTGTATAAGCAGTAATACTTGAAACTGTTAAAGTATCTTTTGCAGCATTAAGTGATACACCTGGTGTATTTGCTGTAATAGCAGTTGCAGCACCTGTACCTACTTTTATTGTCCAAGCAATATTTGTATAACCTACTGGCAATCCAATTTTAAACTCATCTCCTTGATAAAAATAATCCGCAACTGACAAACATACAGCGTCTTGGTCGTCTTCGTTGAGGTCATTATTATTTGGACTTGAATCGTAGTCAACTTCATTCTCTTTCGTAATCTGTGCAATATTAAATGAAAGACCACGAGAAGTAACCGTAGCAACCACTGTCATCGTCAAGTCGGCAGAAGCACTAACATTGCCAATATTCCATTTAATAGACGTTACTCCTGCAACAGTAGTATTAGATGTTGAACCAACGCCTGACACATTTACAGATTTGAATGTTACCCCATCAGGCAAAACATCAGTCAGTTCGACACCCGTAGCTGCCGCACCTGCATTGTTTACTTTAATGGTATAAGTAACATCAGTTCCCAAAGCAGGACTCTGATTATCAATCGTCTTTTTGACTGACAAATCAGGGTTAGTAGTCAATGAAACTCCCTGAGATAATGCTCCAAACGCTGTAAACAACGTCAAAAACACTACGCCCATCCAAGTTCTCAGACTCTGATGATTAAATGATTTACTGCTGAGTAGTTGTGAACCACCCAATTGCGATAAAATGCCAAAATCCCGCTTGACGAAGCCAAGAGGGGCATTATTATCGGGGGCGGTACCGACTATTACCGATAGAAAGTTCTTAAATTTCTCCAAGAACTGCCCACTAAGCGACTCCTCACTACTCGTAATCGCTCGTCTCAGGTAAGTAAAAAGATTCATTTGCTGTATGTTTAATTGATAATTTGTATGCGAGAATTGTGATTTTTGCTTAACCACAACAGCAGGAATAGCAGATTCAACCACTGCATTGGGCTGTGGCTGAATTGTATTTATTGGTTCATTCATAAATACAGTTTCAACTAATGATTCAGAGATTTCTTCCTGAATAAATAGTTTCTTGACTTTCCTGAACAAGTCTTTAGCTACAAGAAAAGCACTTTTCTTTGCTAAAGGTTGTAATGAAATAGTAAGGTTCGTTTGGTTGCTTGCACCATCAGTGAACGTAGAAGTTCCTTCCATCTGTTGCTTTGTTAATAAATTAATGTTCTAAACATATTATATATTTAGGGCTAAGGTGTTTTTCTGTATCCAAAATACTATGTTAAAATAATACTTTTTAGAGGTTTCAGGTACAAAAGAAACAATCGAGACATCGTAACACAGTACAATGACTCCATAAATAATCCTCCAAAACTGTGCCAAAAAGAAATATCACTCAATAGGCAACGACAAATAAACAAAACCCTGCCCATAAAGCATTGAAAACTAACACCTTAACATACCACTCCCAATCACTTAAAAAATATTGGACTATCATTTCCATAGTTAAATACCTCAAACATATTGTTCGAGTTAGCTCAAAAATAGAATAGTCTGGTTTAGCGAAAATTATGCCAAAAAAATACCAGCAGACTTCTAAATAGAATCTGAATAATTAATAAAATAAAAAGGAAATTACAGCTTATTATGTACCAAAAAATTTGGACACAACAAAAACAGGATACCTTTTAAGGTAAAGGAAGGAATGACAAGAAAAATATAAGTTTTATATGCGAGCGAAGGCTATTCCTAACGGTTATATGCTTTCAGATACAAATAAAAGAAGTTTTTTTTATAATTGCAAATAGAAATAGAAAAATCAATCTAACCAAGTATTAGAATGTTATGAATGTTTATTTTGATTGTGGATGATTTTAGTCCACCAATCTTCTTGATAATATGGACACATCTATTTTACTCCTTAAAATTTTGGGTTCAAAACGTCTGAGAATCTTTTATTCAAGCATAATATGAGGACTATTTCAGATTATCGGCAGGAAAATGGCTTTGTTTTATTTTTTTTCACAAAAAACTATTCGTAATCTACTAAATATCAACAAATTAGCACACATAAAATTAATTATTTTTCATGCCGTTTTAAAAATGAAAAAATGCACTTGAAATACTATTTATCCTTTACAACAAGGACAAATTAATTATTTTCAAAAAATATCTTTTTTTTTCCTCTTACAAGCAATAGTACAAAAAAAAATCGTGTAATCTTGTATAGATGGGTACTGAACAATTAATACAAACTCTAAAAAAATGTCGTAAGAACGACCGAAATGCACAGCGGGAGCTTTATGAAGGCTTCTACCGCTTTGGGCTGTCGGTGTGTTTACGATATGTGGCTGATATTGATACGTCCCGAGAATTATTGAATGATGGTTTTATGAAAGTATTTACTAATATTGAGCAATACAAACCAGAATATCCTTTTGTTAGTTGGTTTAAACGCATTTTGATTAATACTTGTATTAACCATCTAAGAAAGTCTCATCAAAATGTTCCTACTGCTGAATTATTGGAGGCTCAGGATGTTGGTTTTGAATTAGATTTGTTCGGTAAATTCTCAGTAGAAGAAATTGGACATTTAATTCAGCAATTATCCCCTGCATATAGAACAGTATTTAATCTACACGTTATTGAAGGGTATGAACACAAAGAAATTGCAGAAATGTTAAATATTACTGTTGGAACATCCCTTTCTAACTTACATAAAGCAAGAAAAAAGTTACAAGAATTAATTTTATACAGTGAAGATTGAGCGTTTTACGCTATTAATGAATCTGTCTAAACTTATTCCTTTTGTTGTCAATCGTTCCGTTTGAAGTCAATGAGTTTAAAATTCACTCCGTGTAGCAATGTTATATCTGCTCCACGGTGGGTCAAAATTTTAAAAACACATTCATTATTTTCATCGTTGCGGCGAACCGCTCAAAACGAAAGTTTCAAGAGGTTCAATAATAAATATTATATGATAATGCACAACATTTCAAATATCTCTTAAAAATGGAGGAGCAAGAAGATTTTGACAATTTATATAGTTCAAAACTCCCCAACTTTGCTAATAATGATTGGCGGGCGTTGGAAGGACAATTGGAACGACACGACCTCAAACGTCAATTGAGGAAATTAATGTGGGCGTTACCTGCAGTGGGAGGAATCATGCTGGCGGTATCAAGTGTGTTGTATTACCAGTTGAATCGAACACGGGAGCAAGTAAAAACGTTGGAAACCCGATTAGTAAATGCTTATCAACAACAGCGAAATCTGCCTGAGATTAGTCCACAAAAAATATTCATACATGATACTATTTATAAACAGGTAATAATAAAACAGATAGTCCGTGAGAGTTTTTCTCAAAACCCAGAATTAATTAATAACCAAAACAATATTTATTACGAAAAATATGGAAATAACTCTACTGAGAATCAAATAATTACAGAAAGAGAAAAATTTATTGACATCCACAAATTGTCAGGAAAAAGTCCAGTTTTGAGTACAACAAATATTGGCGTGACAAATGATTTTTCAAAATATAAAGGAGAGAGTTTTCCTGAAGATTCTGTTGTAGAAGAAAATCGGTTTTCATTAATTCCAAAATCTGTTAGTATTGGAATTAATGGTGGACTACAAAAAGCAATTGGCGATTTCTCTAATCAAAATGGTACTGCTATTGGTGCAAGGACAGTGCTTGGCTATCATAACCGAAAAGGACAGGAACGTTGGGGAATCGTGTTAGACTATCAACAAAACAATGTATCTTTTGATATTGATAAAAAAGAGGATATTGATAAATTAGGACCTCCTCCAAAAACCAATACAAAACCAAATGGTAGTAATCCAAGATTAGAAAAAGTTAATGTGTGTTTTTCGTCCTATAAATTGGGCTTAGGAGTAAGATACAACCTTTTATTTAGTGATAAAGTACGTCCATACTTTGGAACAAATTGGTATGTGCAAATTCCAACTCAGGGTTTTGGTGATTATGAATTTGAAGATTATTTAAAACCTCGTAAAGTATTTCAGCAAGAATCTATGATGCACTTGTTAGGTGTAAACGCAGGAGCAATTTTTTTCTTGACTAAAAATTTAGTAGCAAGTGGAGAGTTATTTTTCCAATCGCAGTTTTTGAAAGAGCCAAATATTATTCTAAATGCCCCAACAGTTTTAGGTGGACAAATAGGAATAAGCTATCGTTTTGGTAATTAAAATCTATATTTATAAGTCGTATTTAATCTCAAAAAGTTTATTTTAGGGCTTTGCCTTTTAGATTCTCAACTCTTAAATATCTAATCATTAACCATAAATAAAATGAATATTTCAAGTCTAAAAAAGACCTTGACTGGTCTTGCATTGCTTAGTATTTTGTTTAATACTCAAGCTCAAGAAGTTAAAGAAGTAACAAAAGAAGTTAAATCTGAACCAATTTTTGGCTCTGTATTAGAAAGAAAAATTGTCAAAGATTCGTCAAAAAAACATACTCCATTTAATCCATTAAAACCAGCATTTTTCAGAGTTGGAGTATTGGGTGGAAGTTTAATTGCCTTTGACAATTCGAGCAATGATAAAGTTGGCGGAACAATGGGACTAAGAATTGAATACGGCTTTTCAAATAGAATATCTTTAGTTGCTGACTTTCAAGGAAATAGAACCAACAACTCAACTTTTTCGAGAGGACAATCTTCTTTAGGAGTTAACTGGATGCCGTTTAAAAGTAGAAGACTACAACCTTATTTTGGTGCTGGTGTAGGCGTTGGTAGAGACGGAAATGGCTTCGGACGTTATGATGATAGACGTGGAGGTTCAAGACCATTTGACAACGACTATAACCGTAGAGGTGTTCAAGGATTTGCTTATGCAAGAACTGGCTTAAACTATGTGCTTGCCAAAAAGCTACTTGCTATTGGAGAAGCATCTTATCAAGTACCATTTAATAATTCCACATCGAACGGAGGAGTTGCATTGAGGGTGGGATTAGCTTATCAATTCGGAAAAAACAAGAAGTAAAAATCAAGTTTTAATAATATAGAGTTTAAGTGTTTTGTAAACGTCGTAGAGATTCTCCACGACGTTTATTTTTTATACACTAACGTAAAAAAGCAATCAAATGTTGTGAAACACCTGATTGCCTTTGGTAACGATACGCTATTTATTTTATTTATACTCTTTCAATTATCACGGCATAGCCCATGCCAACGCCTATACACATAGAAATTAGGGCGTATTTTTTGTTTTGTTTTTGTAATTCTAAACTTGCCGTTTGGATGATACGAGTTCCCGACATTCCGAGGGGATGCCCTAAAGCAATTGCTCCTCCGTTTGGATTTACTCTTGGGTCATTATCGGCAATTCCTAAGTTGCGAGTAACAGCTAAACATTGAGCTGCGAAGGCTTCGTTAAACTCAATAACATCCATATCGTCAAGTGTCAAACCTGCTTTTTTGAGTGCTTTTTGAGATGCTCCAACAGGACCAATTCCCATAATTCTTGGTTCAACTCCTACAATTGCAGAAGATACAATTCTTGCTCTCGGTGTTAAATTATAGGTTTTAATGGCATTTTCAGAAGCTAAAAACATCGCTGCTGAACCATCATTTAAACCTGCGGCATTTCCTGCGGTTACGCTCCCTCCTTCTTTTTTGAAAGCTGGTCTTAATGTCGCTAATTTTTCAAGCGTTGAACTTGGTTTTACAAATTCATCTTTGTCAAAAATAACCGTTTCACCTTTTTTAGGAGAGATTTCAACCCCGATAATTTCTTCTAAAAATCTTCCTGATTGTTGTGCTTTTGCGGCTTTTTGCTGTGAATTATACGCAAATAAATCTTGGTCTTCTCGGCTGATATTGTACATCTCTACCAAATTTTCAGCTGTCATTCCCATTGCATCAGTTCCGTACATTTTTTGCATTAAAGGATTGATAAAACGCCACCCAAAGCTGGAATCAAACATTTGAGCATCATTTCCAAATGGTTTTGAGGTTTTGGAAATGACCCAAGGACTACGAGTCATGTGTTCCATACCACCTGCAATCATAATTTCGGCATCGCCAACTTGAATACTTCGAGACGCATCAACTACTGCCGACATTCCAGAAGCACAAAGACGATTGACCGTTTGAGCAGGAACTGTATAAGGTAAACCTGCTAATAATGTTGCCATACGAGCCACATTTCGATTGTCTTCTCCTGCTTGATTATGATTTCCGAGAATGACTTCATCAATCATTTCGACGGGAATATTTGGATTTCTTTTGACTAATTCTTTGATGGTCAAAGCAGCTAAATCGTCAGCTCTGACGGTCGATAAACTTCCTCCAAAACTTCCAATGGGTGTTCTGATGGCATCTATGATATATGATTGATTCATTTTTCGATGTTTGATGTTCGGGATTACAAATAGAACGCTGATGACGCTGATTTTCAATCACTGATAATCGCAGATTTATTATAAATCCGTACTCCCCTAACTCATAATTTATAACTTATAACTACTTCCTCTATCCTAATTTCTCAATAAAATCAGCACTCGTTTTTGCTCTTACATCTTCCAAAGTAGCATTTGGCATCAACTCAATTAATGTCAATTTTCCATCTGGATAAGCAAAAACGGCTAAATCTGTAATGACCATATCAACCACTCCTGCGGCAGTCAATGGCAATACGCATGAAGGCACAATTTTAGCAGAACCATCTGGATTGGTGTGCGTCATGGTGATAATTAAACGCTTTGCTCCTTTGGCTAAATCCATTGCACCGCCAACGCCCAAAAGCGGTTTATTAGGCACTGCCCAATTGGCTAAATTGGCAGATTCGTCACACTCTAAACCGCCCATAATGGCAACGTCGATATGTTTTCCACGAATCATAGCGAAAGAATCAGCACTATCGAAATAGCTACTTCCTTTCAAAGCAGTTACGGGAATTTTACCAGCATTTACGGGATAATCCATTGCTCCACCGCCATCAGTTGGTACTGGACCAACACCTAACATTCCGTTTTCTGTATGTAAAATAATGCCGTGTTCGTCGGTAATTAAATCGGCTACTAAGGTCGGAATACCGATTCCTAAGTTTACGACATCGCCTTTTTGCAGTTCTTGTAAAGCACGCTTTGCCATGTTCATCCTACTTTCATCTACTTTTTTAGAAGATGAAACCGAAGCCGAAGAACCTAAATCTTCAAGTGTAATTTTGGCTTCTACCAAATAATCTACAAAACAACCTTGCGTATGAATAAATTCGGGAGCAATTTCTCCGACAGGAACAATTTCTTCAACCTCTGCAATCACTAAATCGGCGGCAGTTGCCATTGCTTTATTGAAATTATTTTCGGTCATTCGGTACTGTAAATTTCCTGCGGTATCGGCTCTCCAAGCACGAATAAAAGCTACATTTCCACGAATTCCTTTGATAAAAACTTGCTCTTCACCATCAATAATCTTGGTTTCACGACCTTGGGCAATTAGTGTTCCTGCCGAAGTTGGCGTGTAAAAACCACCAATACCTGCACCACCCGCACGAATGGCTTCGGCAAGTGTTCCTTGGGGGAGAAGTTCATATTCAACTTCACCACTTTGGGCTGCTTTTACGGCATCTGGATTGGACGTAAAAAATGAACCAATCATCTTTTTGAGTTGTCCATTTCTTAATAAACGACCACCGCCAAGTCCTGCTTCTCCTGTATTATTGCCAATAAAAGTTAAGTTTTTTGTACCAATTTCAGCCAATGCGTGCATCAAGTGAACTGGGTTTCCTGTCATACCAAAACCGCCTTGTAGCAATGTATCGCCATCTTTTACCATTTTGGCGGCGGTTTCTAAATCTATAATTGGAACTTGTTTCATTAAAGATTGTGTTTTTTGATTTAATTTCAATAATTTAGTAAAAAAACAGCGTTATGATTACTTATCGCCCTATTGATGAGGTTATTAACTTCATCACTTCATTTCCAAAACCAGAAGATGTTTTGGCATACAAAGCACCTGATTCTATTCAAAATAGAGTAGAGGATTTACTGTATAAAAAGCAAACCTCTTTTTTAAATGATGATGAAATTGAAGAAATGAATAAATTTTTACTTTTAGAACACATGATGCGTATGGCTAAAAAAAATGCCAAGAAAAAATTAGCACAATGAGTAGATATATTTCTGAAAAAGATAGACAGTTTATTGCTCAATGTGCATCCTACTGCTGTGAGTATTGTTTATATTCTGATGATGATACTCTTTTCAAACATCAAATTGACCACATTATTAGTCTTAAACATGGTGGTAGTTCTGACCTTGAAAATTTAGCTTATGCTTGTTTTTTGTGTAACAATTCAAAAGGTAGTGATGTCGGTACTATTCTCCTTCCTGGTACTACATTTATTAGATTCTACAATCCTCGAACTGATAATTGGAATGACCATTTTGAACTTTACCATGGAGTTATCTATGCAAAAAGTCAAATAGGTCAAGCAACTATTAAGATTTTAGAAATGAATAATGTGGACAGAATCATGGAAAAGAAAGAAGATTAAAATCAACTATCCAAACACCTCAAAAGGCAGTCCCACATAATTCTCTGCAATCGTTTTTTGATAGGCTTCTGAAATAGTCAGATAATCAAATTTTGATTTTTGTAGCAGACTTTCAAAACTTCCTTCTTCTGTTTGTTTATGACAGAGATAAGTCATAAAATTTGAGAAATCTTGTACTCGCCAAACTCTCGCCAAGCACTTTTTGGTATAATTATTAAGCCCTTCTTCGCTTCCTGATTGATAAAAATCGACTAATCCATTGGCTAAATTATGAATATCAGCTACTGCTAAATTCAAGCCTTTTGCTCCCGTTGGAGGAACAATATGAGCAGAATCGCCCGCTAAAAACAAACGTCCGAATTGCATATTATCAATCATGAAACTACGCATGGGCGTGATGCCTTTTTCAAAGATTTCACCACGATTGAGTTTCATTTCAAGGCGATTTTCGAGTTCATCCCAAATCATTTCATCCGACCAATTGTCAATCGAATCATCGTTGGAAACTTGCAAATACAAACGTACAATTTTCTCTGAACGCAAACTCGCCAACGCAAAACCGTTTGAATGATAGGCATAAATTAGTTCGTCGTAAGCGGGTTTTGCATACGCTAAAATTCCTAACCAACTGAAAGGATATTCTATTTTATATTCTTTGTAAGAGTCTTTCGGAAGGGTTTTGCGTGCCAATCCATGAAAACCATCACAACCACCCACAAAGTCGCAAGTCAATACAAATTCTTCTCCATTTTGGGTAAAATAGATGTTAGGATTAGCGGTTTCTAAGTCTGTAATTTTAGTAGCTTCGGCTTCAAAAATGATAGAAATATTGCGTTCTAAGCACGCTTTCACCAAGTCTTTCACCACTTCTTGTTGACCGTAAATAGTAACTTCCTTTTGCGTATATTTCTGAAAATCAATTCGTTGACTTACACCGTTATAATTGATATAACATCCGTGATGCACTAATCCTTCTTGATGCAATCTATCTGATACATTCAGACTATCGAAAACTTCAACGGTGTTATGTTCCAGCAAACCCGCACGCACACGATTTTCAATATATTCACGGCTTCTATTTTCGATAATGACTGACTCAATACCATTTTTATGCAACGAAAGTGCTAACGTAAGTCCAGAAGGGCCCGCTCCGATGATACCGACTTTGGTTTTAATTTGATTCATCTTGCTAATAATTTATAGATAATTCCTTGAAAACATCCAATGCCAAATGAAAGGCATCATTGGCGGCAGGCAAGCCACAATAAATGGCAGATTGCATGATTACTTCTTTGATTTCGGCAACGGTTACGCCATTATTGAAAGCGGCTTTTACGTGCATTTTAAACTCTGCTGGACGGTTCAACGCAATGAGCATTGCCATCGTTATCAAGCTCTTTTCTCGTTTGGCTAATTCGGGACGAGTCCAGATTTCGCCCCAAGCATATTTTGAGATAAATTCCTGAAAATCAGCATTAAATCCATTAATATTTGCCGTAGCTTTATCAACATGAGCATTCCCCAAAACGGTACGTCTGACGTGCATTCCTTTTTCAAAAACCGTTTCTCCTGCAATAAATTCAATAATATTTTCAGCAAATTCTTTCGGTAATTCAGTCGCAGACAAGTGTCTTGCATGAAGAACTCTAAGATGAGAAGCTGGTATTTCATTGGCAATAAATTCGGCTTGTTCTACATTCGTTACGGGGTCTTCATCGCCAGTAATGACCAAAGTTTCAACCGATACTTTTTGAAGTTCTTCTCTAAAGTCTGCATCACGAATAGCCGCACAACAATTGCAATATCCTGTTACATTGCTTCGCAAAAACATGGCGTGCGTTTGAGCTACTCTTTCGGGATTTTGGGTTCTAAAATCTTCGGTAAACCATCTTTCTATCGTGTCGTCCACAATGGCTTGCATTCCGTTTGCTTTTAGCGTTTCGATGCGTCCGTTCCATCTTTCATCGTTGCCAATTTTTGCTCCTGTGTTGCATACAATGAGTTTTTTGATACGATTTGGATAATTTAAGCCTAACCATTGCCCAATTAATCCGCCCATTGATAATCCACAAAAATAGGCTTCTGAAATGTTGAGTTGGTCTAATAAATCAATGACATCTTGTCCTAAAAGAGCAATTGTATAAGGAGAATCAACACCATGTTCTACACTTCCACCGTGTCCACGAGTATCATATTGTAAAACTCTGAAATACGGAAGTAAATACGGAATTACTTCGTCCCACATCATCATTTCTGAACCCAATGAGTTAGAAAAAATTAAAACTGGACTGTTGGGTGTTCCTTGAATTTTATAGTTTGTTTGCATTGTGTTTCGGTCGGATTTAACTCTTCTAAGGATTTGAAACCTTAGAAGAGTTCGTTTCTTAATCTAATCTTTTCTCAAAATTCCATCAATAATTTCTAAACTCAAACCAATGGAATTTTCGGGCTTGAAAAGTTCGTTTAATTCGCTTTCTGATAAATTAACCGATAATTCTATCAGTTTTTCTTTCAAATGTTTTTGTTCTGAAACGGCTGATTTACAGGCATTTTCTACCAATTCATGAGCCGCTGACTTCCCTATTTTTGAGGCTAAAGCTAATGAGACATTTTCGGCATAAATCAAACCCTTCGTGATTTCAAGATTTGCTAACATTCGATTTTCGTCAACTTCTAAACCTTCTATTAATTCAATTCCACGCTCTAATGTTCCTGCGGTGAGTTGCATAATTTCGGTCAAAACTTCCCATTCAGAATGCCAAAGTCCCACCGAACGCTCATGTTCTTGTACCATTCCTGAAAGCATCGTCGCCACCAAGTGCGGTACTCGATTAGCGTTTGCCAAAATAGCCGTTGATGTCACAGGATTGCGTTTATGTGGCATCGTACTTGAACCACCTTTTCCAGCCGCCGCACCTTCAAACACCTCTCCTACTTCTGTTTGCATTAGAAGCGTAATATCTTTGGCAATTTTGCCCAAACTACCGTTCAAAACTCCTAAAACAGAGGCAAATTCGGTTAAATTATCTCTGTTTGTATGCCAAGAATTTGCCGTTTTTAGTGCCAAAATATCCGCAAAAATTAACTTTACTTTTTGATTTATCTGCTGATTCTGACTGCCAACTGCTCCTGCTAATTGAATCACTAAAACTCGTTTTTTAGCCTCCTCAATTCTTGCTTTTGAACGAACAATACTCTCCAACCATAAAGCCGTTTTCAGACCAAATGTGATTGGTTTAGCTTGTTGTAAAAGCGTTCTGCCAATCATAAAAGTGTTGCGGTGTTTTTCAGTAATTACGATTAAATTTTGCTCTAAAAGCATCATTTTTTCTTCCAACCAATCAATAAAATCCTTGATTTGCAAAACTGTTGCCGTGTCCACCACATCCTGACTGGTTGCTCCTAAATGTACATATTTGGCAGCTTCAACATCTTTGTTTTTAACAATTGCCGTCAATTGTTTTACCAACGGAATCGCCGCATTTCCACTCAATTTTATATCCGCTTTGAGTCGTTCAAAATCAATAAAATCAGTATGGCAACATTGTCCAATTATCTCAGCAGCCGAAACAGGAATTACGCCTTCTTTCGCTTGTGAAACCGCTAAAACGGCTTCAAATTGTAGCATTTCAGCGACTACATTCTTATCAGAAAATAGTTCGTTGATTTCGCTTGAATAGAATATTTCGGAGTATAAACTCATATTTCAAAAAAGACAGTTTCGTTTTCGCCTTGCATATAAATATTGAACTCATATCGTGACAATGAACCGATTGCCCCATTTTTCTGAGCAATCAATGTTTTTCTTCTATCTTTTTCAATAGAATTCAAAACCTCATCTTTTTCATTAAGTGCCACTTCGTCAGAAAAGTAAATCCTTGTATATGAATGAATTAGCTGTCCACGCATGAAAATAATGACCGTCAAATACGGAGCTTGTCCATTCACTGATTCGGGTTTAATGGTATGAAAAATGAATCGATTTTGAGCATCCGTTCCCGTCCCGAATCTACCAAAAAGTTGATTTTCACCGTCATTTTGCCAAATTTCGATGATGGCATCAGGAATGACATTATTATCTCCATCAAAAACTTTTCCGACGATGGTTATTGCCTCTGGATGCTCAGTTGGATTGACCATTACGTTACCAACTAAACTTTTAAAATCATATAAATACTGCTCTGGCGTAAGGCTATATGCGAAATATGGGCCTACGGTTTGAGATGGAGTCTGTTTCATTTTTTTTGATGATTGATGTTCGATTTTCGTTATTCGATTTTCGATTTGCTAAATTCAAACATCGAGCATCGAATTACAAACATTAAAAACTATTGTTTTTCAAATGGCGTTGCGTTGTTTCCTCTCAACACAAAATCAAAGCGATAACCCAACGCAAAACTTGGTTCAGTGATTGACAAATCGAATTGAGAAATCAATAAATCACGTCCTTGAGGTGGCACGCTCAAAAAAATCGGGTCATATTGTAAAAGTGGGTCACCTGGAAAATACATTTGCGTGACCAAACGGTTAGTAATGTTTGCCCCAAATAACGAAAAGTGAATATGGTTTGGTCGCCACGCATTGTAATGATTTCCCCAAGGGTACGCCCCAGGTTTGATGGTATAGAATTTATAATTTCCTTCCGAATCCGTCAAACAACGCCCTGCACCCAAGAAATTAGGGTCGAGCGGAGCATCGTGTTGGTCAACTTTATGCACATAACGACCGCACGAATTGGCTTGCCAAATTTCGATTAAAGTATTCGGAATTGGCTGACCGTTTTCATTCAAAACCTTTCCATGAACAACAATTCTTTCACCCAAAGGTTGACCGTTTACAATTGAATTTTTGGTCAAATCATTATCTAATATTCCTAAATTAAAATCACCAAAAACGGGTCCTGTCAGTTCAGAAAGCGATTGTTTTAATACCACCAATGGCTTAGTGGGAGCTCGTAAAACCGTTGAGGTATAGTCTGGAGATAAATACGGAGGCTGTACTTCTCTATCAAATTGATTATAAATAATGTTGCTCATTGATTCAATAATTATTTGGTTTGAATTCTATGCAAATGTATGACGTTGCAGCAGGTTCTTGTTGGATAAATTGAAATAAAAATTGCACAATTCAAACATTTAATCAATATTTGAATTGAAATAGTACCAGAATTTGCATTATTGAAACATCCATGAATAATAATTTACTCAATTTTAAAGGTTTGTACGGTGATAATCAATCATCGCCCCTACCCGAATTTATCCACCTCGAAGCCTTAGAATTGAGAAGTAAAGTGTATGATTGGGAAATTACCGAACACCTCCACACCGATTTGATTCAGGTTTTTATATTTTCTTCGGGCGAAGGTTTATTGATTTCTGAAAACAAGAAAATTGCTTTGAATACGCCTTCTATTTTGATGATTCCTGCCAATACATTGCATGGTTTTGTATTTCAGTCAAATATCTGTGGCGATGTTCTCACTTTTTCAGAATCATTCCTTGAAAATATCTTCAAAAATTCTCCTCACGTAACTTTGGGTTTAAATAATTTGAAGAATTTTTCTTTTGACGCAAACCCAAAAGGATTTGAGGAAATGCTGTATTTGAAAAACAAAATTGAAGAAGAATTACAAACAGAGAATCTCGAAAAACAGATTTCATTACGAGCTTTTTTTCAACTTTTTTTCGTGAATTTATACCGTTGGAGTTTACAAAATGAAAACCAAATCTCAAAGTCAGATAATAGAACGATTGGGTATTTTCAGGCTTTTCAAAAAAGTGTAAAACAGTCGCTCCATGAATCAAAATCTATTAACGATTATGCCCAAGAACTAAATATTACGGCGGTGCATCTCAATCGCATTTGTCAGTCGTTGGTACAAAAATCCGCTTTACAAATTGTGCATGAATATTTGGTAAATGAAGCCAAAAAATATCTTTTAAACACGTCTCATTCCATCGCTGAAATTTCTTATTTCTTAGATTTCAAAGACCCCGCTTATTTCACCCGACTTTTCAAAAAGCAAACGGGTTTATCGCCGAGTGAATTTCGGAATAGTAATAAGTGATTGGGGATTTACGAGTTTTTGATTTACAAATCTCGCTGTTTCATTCCCCAATATTATCCTCTTAATTTAACCACTTTCTCCCACATATTAAAACAAACTCCGATACCAATACTTTCAAAATTTTTGTTTAAATACTACATATATTTAGCGGTCAGACTACCGTCTGACCGAATATACAAACTCAGTCAGACGGTAGTCACACCGAATATACAAACTCGGTCAGACGGTAGTCACACCGAATATACAAACTCGGTCAGACGGTAGTCACACCGAATATACAAACTCAGTCAGACGGTAGTCAGACTGAATATACAGACTCGGTCAGACGGTAGTCAGACCAAATATACAAACTCGGTCTGACGGTAGTCAGACCGAATATACAAACTCAGTCAGACGGTAGTCAGACCAAATATACAAACTCGGTCAGGCAGTAGTCAGACCGCTCATAAGTTCTAACTTCATTAACAAAACAATGGAAACGCTCTCAAAACTCCTGTTCCATTCAAAAACTAACGCAACTCCCAATTTCATAATAACTTTTACTTATCAAAAACCCAAGAAACAAATATTGGACTTTTATATGATTAAAATTGAATTTTGCAAGACATTTTAATTCATCATTGAATTATGATTTTTGAAATTATTAGTTCAATTACAGTATAAAGAGAGAAAATTAGCCTAAAAATGGTTTAAACATGGAAAGTAGGACAAATTTCTAATCTATCAAATAAATGTATAGAGAGGTTATAAACTTGTCATACTTATTCAAAAAACAGGCTTTTCTAATCAGATTTATTTATTGAACAAAAGGTTTTCAGCCTTTATAATTTCAAAACAGTCTTGTCAAAACATTTTAATTTCAAAAAATTATGAAGCGAATAATAAAAGAAGCAATTGCTTTATTTGAAGCAGAATCAAATGATAAAAAGGTAAGAGAAACCGTTGAAAACCTCATTGATGAAGTAAAAACAGGTGGCGATGAAGCAGTAAGAGCTTTATCTGCAAGATTAGATAATTGGTCGCCAGAAAGTTTCAGACTTTCGCCAGCACAAATTGAGGGAATTATCGCAAGTTTACCTACACAAGTGATTGAAGACATCAAATTTGCACAAGCACAAATCAGAAATTTTGCAACACACCAAAAAAATGCCTTGAAAGATATTGAGGTTGAAACCCTTCCTGGAGTTTTCTTGGGGCATAAAAATATTCCTGTTAATAGTGTAGGTTGCTATGTTCCAGGTGGGCGTTATCCAATGGTTGCCTCTGCACACATGAGCGTGCTTACTGCTAAAGTTGCTGGTGTTAAGCGTGTTGTGGCGTGTACACCACCTATCAAAGGCGAAATTCCTGCGGCTACGGTGGCGGCAATGTACTTGGCAGGTGCAGATGAAATTTACCTTTTGGGTGGCGTTCAAGCGATTGCAGCGATGGCTTTAGGAACAGAAACGATTGATTCAGTTGATATGATTGTTGGGCCAGGTAATGCCTATGTTGCCGAAGCTAAAAGACAATTATTCGGAAAAATTGGGATTGATTTATTGGCTGGCCCAACCGAAACTTTAGTAATTGCTGATGAAACCAGTGATGCCGAAATCTGTGCAACGGATTTGCTCGGACAAGCGGAACATGGTCCAACTTCTCCTGCTATTTTATTGACAAATTGCGAACAATTGGCTTACGATACCATCAAAGAAGTTGAACGTCAATTGACTATTTTACCAACAGCTGATGTAGCAAGTATTGCTTGGAGAGATTACGGACAGGTTATTTTGGTGGATAGCATTGATGAATTAGTAGCAGAAGCCGACATCATTGCAAGCGAACACGTACAAGTTATGACTGCTGACTCACGTTATTTCTTGGAGAAAATGACCAATTTCGGAGCATTATTTCTCGGAAAATATACAAACGTAGCTTACGGAGACAAGGTAATTGGTACAAATCACACGCTTCCAACTAAGCACGGAGCAAAATATACAGGTGGTTTATGGGTTGGAAAATTCATGAAAACTTGTACTTATCAAGAAGTAAGAACGCCAGAAGCAAGTGCTATGATTGGTGAATATTGTTCGAGATTATGTGCTATTGAAAACTTTGCAGGACATAAAGAACAAGCTGATATTAGAGTGAGAAGATATAAGACTGTTTCGTAAATTCTGATTTAATACACTGTTTAATAAGTTATTAGGGAAGTCTAATTTTCTGAAAGAACTTCTCGAAAGTGGAAGAAACTTTCGAGAAGTATAAAGCCCCGACTTCACTTCCCGAAAGTTATTTTTACTTTCGGGAAGTTCCCTTAAAACTTATTAAACACTATATTTAATCGAACAAAACTTTGGTATAAAATACTCTTCAAAATCTCACGTTATGAAAAACTCATCATTAAGAAAAGTCGTCTTAGTAACTGGCGGAGCAGGCGAAATTGGCTCTGCTATTTGTAGAAAATTTGCAGAAAATGGCTTTGATGTTATCATTACCTACAACTCAAATTCTCAAAAAGCAGAAGCTCTGTTAAGCACTTTGCCTGAAGGAAATCATACGATTTTTCATGCTCCAAATACCGATGCTGAAAAAGTAAATGCTTTGAAACATTTTGTGGCTGAGAAATACGGAAAATTAGACGTTTTGGTGAATAATGCAGGTATCACAACGCCTGTTGCTCACGAAGATTTGGAGGCTTTGACTGACGAATGGATTGACAAAATCATGCAAACTAATTTCAGAGGAACGTTTGCCATGAATAGAGCTTTTAAAGATTTATTGATGAAATCGGAAGAAGATACTGCTCTGATTGTCAATATTTCATCTATCGCAGGTATTTATGGAATTGGCTCAAATGTGGCATATTGTGCTTCAAAATCTGCAATTGATTCCATGACTCGTTCGTTAGGAAGGGCTTTAGCTCCGAAAATCAGAGTGGTTTCGGTTTCTCCCGGATTTGTAGAAGGTGAATATACCAAGAATTTTGACCCTGCATTTTTGCAAAATCAAAAGGAAAATACACCACTCGGACGCTTTGCAGTGAATGAAGACGTAGCCAATGCCGTTTTTGCGGTAGCCACTCAACTGACTTTTTCTACTGGAAATATCATTACGGTAGATGGCGGAAGGCTTTTAAAGTAACACAGGTTTCTAACCTGTAAAAAAACAAGTAACACAGGTTTCTAACCTGTAAAATGGACGTTACTAACGACGACAGGTTGGAAACCTGTCCTACTGAATAAATAACAGGTACTCCATTGACAGGTTGGAAACCTGTCCTACTTACATAAATATTAACAACAGAGACAGGTTGGAAACCTGTCCTACATACATAATAACAACGGAGACAGGTTGGAAACCTGTCCTACTTAACCTCCCATACGGGACTCAATATGAAAATAATTGACCTTTCTGTAACCATTTCAGAAGAAATTAAAGAGCCACTTCCTACTAAAATTGTCTATGAAGACCATAAAGAAGGTGCTAAAAAAATGGGTGGAAAATTGTTTGAAGGCATCGCTGGTGATGTTTTTATCAATGGAAATGGCCCTGCTGGAGAATTCTTGACCGTTACAAGTCACTGCGGAACACACGTAGATGCCCCTTACCATTATTATCCAACTTGCGAAGGCAAACCGTCGAGAACAATTGACGAAATGCCTTTAGATTGGTTTTTCCACGATGGCGTTGTGCTTGATTTTACGGATAAACCAGACGGCTATATGTTTGAACCAGAAGATTTAATTGAAAAATTAGCTGACATTAATTATACATTAAAACCATTTGATATTGTCTTGATTCGTTGTGATGCTGACAAAAGAATTCACGATGAAGATTTTGTAAAAATCCACGTGGGGGCTTCCGCCAAAGCTACACACTGGTTGATTGACCAAGGCATAAAAGTAATGGGAACTGACGGTTGGGGTTGGGATATTCCATTGCATATTCAAGCGGCAGATTATAGAGCCAATCCAAGAGATGGCGTGATTTGGCAAGCTCATTATGTTGGAATTGAAAAAGAATATTGTCAAATTGAAAAATTGGCAAACTTAGACCAATTACCTCCATTCGGCTTCAAAGTATCTTGTTTCCCTGCCAAAATTAAAGCAGCAAGTGCGGGCTGGACAAGAGCCGTAGCAATTATTGAATAGTGATTTTTGAAGAAAAAATTTAATTCTCTAAATTTTAGTTTAATTTTATCGAATGAATAAAGTGTAAAATTCATGTAAAATCAAACGAAATTATTTACTTCCGACGAGGTAAATAATTCCCAAATCAAACACATATCCAATGACAAAACGTATTATTACCGCCCTCATTTTATCGAGTTGCTTACAACCCATTTTTGCTCAGAAAAAGTGGACAGAAACCACTAACGGAACTTTTAACATTATCAAAAATCAAGGTGGGCAGACCTTAGGATATTCGCCAAATTCAGGTATAAAAGTTTTGACAGTCAATGGTTTAGCTTTCAAAGATTTAAACAAAAATGGCAAGTTAGATAAATTTGAGGACTGGCGTTTACCCATTGATGCACGTGCAAAAGATTTGGCTTCAAAACTTACTATTCAAGAAATTGCAGGGCTAATGCTTTACTCTTCGCATCAATCGCTTCCTGCCCGTGCGGGAGGGTATTTTGCGGGAACATACAACGGAAAACCTTTCAAAGAAGGTGAAATAGACCCTTCTGATTTGACCGACCAACAAAAATTATTTTTGAAAGATGATAACCTTCGTCACGTATTATTGACAACGGTTCAGTCGCCAGAAGTAGCCGCAAAATGGAATAACAAATTACAAGCTTACTGTGAAAGTGTTGGAAACGGAATTCCTGCCAACAACAGTACAGACCCACGTCACGGAACGAAAGCCAAAGCAGAATACGATGCGGCTTCGGGCGGTGAAATTTCGATGTGGCCAAGTTCTTTAGGTATGGCGGCGACTTTCAAACCTGAATTAGTTGAAAAATTCGGACAAGTAGCAGCCGCAGAATATCGTGCTTTGGGTATTACGACTGCCCTTTCTCCGCAAGTTGATATTGCCACAGAACCACGCTGGAGTCGTTTCAACGGTACTTTTGGCGAAAGCCCTGCTCTTTCAGCAGAAATGGCTCAGGCATATTGTAATGGTTTTCAAACTTCACTTGGAAAAAAAGAAATTGCGAACGGTTGGGGTTTGGGTAGCGTAAATGCGATGGTAAAACACTGGCCAGGTGGCGGTGCTGGCGAAGCAGGACGTGATGCACACTATGCTAACGGAAAATTTGCGGTATATCCAGGTAATAATTTTGATGCTCATTTGATTCCTTTTATCAACGGAGCATTCAAATTGAAAGGTAAAACAGGCATGGCTTCTGCCGTGATGCCTTACTATACCATTTCTTGGAATCAAGATAAAAAGAATGGTGAAAATGTAGCGAACAATTATAACAAGTACATTATCAACGACTTACTAAGAACAAAATATGGTTACGATGGCGTAGTTTGTACCGATTGGCTTGTAACTGGCGACCATAAAGCAATGGATGTTTTTATTGATGGAAAATCATGGGGAGTTGAAAAACTTTCATTGGCTGAACGTCACTATAAAGTATTAATGGCTGGTGTTGACCAATACGGTGGAAATAATGATGCAAAACCTGTTATTGAAGCTTACCAAATGGGCGTAAAAGAACACGGCGAAGCTAAAATGAGAGCAAGAATGGAACAATCTGCGGTGCGTTTGTTGCGTAATATTTTCAGAGTTGGTGTTTTTGAAAATCCATATTTGAATGTAGAAGAAACCAAAGCGACTGTTGGAAATCCTGCGTTTATGAAAGCAGGTTATGATGCTCAATTACAGTCAGTTGTAATGTTAAAAAACCAAAGTTCAACCTTACCAATTACCACTAAAAAGACAGTTTATGTACCAAAAAGATTTGTCCCTGCAAGCCGTAATTTCTTAGGAATGGAATCTCCTGCTTCAACGGATTATCCTGTAAGTATCGATATCGTTAAGAAATATTATAATGTAACCGACAATGCCGACGAAGCTGATTTCGCTTTAGTATTTATCCAAAATCCATCGGCAACGATTGGTTACGACAAAGAAGATTTGAAAAATGGCGGAAACGGATATATTCCAATCAGTTTGCAATACGGAGATTATACCGCTACCGAAGCTCGTGAAACAAGTATTGCAGGTGGTGACCCAATGGAAAATTTCACGAACCGTTCTTACAAAAACAAAACGGCAAAAACACCAAACATTACCGACATGACTTTGGTTACTGAAACCAAAGAAAAGATGAAAGGTAAGCCTGTTATTGTTTCAGTGAATACGACTAACCCAATGATTTTCAGCGAAATTGAGAAAAATGCTTCTGCTCTTTTATTGAGTTTTGGCGTGCAAGACCAAGCAATTTTAGAAATCGTTGCAGGAAAATCTGAACCAGCGGCACTTCTTCCAATGCAAATGCCTGCCGACATGATTACGGTAGAAAAACAAGCCGAAGACGTTCCTTACGATTTGAAATGCTACAAAGACAGTGAAGGAAACGCCTACGATTTTGGCTTTGGAATGAACTGGAAAGGTATCATCAAAGACGAACGTACCGTGAAATTTAAGAAATAGTTTTCATTGACGATTTAGCACGCAGAAGACGCAGATACTTCGTAACGCAGATTTTTACAGATAAAATAGAACGACTAAATGTATTTTGTACAAACCTCAAAGTTTATGTATGTCTATTTTGTATAAGAGTAAATCTATAAAAATCTGCGGTTGAAAATCTGCGTCATCTGCGTGCTAAAAAGTCAATTATTAACTCATCCAACAATGAACAAAACTGAAAAAATACCTACGCTCGAACCTTCAGACATGACGAGTTTTCACTCGCATACCATTGATTGGCAACCTGTAATTTCTAACACCAAACACCAATATTTTCATGTTAACCGCTTGGAGAATTTTGTCGATAAAATGACCTTTCCCCTGCCTCCACATCGCAAAACTATTTGCGATTTTTTGTATGTAAAAAAAGGTCACTCCCAAAGAAGTAAAGGATTAAGTAGCTATGAGTTCGGAGAATCTTCCGTGTTTTTCTTGCCTGCCTATCAAATTACACAGCATGAGAAAATGAGTCACGATTGTGAAGGTTTCTTTTGTCATTTTGATGAAAAAATTTTTCAGTTTTTACCCAAGAATTACCTCCACGAAAATTACCTTTTCTTCCAATTTCAGTCAAGCCCAATTATTAATATTTCGCCCGAAACTCAGAAACACATTGAGTCAATTTTAGAGCGTTTATTATTAATTTATGAAGATGACCAAGAGCTTAATAAAAACATCATTGCATCTTATCTTTTGGTATTATTTGAGGAATTGAAAAAAGAGATTCCCAATCAGCACAAAAAGACTAAAAATGCCTTCTTTCAAGTAACTGAGCAATATAAAATAGCATTATCTCAGCATATTTATCAAAAACAAAGCATTACTGAATATGCACATATTTTGAATATTTCACCCAATTATCTCAATAAATGTGTAAAAAATTGTACCGATAAAACAGCCCAAGATTTACTCAATGAAATGCTCATTTTAGAAGCAAAAACATTGCTCAAATACTCCAATTTTCAGATTGCAGAAATCGCTGTAAACCTCTGTAATCAGACACCAAGTAACTTCTCCCGATTCTTTAAAAGCCAAACAGGAATTTCTCCTAAAGAATATGTTGAATTGTATTGATTTTGAATACAATTGGGTTATTTTTGATTCACAATTCCGCTTAATAATAATGACTTTTGTAATGTTTTTTATTGAAATATCACAAAAAAATCATCCCCATGAATACATTATTATTATTGAAAAAAAACGGCATTTGTTTATTGCTAATCTTGTGTAGTCATATAATTTTTGCACAGAACAATAAAATTTCTGGAAAAGTTACAGACACGAAAGGAGAAGCCTTAGCGGGTGCATCGGTCACTATCAAAGGAGCAAATAAAGGCTCTTTGACTGACAAAAATGGAGACTTCTCAATTGCCAATGTTAATAATGGCACAGTCAAATTATCTATTTCATTTATTGGATTTACTACCAAAGAAGTAAACGTAACGGTTCCTCAAACAGCCGATTTGTCAGTTACTTTAAGCGATGACGAGACTTCACTCGAAGAAGTTGTGGTTACAGGTGTTTTTGACAAACGTACCAAAATGAGTGCTTCGGTAGCTATTTCTACGCTCAATGTCAAACAAATTGAAGCGGTTGTTCCGAATAGTTCTGCTGATTTACTCAAAAATCTGCCAGGCGTTTATGTCAATACTTCAAGAGGTGAAGTAGGAAACTCTATTTATACAAGAGGTTTAAATTATAATGGTGGTTTTTTCTATGTTTCTATGCAGGAAGACGGCTTGCCAGTGATGGGTATTTCAGGACTTATCCAGCCAGATGCTTATCTTAGAGCAGATGCAACTATCAATAAAATAGAATCTGTGAGAGGTGGAACTGCCAGTATTTTAGGGCCAAATGCTCCAGGAGGTATCTTTAATTATGTTTCTAAAACTGGCGGACAAACATTTGCGGGTGAAGCTCGTGCCAGATTTGGATTGGAAGGAAATGGGAAAAATCCATATTATCGTGCTGATTTCAACGTTGGAGGACCACTTTCTAAAGATAAAACCCTAACGTTTAATGTAGGTGGTTTTTATAGAAGTGCCGATGGCCCTAAATATCCTGGCTATAAACTTAGTTATGGCGGACAAGTAAAGGCAAATATTATCAAAAACTACAAATCAGGTTCATTGAAACTTTATGCCAAAGTTTTGGACGATAATACGGCACAGTTTGAATATACGCCTTCGGTAGATTTCCAAAATCCAAGACCAGCAGGGAGTTTTACCAATACAAGTTCGACCTTGATTCAATCGCAACAATTTACGGTTTTGAAAGCCGTTTCAGGTGCATCGAAAGACATTAATTATGATACTCAGAAAGTGGGTTCTTATGATGAAAAATCAATCGGATTAAACTGGGAGCAAACTTTTGGTGAAGGTTGGACTTTCAACAATAATTTAAAATATTCTGATAAAGATAATATCAGCCAAACTACGGCGGTTGTTTTCCCTTTCAGAGTTGACCAAGTGGTGTTTTATGGGGTTAGTGGCAACGTTGCCAAATTTGGAACGTATGAATTTTACAATCCTACAACGGGTCAAAGCTACGGAACTGTACAACAATTGCCCCCAACGCCAACAAGTGGAGGTATTCGTTTTATTCCAAACAATTTGAGTTTACCAGGAGGCGATGTTTTACAAAATGCGGTATTCTACAATCCAAATCCGTATGGAGAAGTTAGCATGAACGATTTTATCGACCAAGCTACTATTTCTAAAAAATTGAAAAACATGACCTTTACGGGTGGTTTGTATTACGCTTCAACTAAGGCGAACCGCTTCTCAATGATTCCTGCGGGACAAAGTTTTGCAACAGTTGAAAACCAACCTAAAACGGTAGCGATTAGATATACAAGTTTGGCAGGAACAAAATTTGAATTGACAAACCCTAATGGAATTACCAACTTTGGCGGAAGTGGCGTTTATGAAAACGAAGCAAATATCAAACAAACAGCTTTGTTTTTGGGTCATAACTGGGATATTACTGAAAAATTAAACTTCGACTGGGGTATTCGTGCCGAAACATTCAATATCAAATCAAGTTTTGTAACGCCAAAACGTGTTACTCCTGATAGTCCAACGGGTGCAGACGGCAACGCTACAACTTTATACGATAACCGTTTATTTACGGCAAATCCAACGCAAAGTTTTGAAAAAACATTATCATTTAGCGACGTAATTTCATACTCAATGGGTTTAAACTATAAAATCCACGATGGATTGGCAGTTTATGGTCGCTATTCTCAAGGACGTAAAACACCTGATTTAAGTTACTTCATGGATATTGCCAATCAGCAACTTACCTCAAATATTTCGGTAGAAGCACAAGACATTAAAATGGCAGAATTTGGGGTAAAATACAGAAGTAGAAACTTCAATTTATTCCTAACACCATTCTATACTTTGGCAGGAAACATTCCTAACTTCCAAATTTTCCAAAATACTGATGCCACTTATTATGCTCCTGCACGTGTATATCAAAAAATCGAAACAAAAGGTTTAGAATTGGAAGGAAATTATGTTTTCAACAAAAATTTCAGCCTTCGTGTTGTAGGTATTTTACAATCTTCGGTAGCAAAAGAATTTAGTGTTTGGTTAGCAAAAACGAATGGCCCTGCTGATGATGAAAAAGTGAGTTATAATGGTAATCAAAACGATAATATCGGTAATATGTTTACCGTAACTCCGACATACAGTAACGATAAATTTACGGCATCAATCAACTGGCAATACATGGGTAAACGTTGGGCAAACGTTGGAAATGCCTTCCAATTACCTTCATTCAACTCATTTGATTTGAATACTTCGTACAAAATCACGAATAAAGTACAAGCCAATTTATCGATAAATAACCTTTTCGATACTTACGGAATCATGGGTTGGGCTGCTCCAGGTGGTTTCCCTGCGGCATTGGATACACAAGGATTTACCAAAGCAATGCTTGATGCTAATCCTCAAGCTATCTATGCAACATTGCCAATCATGCCAAGAGCCTATTTCTTGACACTTTCATATAAATTTTAATCGCTTTTTCATGATTAAATCGCCAATAAAGACAGCCTCAAAACTGTCTCTATTGGCGATTTTGAATACCAATAATTTTCAAAAGTTAAACATATTTTAAGCATGAAAAAAGGATTTTTTTCTTACGAAAATGGCATTGTGCTTCTGATGGCACTCACCTTTGGTTGTTTGTTTTTTGACCGTTTGGCACTTAATTTTTTGATGCCCTTCGTTGCCAAAGACTTGAATTTGAACAATACCCAAGTAGGACTTTTAGCAGGTGGATTATCTTTAACTTGGGCATTTTCGAGCTTTTTTTCTACGGCTTGGGCAGAAACCAACAATAAGAAAAAACTCGTTTTCATCATTGCCGTTTTTACCTTTTCTGTTTGTTCTTTCGGGTCGGGTTTTGCGGTTTCGTTTACTACTTTATTATTGGCTCGCTTGATGATGGGTTTTGCCGAAGGCCCTGTTATTCCTTTGGCTCAAAATTTTGTAGAAAGAGAATCATCACCCAATCGTTTGGGACTTAATGCGGGGATTTTACAAGCCTTTGGCTCTGCTTTATTTGGGTCAATTTTAGCCCCCGTTTTATTGGTTCAAATTGCCGAAAATATGGGTTGGCGAAATGCTTTTTATGTGGCGGGTGTTCCAGGTTTACTTTTTGGTTTATTAGCGTGGTTTTATGTGAAACCATCAACGGCTGAAAGTAAAGGTGAAAAGAATGATTCTTCGCTTAATATTTCAGAATTATTAGCTTACAATAATATCAAATGGGGCATTCCTGCGGCTTGTTGCGTGTTTGGATGGTGGTTTGCGACTTTACCATTTATTTCAAAATACTTTGTAGAGACACAAGGAATGTCGGCTGACCAAATGGGTAAAACAATGGGATTATTGGGTGTTTCGGGACTTGTTTCTTCGATTATTGTTCCTGCTTTGTCCGATAAAATTGGCAGAAAACCTGTTTTGTTAGTGGCAATTTCCATCGGAGTTTTATACCCTTTTGCAGTCTATTTTCTCAATGGTTCTGGACTTCAATTACCTGCCATATTTATTACTTACTGCATGATGGGGACAATTCCTATCATTGCGGCGGTCATTCCTTCGGCAACTGTTCCAGACCATTTGAAAGCAAAAGCTATCGGTTTAGTTACGGCAATCGGTGAAATTGTTGGAGGCGTTTTGATTCCCGCATTGGCTGGTATTTTATCAGATAGTGTTGACCCATCAGCCTTTTTGTGGGTATCGTCGGTTTTGGCGGTTTTAGCGGTGTTTTTTGTCTCGAAACTTAAATAAAATCGAGTAGCATTAAGTTAGCAACATTCATACACAAGTACCATAAAACACTATTAATCAGCAAATTAAAACCCTTTAATCAACAAACTTCTACTACTTCTTAACATTAACAAAATTAACCTCTCATATTCGTAGAGTAAAAAATGAAAAAAACTCAATCAGATGTAATTATTATAGCAGCTGGAGCCGCAGGGTTAGCGGCCGCAGTTAGTGCTGCACAGAGTGGTCTATCGGTTACTGTTTTTGAAAAGAATGACGTGACAGGCGGCACGGCAAACCGAGGAATGGGGCCATTGGGTATAGAAAGTCGCCACACCCGTGCGAGGCTCTTACAACCTACCAAAGATGAAGCTTTCAAAGTATTCATGGATTACACACACTGGCGAGTAGATGCTAAATTGGTACGAGCTTTTTTGAATAAATCAGGTGATACTATCCATTGGCTTGAGTCTTTGGGAGTTGAATTTGTAGAACCTGCCACTTATTTCACAGGCTCATATCAAACATGGCATTTGGTTAAACCCGAAACAGGCCAACCTGGCCCTGGAGGAGCAGCAACTATGATGAAAATATTGACTCAAAAAGCCATTGAATTAGGAGTAGATATCATACTCGAAAGTACTGTCAATCAAATCATTAAAGAAAATAATATTGTTGTAGGAGTAAAGGTAACCGATAAAGTAGGCAACAAAATTGAAGCAAGAGCCAAAGCGGTAATTGTAGCAACTGGTGGCTTTGGCAATAGCCCAGAAATGATAAGAGAACACACAGGCTTTGAAATGGATAAAGACATTTACCCTTTCAGAATATCAGGAGTGACAGGTGATGGAATTCGTATGGCTTGGGAAGTTGGTGCTCAAAAAACCGAAATGTCAATGGAATTAGTTTATGGAATGCCAGACCCTATGAATGTACCGCCTCAGTTGCACGAAGCCTGTCGTCAACCCCATTTATTCGTTAATTATTTAGGCGAAAGATTTATGAATGAAGCCATCATGGCAAATGTTACATTTACGGGCAATGCCCTTTCTCTTCAAAAAGATAAAACAGGATTTTTGATTTTTGATGAAAATATTCTTCAAATCATGGCGAATGATTTTGATACACGAAATCGAGTTTTTCCGAAAACTAATTTTGAAAATGCCCAAACCATTATCGACGCATATTTAGCATCTGGAAAAGGCAATTTTTATGTGGCTGATACCATTGAAGACCTTTGTCAACAAACAGGTCTGGACTTAGACGGATTGACAGAAACAATAAAAAATTATAATGCTTTTTGTCAAAATGGCTATGATGAACAATTTAACAAAGAGAGAAAATATCTACGCCCGCTAACAGGCGGAAAATGGTATGCAGGACGGCATTTCCCGAGTGCTTACGGTAGTGCAGGTGGCATAAAAATTAATGAAAAAACAGAAGTAATTGGTCAAGATTGGAGACCTATCAAAGGGCTTTATGCGGCAGGGACAGACGCTTGTTCCATTTACGGTGACAGTTATCCATTTATTTTCCCTGGAACTTCAATGGGTTTTGCCATTAATACAGGGAGAATTGCAGCTGAAAATATTGTCAAAACCCCAAATTTGTAGCCTTGTTATAATCTAATCTTACCACAGATATACAAATATTGACTACTAATATACAATTGAAAGTTAGTTCGCATAAATTTCTACAATTTTGTCTTTGAATGAACTAAAAAAAAAAGAAATGAAAGCAATTGTTTTAAAAGAATTTGGCGGAATTGAAAACCTATTATTATCGGAAATACCTAAACCAAGTATTCAACCAAAGGAAGTATTAATTGAAGTAAAAGCTATTAGCATCAATCCTGTGGATGTTCGTACCAGAAGTGGTTCTGCTATGGCTCAACATCTAAAACAATATCTTCCATTGATTTTGGGTTGGGATATTTCAGGAATTGTGAGCGAAGTAGGAACTGAAGTTACAGATTTCAAACTTGGAGATGAAGTATTTGGCTTAGTCAATTTTTTGGGACATGGGAAAGCCTACGCCGAGTATGTGGCTGTACCAGCTAATCAATTGGCCATAAAACCATCAAATATCAACTACGAAGAAGCCGCTGCGGCAACTTTAGCAGCTTTAACGGCATGGCAGTTTTTAAAAGAAAATGCTAAAATAAAACAAGGTGATAGAGTTTTGATTCAAGCTGCTTCTGGTGGAGTCGGTCATTATGCAGTTCAAATGGCCAAATATTTAGGAGCTTATGTTATTGGCGTTTCTTCTTCCAAAAACAGAGCATTTGTATTGGCAATGGGGGCAGATGAACATATTGCTTATGATGAAAGTCCTTTTGAGGATATTAAACAAGATGTCGATATCGTAATAGATGCCTTTGCTCATGACAATTTGTATAAATCTTTAAAAGTCATAAAAAAAGGGGGGAAAATCATCAGTCTATTACCCATGATTAGTGAGGATTTCTTACAAAAAGCAAAAGATAAAGAAGTTGAAGTCCTTTATTCGCTCGTAACATCAAGTGGAATAAACATGAAAGAAATTGCGGAACTTTTAGCAAAAGGCTTATTAATATCTAAAGTTTCTAAAACCTACCCTTTTGACCAAATGGGTATAGCACATTTAGAAATGGAAACGGGAAAAACGATAGGAAAAATTGTAGTGAAGATATAAATAATTGCTTCGAAATAACACAAATGTGCTTATTCTGTATTTTAGAAAACCTCCTGATAATTTTTAAACTTTCGGGAGGTTTAATTAAGCTTAGCCAACTCTTGAAGAGTTGGCTAAGCTACCAGAAAGCATTTTCCATTCCCTTACCAATTATACCAAAATCATGCATTCTAATCTCAAAAATCAATGATAAAAAAACTAATCCTGCCAATTTTAGGCATTTCAATGCTCTTTTCGGCTTGTAAAAGCACTTCAACCGAAAATATAAAAGAGCCTTTTCTTTGGGGCGTAGCTACTGCCGCCTACCAAGTTGAAGGTGCATATCAAACCGATGGAAAAGGAGAATCTAAATGGGATTTTTTGACCAATAAAGTTGGAATTACCCAATTTATGACTGGCGAGAAACAAACGGGTAATGTTTCTATTAATATGTATGACCGTACTCAATACCTAAAAGACATACAATTGATGAAAGAATTGGGCGTAAATGCCTACCGTTTTTCGTTGGATTGGAGCAGAATTATTCCAGACGGAACGGGCAAACCGAATGAAGTTGCCCTAAAACATTACGATGTATTAATTGATGATTTGTTAGCCGCAGGAATTGAACCCTTAGTTACCATTTATCACTTCGATTATCCTGCGGTGCTTTTGCAAAAAGGTGGTTGGGGAAATCCAGCAATGGGAAATTGGTATTATAATTATGCCAAATTGGTGATTGATCGTTATGGTAAAAAAGTGAAAAAGTTTATCACTTTTAATGAGCCTTACATTGAGTTTTTTTTGGTAGAAAACATGATTACCTCAGACCCTAAAAAACCAATGAGCAAAGAGTTTTATCTAAGCCAAATGCAAAAAGCTCACAGTCAATTAATGGCAAACGCAAAGGTGATAAAATATCATCATGACTTAAAATTAAATGGTCAAATTGGGATTGTCCTCAACGTAAATCCTGCTGCTCCGTGGGATGCTAAAAATTCGGCAGACATTAAAGCGGCTGAGTTTCAAGATGTTCTCATCAATGGTTTATTTTTAGACCCACTTTACAAGGGGAAATATCCTAAAATGGCATTGGATTCTTTGGCAAAATACAATCCTACCTTCAAACCAAGTAAAGAAGATATGGAATTTATTGGCTCTCAAAAACCTGATTTCTTGGGAATTAACTTTTATGCTCCTGCCGTTGTAAAAGGCGAAGATTCAGCCATGTCTTTAAAATGGCTTGACAATAATCCTGATGCAGATTCTGTAAAATCAAGCGTTGGACCAGTCATGCCAGAATACCTTTATAAGATGCTCATGCGTTTGAAAAATGACTACGGAAATCCAACGGTAATCATCACCGAAAATGGAGCAAGTTTCAAAGGTGAAGACGTAAAAGTGAATAATAAAATCAACGACCCTTTGAGAACAGATTACATCAAACGCCATATTGATTGGGCTTTGAAAGCTAAAGAAGAAGGAGCAAATTTGCACGGATATGTTGTGTGGAGTGGCTGGGATAATTTTGAATGGGTTTCGGGTTACACCAAGCGATTGGGCTTAATTTACGTAGATTTCAAAACCCAAGAACGCACGCCTAAACAAAGTTTTTACGACTATCAAAAAATCATAAAAAAGCATAAAGATTTGTAAAATTAATGTAGCACGGGAATCCTTCCCGTGAACCTATTATCCGATTCACGGGAAAGATTCCCGTGCTACATTATTCCGTGCTACATTAGTACATAATTCTTTCATTAAATTGTATATCACATTTTTAAGTTTTACCTTTTCGGGAATAAAGGTTTGTTAATTCTTGAAGAATTTATCTCCGATAACCGAAAACATAATAAACAAAATGATACGACATTCAGTAATTTTAAAACTCAAAAACACCATTAGTCTCGAAGAGAAACAAGCATTTTTTGATGCCGTCGATACACTTGCGAAAATCCCAGACGTTCAAAAATTTGAAGTTTTGAAACAAACCAGTCAAAAAAACAAATTTGAATACGGTATTTCTATGGAATTTGACACTCAAGAACAGTATGATATTTACTCAAATCACCCAAATCACATTCATTTCATCCAAAATTTTTGGATAAATAACGTAGAAGATTTTTTGGAAATAGATTATGAAAATATTGGGTAATCACTAATTTTGAATGAAAACTAAACCCAAAAAATAGTATTTTACAAAGACAAGATTGTACAGGACGGTCTTTATATTAACATTTTGCAATTTTATCTGAGAAACCTCATAGGCTTTAAAATCTATGAGGTTTTCTTTATTAATTTGCCCAATAATATACTCAACCATTTTTCCCCTAATCTAATGTTCAAAAGAAATTTCCTTTCTTTGCTCTTCTTCATTTCCTTCGTCGGAAATATTTTCGCCAATGTTTCTATTGAAAATTTAAAGGTTGATTCACAAGAAAAACCTTTGGGAATTGACATCACAAATCCGCATTTTTCTTGGCAAATGAAGGCTTTAGACAATAAAAAAGGCTATTTTCAGAAAGCCTACCAGATTGTCGTTTCTGATGCTAAAAATCAAATTGTTTGGGATTCTAAAAAGGTTAATTCAGATATTTCTCACGGAATTGAATATCTTGGAAATGCCCTAAAAGCCACCACTCGATACACTTGGAAAGTGACCGTTTGGGATAATTCAAACAAAATAACTACCAGCAGTTCTTGGTTTGAAACAGGCTTGATGAATCCTTCTATCTCGGCTTGGTCGGGTGCCACTTGGATTGGTGGTGGCGACGAAGATTTGGTACTTTATTCGCATTATTTATCGGTTTATAAATTTCAATACGGTATTCAATTGGATAAAACCACAAATTCGACCAAAGCCGCTTTCCTTTTTGGTGGAAATGATGCTCGTCTGATGGATAAATCCTTGAATTTAATGGGCGTAAAAAACACTCAAAATCAAAGTTATATTGCATTTGAATTAGACATTTCCAACGTTTCAGAATCGGCAGAAGGTTTAGCCAAATTGAATATTTACCGAGTTGGTTACGATAAAAATGATACAAAAGAGCAACCCATTAAAACGTTAGATATTCCGCAAACATTTATCAATCAGTCGAATAAATACGAAAAACATCAAATTTTAGCAGAATGTAATTTTGGCTTATTTGAAATTTTTGTTGATGGAAATAAACTAAAAGATAAAGTAGAAGGCAATCCTTCACCATTTGCTCCAAAAGGTTTTAACCTCAATCCAGTGGGTAGTGGAAACAATTTTATCAGCTTCCCGATGTTGGCAGATATTGGTTTTCAAACCAATGCAAATCAAGTTGCCTATTTTTCAGATGTACAAATCAGAAACTTCCGTTCACCGTCTAATATTTTATTTACGGAGAAACTTTCTGGAAAATATGATGGCATTTTTAAAAGCAATTTAACCGTAGAAAATAACAATTACAAAGTAAATGGCGGAGCGTTAATTTTGGCAAATCCAAGTAAAAATGCTGCTCCAATGCTTCGTAGCACCTTTTCTACGCAAAATAAAAGTATTAAAAACGCTCGTTTGTACGTAACCGCAAGAGGAATTTATGAAATGTATTTGAATGGAAATCGAGTAAGTAACGACTATTTTAATCCAGGTTTGACACAGTACAATAAAAATCTTATGTATCAAACTTACGATGTTACGGGTGCGTTGAAACCAAATGGAAAAAATGCGATTGGGGCGTGGTTGAGTGAAGGTTGGTGGAGTGGAAACATTACTTACAGCGGTGAAAGTTGGAATTATTTTGGGGATAGACAATCGCTTTTGAGCAAATTAGTCATTACTTATGCTGATGATTCTGAGCAAATAATCACCTCAAATCCAAAGGATTGGCAGTTTTTTAATGATGGACCAGTGCGTTACGGAAGTTATTTTCAAGGAGAAGCTTATGATGCTAACAAAGAGGAAGCGATTAAAGATTGGTCAAAGGCAAATTATGAAGCAAAACGTTGGAAATCAGCCCTTGAAGTACCCTTAGAAGGCACAACTTATCAAGGAACTTCAACAGATTTTATGGGTCGTAAATCAACTTTTGATTATAAAGATTTAAAAATCGTTGGGCAAATGGGCAACAATCCGACCATTGTAAAAACGATGATTGCTCAGAAAGTAGAAGAAGTTCGCCCGAAAGTTTTTGTTTATGACATGGCTCAAAACATGGTTGGATTTCCACAAATTCAGATTAGAAACGGCAAAAAAGGGCAAATTATCACGATGCGTTATGCCGAAGTAAAATATCCAGATTTGAAAGAATACGGCGAAAATGTAGGCATGGTCATGATGGAAAATATCAGAGCAGCTCTTACACAAGACCAATATATTTTGAAAGGTGGCGACGAAATTATTCAGCCAAGATTTACTTTTCATGGTTACCGTTATCTTGAAATTACGGGTATCGACCAAGCCATTCCAATTACCGACGTGAAAGGTTTAGTAATCAGTTCGGTTTTGGATTTATCGTCTAATTATGAAACCTCAAACGACTTGGTGAACAAACTTTGGAAGAATATTACGTGGTCGTTACGCAGTAATTTCTTGTCAATTCCAACAGATACACCTGCCCGCAACGAACGTATGGGTTGGAGTGGTGACATTTCGGTTTTCTCGAAAAGTGCCACTTATTTGACCGATGCCAATTTGTTTTTGAGAAGACACCTTTTGGGCATGAGAGACGTACAAGCAGAAAGCGGAAGATTTACAGACGTTGCTCCAATGGGTGGCGGTTTTGGTGGAACACTTTGGGGAAGTGCGGGAATCGTGGTGGCTTGGGAAACGTACCAACAATACGGCGACGTACAATTATTGAAAGAACATTACGATGCCATGAAACGCTACATTGCCTTTTTAGAAACCAAAGTTGAGAAAACAACAGGTATTTTGAACGAAGGGCCTTTGGGAGACTGGTTAAGCCCAGAAGGCAATAAAAATGACAACACGGAGTTTTGGATGAGTTATTTTGCTTATGATTTAGACGTAATGAGCAAAGTAGCGAATATTCTGAATAAGTCTGAAGATGCTAAATTATTTGCCACTCGTCGTGATGAAATCAAAAAGACTTTTAATGAAATTTATGTTGATAAAACAACTCATAAAACGGTAAAATCAGGCGTAAAAACGGGTTTTATGGGAGCTCCAAACGAAACAGAATCAAAGCAAAAAACGGATAAAGGACAATTAATTGACACGCAAGCATCTTACGCAATTCCTTTAGATTTAGGTTTATTTAACGATGAAAATAAACCATTTGCTATTAAATATTTGAACGAAGCTATTCAACGTAAAAACAAAGACGACTCAGGCGTAGAACGTCCAGAATATTCATTAATGACAGGTTTTATCGGAACGGCTTCTATCTCGGAAGCCCTTTCAGAAAATGGAAATAGTGCCATAGCGTACCGACTTTTACAGCAAAAAACGTATCCTTCTTGGTTGTATTCGGTGGTAAATGGAGCGACTTCTATTTGGGAAAGACTTAATTCTTATACCGTAGAAAATGGTTTTGGAGGCAATAATTCGATGAATTCATTTAATCATTATTCTTTCGGGGCGGTTTCGGCATGGATGTATAATTATTCGTTGGGAATTCAGAGAAGTCCAGAAAAAGCGGCTTTCAAGAAAATCATCTTAAAACCAACGCCTGACCCTGACAAAGTAATGACTTTTGCGAAAGGTTATTACGATTCTGTTTACGGAAAAATCAATAGCGAATGGCGTTACGAAGGCAAGAAATTAATTTACAAAACAACTGTTCCTGCTAATACTTCTGCCATACTTTATTTACCTACAAAAACGGTTAATCAAGTAAAAGAAGGTGGCAAAACATTGCGTCAAGGCAATGGAATTAGTAATATTTCTATTGAAAATGACAGAGTTAAATTGACGTTGGCTTCGGGAGATTATGTTTTTGAAATTCAGGAGTAATACGGATTTCGCTTATACCTTTTGTGGCTTAAAAGAGCCGTAGGCTCGACCGATTTTGTAGCGGTGGGTTTTAACCCACCGAAAAAAAACATATAAATATATCCAATTTATGGCGGATTAAAATCCGCCCCTACAAAATCGGTCGAGCCTATGGCTCTAAAATTTGTGTCATAAACTGTAAGCCTCAAAACTACCACTTCGGTATGTTACAAAATTAATGGTCAAAAGATTTAACCTTTTGACCATTAATTTTTTTTAGGATAATAAAGGACTAATTTTTCTTCAAACTTCGTTAATTTACAAGACTGAAAAATCCATTTATCATCTCAAAAAATGAAATCTAAAATCATCCTGTTAATCCTGTGCTTATCTTTTTTAGGTATATTCTCCGCTTGGAAAACGATAAACAAAACCCTAAGCGAAGACGTAGATTGGGCTGAATATTTAGGCGGTGCCGACCGAAACCATTATTCTACTTTAACCCAAATCAACAAAGAAAATGTTTCTAAACTCCAAATTGCTTGGGCATATTCCACACCAGATTCTGGGCAAATGCAAGTTAATCCATTGATTATCAAAGGTGTTCTTTATGGCGTAACATCGTCCGTACAAGCATTTGCTTTAGATGCCACAACAGGTAAAGAAATCTGGCGTTTCGGCGACCCTCTCAAAAACTGGGCAAGTACCAGTCGAGGCGTAACTTTTTGGAAGGGAAAAGTAAACGGAGTAGAATCTGAAAGAATACTATATACTGTTGGACCAAATCTCTGGGCTTTAGATGCTAAAACAGGAAAACCAATTGAGTCATTTGGTGATAAAGGCAAAATGGATTTACACACAGGTTTGCCAGCCATTGCCAAAGATAAATTTATCATTTCCAATACCCCAGGAACGCTTTTTGAAGATTTTATCATCATGCCTGTTCGTCTTTCGGAAGGTGCGGACGCTGCTCCTGGAGATATTCGTGCGTTTGACGTGAAAACAGGAAAATTAGCGTGGACTTTCCACACTATTCCCTACCCTAACGAATTTGGCTACGAAACCTTCCCGAAAAATGCTTACAAAAACATCAATACAGGTGCTGCCAATAACTGGGCGGGCATGGCTATTGACCGTAAAAGAGGTATTATTTACGTCCCAACGGGTTCAGCGGGTTATGATTTTTATGGTTCAAATCGGAAAGGGAAAAATCTGTTTGCGAACTGTCTTTTGGCTTTAGATGCACGCACAGGTAAGCGACTTTGGCATTTTCAGACTACGCACCATGATATGTGGGACAAAGATTTACCTGCTCCACCCAACTTAATCACGATAAAGCAAAACGGCAAATCTATTGATGCCGTGGCACAAGTAACCAAACAAGGCTTAGTTTTTGTCTTTAACCGTGTGACGGGAAAACCGCTTTTTCCCATCAAAGAAACACCCGTTCCAACCAATGCGTTGGCAGGTGAACACCCTTGGTTAACTCAGCCAATGCCCACCAAACCAGCACCATTCGCTCGTCAGTCTTATACTTTGAACGAAACACAAATTAGTCCTTACGCTGAAAATAGAGCAGAATTAATCAAGAATTTAAAGACTTACAAAACCAAATTATACGCCCCTCCAAGCAAAGAAGGAACGGTAATTTTCCCAGGTTTTGATGGTGGAGCAGAATGGGGCGGTGCGGCGGCTGACCCACAAGATGGTATTTTGTACGTCAATAGCAATGAAATGGCATGGATTCAAAAAATGGTTGAAAACCCCAAACAATCGACTTTGGATAACATGACAGCAGGCGAAAAAGTGTATTCAAATAATTGCATAGTTTGTCACGGAACGGATAGAAAAGGTAACTCAAAAAGTGGTTATCCTTCTTTAATTGACATTGGAACGAAAAAAGACAAGGCTTACGTTACCCAAATTATTTCAGGAGGAAAAGGTATGATGCCAGGTTTTGGAGGTATTTCAAAAGCAGAAAAACAGGCTCTTGTTTCATTTTTATTCAATGAAGAAAAGAAAGAAGTTGCTTCTACCAATAAAGAAAAACCTGCTCCATATTTACCATACAGAATGGACGGATACAATAAATTTTTGGATAGTAAAGGCTTACCTGCTATTGCTCCACCTTGGGGAACATTGAACGCAATCAACTTAAATACAGGCGAATATCTTTGGAAAATCCCATTTGGTTATGAAGAAGGTTTGAAAGCAAAAGGAATTTCAAACACAGGTATTGAAAACTATGGAGGACCAGTTGTTACCGCCAGTGGTTTGCTATTTATTGCCGCTACGAAAGACGGAATGTTCAGAGCTTTTGACAAGAAAAACGGTCAATTATTGTGGGAAACTAAATTGCCAGCCGCAGGTTTTGCCACGCCTTCCACTTATCAAGTCAATGGAAAACAGTATGTTGTGATTGCTTGCGGAGGAACGAAATTAGGAACACCAAAAGGAAATCAATACGTTGCCTTTGCCTTACCTTAATGTAGCACAGGAATCCTTCCTGTGTTTGTATAAAATTCAAGTAATTATACGGGAAAGATTCCTGTGTTTGTATAAAATTCAAATAATCACACAGGAAAAATTCCTGTGCTACTAAAACAAATCCATGACAAAATATTTTTTCATTTTAGCATTTACAATTTCAATCTTTTCAGCGAAAAGTCAAATTATCAACGACTCTATTTTGATTGAAGGACATTACCGAACTTTCCATTTTTTGAAACCTGCCAAAGCCAATGCGTCAGTAATTTTTGTCTTGCATGGTTCAGGCGGAAACGGTTTACAAAATAGAAATGGAGCAAAAAAATTAGAAGCCATCGCTCCTACCGAAAACATTTTATTGGTCTATCCAGACGGCTATAAAAAATTCTGGAATGAATGTAGAAAAACGGCTAACTCTGCCGCCAATTTAGAAAATATCAACGAAAATGCTTTCTTTGGCTCAATGCTCGGCTATTTTAAGGAACATTATCAAATTGACGATAAAAAAGTATTTGCCGTTGGGACTTCGGGCGGTGGACACATGGCTTACAAATTGGGCTTGACCATGCCTGAAAAGTTCAGAGCCATTACCGCAATTATTGCTAATTTACCCGATACCAATAACTTAGATTGTGTAGAAAAACACGTTTCGATTCCAGTCATGATTATTAATGGAACTATCGATAAAGTAAATCCTTACGAAGGTGGCGAAGTCATTATTCAAAATAATCTTAGCTTAGGTTTTGTCCGTTCTACCAATCGCACTTTTGAATATTGGTCTTCTTTAGCGGGTTATAAAGGCAACCCAAAAATGGAAAATATGCTCGATAATGACCCAAATGACGGCAAAACGATTGAACGTTATACTTTCAAAGAGCAAAATAAACCAGAAGTTACTTTGCTGAAAGTGATTGGCGGAAAACACGATTATCCCAATGACATTGATGTTTATTTAGAAGCATGGGAATTTTTCAAACGACAGATGAAATAATCTTAACGCTGTCAGGGTTTGAACCCTGACAGCGTTGATTAAATGAGATTACCAAATTGAAAAAATTGGCTAATTTTGAAAACAAATCGGAATTATCTACTATTTGTCGCAAGACAAAATTAGACCACGGATAGAACAGATAAAACAGATTTACACTGATTTTTCTTTAAATTTATCCGTGTAAATCCGTTAAATCAGTACAATCTGTGGGCTAATTTTATTCTGCGACAAATTGTAGATAGTTCCGAAACAAATTAATCTTAACTTCTTAACGCAGGCAGGGTTCAAACCCTGCCTACGTTGTAACTTTCCCCTCTTTCTGAATACAAAAAACTCTCCTATTTAACATTTCACTTCAAAATGTATTGATAAAGAATACCATCGGCAGGGTTTTGAGTAACAGACTTTCTTTCGAAATCTTACCTTTGTATTATATTTTAACAGAATAGTGAAAATGTTAATAAAATCTAATACACAAAATCCGCTGAAAAATTGGCAGGTAAATCGGGAAGAAATTCAATTTATTGGTAAAGATTTACAACGTCCCGAATGTATTTTGACTGAACCAAACGGCACCGTTTGGACGGCTGATGCACGGGGTGGCGTGGTAAAGTTGAATCATGATGGTTTACAGGAAATTATCACGTCATATACTGAAACAGATTTAGATAATTTCTCAAAATTATCTAATCTCGAAAACCGTTATGTACTCGCTCAAGGTTCATTGCCCAATGGCGTGTGTTTTGATAAAAACGGCAATTTCATCATCGCTAATTGGGGAACAGACCACCTCGAAACGATGACTCGTGATGGTAAAATGACTACTATTCTGACGGAAATTGATGGAAAACCTTTGGGCAAAACTAACTTTCCTTTGCGAGATTCAAAAGGTAGAATTTGGTTTACTGTTACCACAAAAACCAATCCTTGGACAGAACAATTGAACACCAGAGCCACCGACGGCTACATTGCCTTGATGGACGAAAATGGCGTTAGAATTGTAGCAGAAGGCTTTTGTGGCACAAACGAAATCCGTTTTGATGATAAGGAAGAATGGCTTTACGTGGTGGAAAGTACGGCTCACAAAATTTCGAGATTGCGAGTAAAACCCAATGGCGATTTGTACAACCGTGAAGTTTATGCCAATGTAAGCGGTTTTCCAGACGGTTTTGCCTTTGATACTTTTGGAAATTTATGGGTAACACTCATTTTTACCGACCAATTAGTTGCCATCACGCCCGAAGGCGAAGAATTAATGCTCTTGGACGATAGCAACCCCGAAACCAGAAAAATACTTTTTGAACATTACGAAAACCGAACCTTAACAGGCGAAATTTTAGGTTCAGTTCAAGGTACTTTATGCCCTTGGATGGCAAGTTTGAGTTTTGGTGGAAACGATATGAAAACGGTGTATTTAGGAAGTTTACGAGGCACAAGCGTTCCATTTTTCCAAAGTCCTGTGGCAGGGCAAAAAATGATTCATTGGCGATGACAGATTTATTTGATTTATCAGGAAAAGTAGCCCTCATCACGGGTTCAAGCTCGGGTATGGGCAAGGCAATTGCTCATTTGTTGGGTTTGCACGGGGCTAAAATCGTTATTTCCAGCAATGATAAAACGGCTTGCGAAAACGTTTTAGCTGAATTTCAAGCTGAAAATATCAATGCTATGGCAATTCCTTGTGATGTTTCGGAAAAAGAACAAATTGATTTTTTGGTCAATGAAACCGAAAAGACATTTGGCAATATTGATATTTTGGTGAATTGCGTAGGCATAGCAATGGCAGGTTCTTTCTTGGATATTGATGCAGAAAGTTTTGAAAAAACGATGCAAATCAACGTACAAAGTGCCATTTATTTAACCAAGAAAGTCATTCCCAAAATGCAAGCACAAAAAGATGGTGTAATCATTTATTTATCAAGTTTATCGAGTGTTAGAGGAAATAAATTTTTAGGATTATACGGTATTTCAAAAGCAGGATTGGCACAATTAGCCCGAAATCTTGCCGTAGAATTTGGACCCGATAATATTCGAGCAAACGCCATTTCTCCAGGAGTAATTGATACAGAATTTGCCAAACCCATGACGACCAATCCAGAAGTAATGGCAAAAAGAGTAGCATTAACACCACTCCGCAGAATTGGCAAAGTGGAAGAAGTAGCAGGCGTAGCACTTTTATTAGCCTCAAAAGCAGGCGGATTTATAACAGGACAAAACATCATTATTGACGGTGGAACAACCATTAGCGACGGAAATTAATATGAAACGCCCATCAAAAAACTTTGAGACCAAAGCAATGAATAGGCGTTCCATCTGATACCATTGAAAATAATTACATACTATAATCAGATGAAAAGATTTGAAAATAAAGTTTGCTTAGTAACAGGAGCGGCTTCAGGAATTGGACGTGCTACGGCTCTATCATTCGGAGCAGAAGGCGGTAAAGTTGTAGTAGCAGATATTAACGAAACTACTGGAAATGAAGTCGTTAGTGAAATAAAATCCACAGGTGGTGACGCTATTTTTGTCAAATGTAATATTGGCGAAAGACAAGATATTGTTAATCTTATTGCCACAACGGTTGATACTTTTGGTCGCCTTGACTGTGCCGTCAATTGTGCAGGAATTGCAGGAAAAGTCTCTAAACCCGTTCATGAATATCCAGAAGAAGATTGGTTATTACAAATTCAGATTAACCTCATCGGCACATGGTATTGCGTAAAATTCCAATTGGAACAAATGCTCAAACAAGGTGGCGGAACGATTGTTTGTGTTTCTTCGGCAGCGGGTCTTGTCGGACAACCCGAAAATTCTCCTTATGCGGCTTCAAAACATGGCGTTAATGGTTTGGTAAAATCGGCAGCGATTGAATATGCCACTAAAAATATTCGTGTAAATGCTATCTGTCCGACGGCAATCGAAACGCCTATGATTATGCAAGGACGAAGAAAATTAGCCGAAAATCCAGAAGCATTACAACAGGCTATTAACTTCCAAAGAATGAAACGTATGGGACAACCGCAAGAAGTAGCGGATGTTGCTTTGTGGCTTTCAAGCGAACAATCAAGTTTTATGACGGGACATACGATGGCGGTTGACGGCGGTGCTTTTGCGTAAGTAGGGGTTGGGATTTAGGTATTAGGATTTTATATTACTTAAAATTAAGAGGTTATTAAAGTTTTAACCGTATAATTATTCCTAAAAAGTGGTACAGGTTTATAGAAGCAATATTTAAAAACGGAGTTATCCAATATCCGTCGCACAACCGCCGACAGGGCAAAAAAGCCGCTGTCAGGGTTTCGGATTCAACCCTGACAGCGGCTTTTCGCCCTGTCGGCGGTTATTTTCTTGATTGCGAAAAAAGTAGATAGTTCTGTTTTTAAATATACTTTAAACCAGCTAATTACTTTACTCGCTTTTCGCTTACTATAATATCATTTCTAAGGCTTTTTTGAATATTCAAAAAAGCCTTTTTTATTTAATAGAACTCATTTGTATTGATTTTGAATAGTATTAGATTAAAATTGATTCACAATAAACATTATATGAATAGTATTTTTGTACAATAATTAATTGAAATATTTCAAAATAAAATGGCAAAAAACCCTCACTATTTATCTCAAATGGCTCACATTGAGGTATTGACAACAGACCTTCATAAATCGGTAGAGTTTTTCAGAGATGTGGTTGGTATGGACGAAACAGGACGTGAAGAATCATCAGTTTACCTCAGAGCTTGGGGCGATTATTTTCATCATACACTAAAACTTACACAAAGTGAAAAATCTGGGCTTGGTCATATCGGCTGGCGTGCAGATAGTGCTGAAGCTCTCGAAGAATGTGTAGCTCACCTTGAATCATTAGGAGCAGGTTTGGGCTGGACAGATGGCGATTTAGGACATGGAAAGGCTTATCGTTTTCAATCTCCAGACGGACATACACACGAAGTTTTCTGGGATGTAGTTTGGTTACGTGAAACAGGAGAACGTGGTAGTATTTACGCAGACCGCTATGCCAGTAACCGTAAATTAGGAGCAAATCCACGTCGTTTCGACCATGTAACTTATATGGTTTCTAAAGGAAAATATGCTGATGAAAAAGCATTTTGGCAAACATTTGGTTTGAAAAACCCTGACGAAATCCGTATTGCAGATGAAATGCCTCCAGTTGGTGGACTTTGGACAATCGGAAATTTATCGCATGATATTGCCGTATTTACTGACCCAAATATTGAAGAAAATCAAGGCGTATTAAATCACATTTGTTGGAATGTTGATAGCCGTGAAGAAGTTTTGATTGCTTTAGATTATTTCATCGAGAAAGGATACAAAAGTGTCATGGGTTCTCCAACTCGTCATAAAGCTGACGAAGGCTTTTTTATCTACATCATCGACCCAGGCAGTGGTATTTTATTTGAATATTATGCTTGTGCAAGGTTAGTTTTTGCTCCCGACCATCAAGATGTTCACTACTTAAAAGACAATCCAAATGATGCGTGGGGAAGTGTAAACCCATTTGCGGAAATGGCAAAAGGTAAAAAACTTGGACTAACTGACGGGGTGGTTAAACCTGTTGATATTTAAAATAATTATGAGTTATGAATGATGAGTTATGAATTCATTCAGATACATATCGTTCCCATACTCATAATTTATCATTTAGATTTTAAAATAATTATGAGTTATGAATGATGAGTTATGAATTTACTCAGAAACATATTGTTCCCAAACTCATAATTTATCATTAAAAACTCATCATTAAAAATATGTGGCATTATTTTCCAGGGCAGTATATGCCTTCATATCAAGTAAATAGAGCATTGACACAAGCCCATTATGGTGGCGGTGAATTTGCAGAAATATTAGAAGTAGCCAGTGAAATTGACCCAGCAAACCGTGAAAGTTTTAACAAGGCATGGGTAAAAATGGGTGATAAAGTTTATGAATTAGCCGAAAATTACGCAAAGGCTGGTCATCATGTTTCTGCTCGCAGAACCTATCTAAGAGCATTTAACTACTTGCGTACCAGCGAGTTCTTTATGAACTTGCAAGATGAACGCAAAATTCCATATTACTTAAAATGTCGTGATGCGTTCATCAAAGCCATTCAGCTTTTTGATGAAAAACCATTACAATTAGAAATTCCATTTGAAGGCTCATCATTACCTGCTTATTTATTCAAACCAAGCGGTGTTGAGAATCCTCCTGTAATGGTAATGTTTGGTGGATTAGACAGTTTAGCGGAAGAATTATATTTCGGAATTGCTCAACACCTAAACGAACGTGGTATTGCTATGATGGCAGTTGATGGCCCAGGACAAGGTGCTGCTTTAAGACTCAATCACTTGCATACTCGTTACGACTACAATGTTCCAGGAACGGCAGTTTTAGATTACATCATCGAAAATCTTGGCGAACACGTGGATACTTCTCGTGTGGGAATCGGGGCAGTTTCAATGGGTGGATATATGGCGGCTCGTTGTGCGGCATTCGAACCACGTTTCAAAGTTTGTATGATTTTTGGAGCAGTTTGGTCGTATTATGATATTTGGAAAAACCGTCCAGACAATCATCCATTAGCAGAAATTGTACAACATATTGTGGGTGCAGAAAACATGACTGAAGCTCGTGAAAGATTGAAAAACTTTACGTTAGAAGGCGTAGCAGAGAAAATATCAATGCCTACTTATATTCTTCATGGTGAAGATGACCGTCAGAATTTTGTAGAAAATGCTTATCAAGTGAACGATGCTCTTACCTGCGAACACGTTATGGAAATTGTACCAAAAGACGAAAGCGGTTCGGCTCACTGTTCGGTAGATGATTTTACAAAGTCGTTTAATATGTACGATTGGGTAGCTCAAAAAATAAAGGCATAATTTAAGATATCAGGGGTTAGGATTTAGGGTTTAATGATTAGGATTGTAGCAAGTTTCATACTTTTCCTAAACACTAACAACTAAAACCTAACCCCTATTTAACATTATAAAAATGGCAAAGAAAATATTGATTGTAGGAGCTGGTATTGGTGGACAGTCGGCTGCTATTGGTTTAAAAAAAGCGGGTTTTGAGGTAGATATTATAGAGCTTCATAAGGAATTTAATGTTTATGGAGTTGGTATTATACAACAAGCCAACGCACTCAGAGCTTTAGATGCTATCGGTGTGGCGGATGAGGCAATGCGTAGAGGTTCACCTTATGGAAAAGTAAAATTATGCTTACCGCATGGCGTCCAAATTGGTGAAGCAGGTACGCCTCCAATCGGTAGATTTCCAAGTCATAATGGAATCTCTCGTAGAATCTTACACGATGTTTTATTCGAAGAAGCTCAGCGAATTGGCTTAAAATACCGCATGGGCGTATCCGTAGAAAGTATTGATAATCAGCCAGATGTAGCTAATGTAACTTTTACAGATGGTACAACGGGTAGTTACGATGTTGTCATTGCAGCGGATGGGGTAAGTTCAAAAGTAAGAAAACTCATTTTTGGTGATTATAAATTAAACTACGTAGGTTTATCAGTTTGGCGTTATGCTTTCAAGCGTCCAGCCAACTTGGATACTGGGTATATATTTTTTAATAAAAAGCATAAAATTGGGGTAATTCCAATGACTGCCGACTCGTGTTATATCTTCCTAAATTCTGCCGAAGGCGATAATCCAATCATTCCAGAAGACCAATTAGTGGAAAAACTAAAAGGTTATATGTCGGCTTATCCAGTACCGCTCGTTCAAGAATTAATTCCACAAGTAACTGACCCTAAATTGGTCAATTACCGTGCCTTAGAAACGCTAAAAATGCCTGCACCTTGGTATAAAAACAGAGTCGTTATTTTGGGAGATGCAGCTCATACTACCATTCCACAATTGGGTTCGGGAGCTGCTTTAGCGATTGAAGATGCAGTGGTTTTAATAGAGGAATTACAGAAAGAAGGCGAAGTTGAAGAGGTTTTCGAGCGATATATGAAACGTCGTTATGAGCGTTGCATGATGGTGGTAGATGTTTCTGAAACTTTGGGTACTTGGGAATTACTCGAATACAACGACCAACCGCTTCCAGAAGGTGCCAATATGGGTATGCTCATGGGTAAAACAGGTATGGCATTAACACAGGAAATTTAGCTATTGGTTACTTGTTATTAGAAAATTAGTTTTAAAAAAAAGCATTAAAACATTATTAGTACAGCAACCAATAACCAGTTTACCAATTAACCAATCACCAAAATGAAATTAGTTACATTTTTAAATACAAATCAAGAAAGCCGTATTGGTTGGCTTCTTGGCGAAGCTGTGGTTGATATGCAGTTGGCAAGCGAAAAACTGCCAACAGATATGCTCACTTTTATTGACAATCACGAAGAATATTTTTTGATTATCAAGGCTTTGGGCGACGTACAACCACATTATCAACTGTCTGAAGTTAAATTGTTAGCACCACTTCCAAATCCACGTAGTTTTAGAGATTACATCGGTTTTGAAATGCACATGCAAAATGCCTCAAGAAGCTTTGGTCACCAAATTGGGGCAGCTTGGTACGATATGCCAATTTTCTATTTCACCAATCACCAAGCAATTTATGGCCCTGATGATGAAATCAAGCGTCCGACCAAAGAAACCAAAATGGATATTGAGTTAGAATTGGCTTGTATCATTGGGAAAAAAGGAAAAGACATTAAAGCAACAGAAGCCACTCCATATATTTTTGGATATACTGTTTTTAATGATTGGACGGCAAGAGCCATTCAAAAAGTGGAGATGGAAATTCCACTTGGGCCACACAAAGGAAAGGATTTTGCCAACGCTATTGGTCCTTGTATTGTGACGGCTGATGAAATGGAGCAATACAGAATTCCATTGGATGAAAGCGTCTTTCAAGACCCAATCAGAGTTCCTAAAGTAGCAGGTTCTCGTTTTGATATAAAAATGACTTCTCGAATCAACGGTCAGACAATTTGTGAAGGAAATTACAAAACTGCTTACTACAATTTTGAGCAGATGATTGAACGTGCTTCTGAAAACAACGTAAACTTGATGCCTGGAGATATTTTAGGTTCGGGAACAGTAGGTTGGGGAAGTCTAATTGAAAATGCGTTTGGCGTTCACCGTCCACTTGAACCAAACGATGTTGTTGAATTAGAAATTGAAGGTATTGGTATTTTGCGTAATACGGTTGTTTAAAATCAGTTATTAAGTTCGGGTTCTTTTGTGGTTTCCTTTGAAATCATAGAAGAACCTTTTTTTGTGCCTTATTCTTGACATAAAACAGAATAAACAACCCATTTCTAACCTCAAAACGAAACGAATCTCCAAGAGAAATTTCATTTGGTACTTTTCAATCAAAATCCACAGAAACTACGCTATACTTAATGAAAGGTCTATTTCATTTAAACCGATTACATATTTATTTATCAAATAGCCCTATGCGTATTCAGATATATAGTATCATTTTGATACAAAGAATCTCTTGCGTTCATAACAACTTCAAAAACTTTCTACTTTATCTCCTATTTTATTCTTGTATTCTAAAACTTCATTTTTAATAATGGTTGACTTATCCAATAGTTTTTGTCATAAAATACAATGTATTTCAGCATTACAAATTCGAATGTCAAACGCTTTCAATTTCATCTTCACTTAGACAATTCAACTTAATTGTATATATTTTTAAATAAAAATCCAAATACAACTTTACATATTTATAATTTATGACAACTTTTATGAGGTAAAAATAATTTTTAAATATCTCTTTCCATTCTCATCATGGTTGAAAAATACCATCTCTTTTTACATTCTTTTCATTCACCATTTTGAATATTCATCAAGCAGATTATTTTCTTAAATCATCAAAACTTCTTAAAAAATTACGTTAAGATTTCATTGTTTTTAAATTATACAATTTCATTTGACAGTCAGAAGATATACCTCTCAAGGCTTTTGGTACTTTTGATAAAAAAAATGGTACAAAAGAACCATTTTTATCCCACATAGTCATAATTTTAACTAAATTTGAATTATAGAAATAAAGTCATAAAAAATTGAACAATATCAAGCAATAGCTTCGTATTTATTCAATAAAATTATTTAAGATTGAGTTCAACATTTGACCTAATTTTAAATAATTCACGCAGAAAATTCCCTAAAACACAATTATATTTATTGGTGACTATTTTGTATCACTTGAGAAGTAAAGCCCTAATGAAATAATATATTAATCCGCCAATTAATATATTATTTATCAATGTAAAACATAGATTGACTCGTTTAATTTTAAGCTGATTCCATTAGGGTTGTTACTTCCATTTATTTTGTATTTCTTCAATTAAAATATATAATTTATACCCAATTTAGTAAAGCTCTATTCTGAAACTCTCATGGGTTTTAGGATAGAGCAAAATTTTGAAATTGCACGGAGCATTCCTCTATTTCAAATGATTAATGCCTTATCATCACATCCATCTTGAGAAATTAGCACTGATTCTCAAATCCAAACCATATTACCTTCACGACTAAAGATGAAATTTGAAATCAAAAACTTCGGATTATATGGCAGAGAACAATCAACAGTTTCGGCTGATTTTCTTAATTTAGTTGCCATAGATTATAGTTGCAGAAAATATAATTGGGAAATCAAACCGCATTTTCATAGTAATCTCTATCAATTTTTTTTCATAGAATCAGGTTCAGGAACGCTGATTATCAACGAAAAAATGAAGAAATTTTCTGGGCAAAATATTATCATTATGCCCGAAAACAATCTGCACGGCTTTAAATTTAGCGATGATATAAAAGGCTACACGCTTTCAGTGTCATCAGCGATTATTGATAAATTCACGAGCCATGATAAAGATTTGCTTTATGAGATTAGTCGGGTAAGATTGCTCAACATGAACAATAATTTTGATGAGTTTAACGATGCAATGGATTCTATCCGTAGAATGATTAAAGAGTTGACTTTGCAAGCGGATAAGGAAGCATTGTTTATGGAAACATTGCTTTTATTATTACTCATTAAAATTTTCAGAATGACTATTGAGTCTGAAAAGGAGTACGTAGCCTCTACACGTGAGTTGGCTTACTACAAGGAGTTCATGAAAATGATTAAAAAAATTGTACCTACGAATAAAAGTATTGACGATTTTACCAAAGATTTAGGCATTAGCAAAACGCACCTTAATCGAGTTTGTCAGACTATTGCAGGCGAATCAACCAAACAAGTAATCAGCAATTACCTTGTTAATGAGGCTATGATTTTGATGGCTCATACCGACATGACCATTTCTGAAATTGCTTATCAATTGGAGTTTAAAGATGTAAGTTATTTTTGTAGATTTTACAAAAAACAGACGGGGATTTCTCCAGCAAAATTCAGAGAGAAAAATCAACATTTAGAACAAAATCAACATGTTGTAGCATTGAATTATTAAAACTGACTCAACTATCTGTTTGAATACAGAGTTGAGCCAGTTTTAAATTATGGAATCATCGTATCGTTACTTGTGCAATATTGGATTATGAGATATATTCCGTAACATTATGCACGACATAACAACGATTGGTAATTATACCCAAGCTATTTGCCACGACTAATCTATTTCAACCCTAACATTTTAATGGCATTTTCCTTCAAAATCAGTGGCTTAACTTCTTCTTTAAAACCTGCTTCTTCAAAATCTTTTAGCCATCTTTCTGGGGTAATCAACGGAAAATCTGTTCCAAATAACATTCTGTTTTTAAGCATAGTATTGGCATATTGTACCAATTGCTTCGGAAAATACTTGGGCGACCAACCACTTAAATCAATATAAACATTGGGTTTGTGCATCGCTACTGAAAGGGCTTCGTCTTGCCAAGGCCAACTTGGGTGAGCAATAATAATTGGGCAATCAGGGAAATCAATTGCTACATCATCTAAGTGCATCGGGTTTGAATATTCCAAACGTAAACCACCTCCACCACGAACACCAGAGCCAAAACCCGAATGTCCCGAATGAAAAAGCATTGGTAATTTATACTCCGCAATGACTTCGTAAAGATGATACGCCATTTTATCGTAAGGATAAAAACCTTGTACTGTCGGATGAAATTTGAAACCTTTTACGCCATAATTTTCGATTAAATCACGAGCTTCTCTTGCTCCCATTCGCCCTTTGTGTGGGTCAATACTGGCAAAAGCAATCATCACATCATCATTTTTCAAAGCACATTCTGCTACTTCAATATTCGGAATCCGTTTTTTGCCCACTTCATGTTCCGAATCTATCGTAAACATCACCAAAGCCATGTTTATATCTCGATAAAAATCAGCGGTTTCTTGCATCGTCGGGCGTTTATCTGACTTGAAATATTTGGCAAAAGCCACATCAAATTCTGGACGAAAATCATCATGCGGTTGACAACACGAAACTTCTGCGTGTGTGTGTACGTCGATGGCGGTAATTTTTTCAATGTTAATCATAATTTTAAAATTTTATTCTACAAATCCAGCTTTAGCTTTTTTTCCAGTTTTTACCCAGTCTCTCAATTCATCAAAAGCAATGGCAGTTTGTTTGGGTGTGAAACTACAATGTGCTTGTCCGTTGGTATATTTTACGGTAAAATATTGGTCTTTAGCTTGTTGACGAACCATATTTTCAAAATTAGAAACACCATACGTCGGCGGAATCAATTGGTCGTAAATGGTGTGCATCAACACAACGGGTTTATTAATGTTTCCTGTGCGTTCGTATTTACCAAAAAGGATTTTTGAGTCCACCGTAGCAGGTAAGCGTTCTGCTTTTTTGTTTACTTCCAAATCGTTCGGGAAACCCGAATAAAGTGTATTTGTATTATCAAAAGGATTTCCTTTTGCCTTTTGTGCAATGTCTCTCAATACGTTTTCATTGAAAAATAAGGACATTGGTAAATCGTCAATTTTCAAGTCAAAACGTTTGGCAAATGCCAAGGCAAGCAATGAATCTTTGGCAAAAATTGCGGCTTTTATTTCCTTTGCTCTACTAAACATTTTCCTTGAATCTTGGGCTTGATAAGGCTTATTGAGGTCGAAAATATCTTTTAAGGAAGTCACCACATTTGGAAATAATCCATTGAAAGTGGCATAAATATCATACTCTTTACGACATTGTAAATATGGACGACTCGAAAATGGACATAGTGGCAAAGCTCCGTGATAATTATCGCCAAAATTTTCGATAGTTGCCAAAGAAATTCCGCCGCCCATCGAATGCCCAACCATAAAAGTGGAGTCTGGTTTACCATATTTTCCGATAAAATATTGTCGCAATGCTTCTGTATCATCAACGCCCTGTGGCAAAGCAAAACCTTGATATTGATAGTCGGAGGCAGCAACGGCAAAACCTCTTTCTAAAAATGTGGACATTCTTTTGATAAAATCGGGGTTTCTACTTTGTCTTGGACTACCCATAAATTCATATCCGTGGGCATACATTACTAATTTTCCTTTCCAATTTTCGGGAAAAAGGATGCGATAATTTGCCCCATTTATTGCTCCTGTATCAATTTTAGCTACATTTTGAGCAAAAGTTGTTGTGGTAAACAACAAAAGAATTAGTAGTTTTTTCATATTACAGGTAGAGACGTTGCCTGCAACGTCTCCCAAAAAGATTAAAATTTTACCAATAAACAACGATTGAATCTTGCAACGAATTTACCTATTCTGCGATTTTTATTTAGACGTTGCAGGCTAAAACAATTATGATAATTTTTAGACGTTGCTAAAACAATTATGATAATTTTTAGACGTTGCTAAAACAATTATGATATTTTTTAGACGTTGCAGGCAACGTCTCTACGCTTCTCCCCAAACTTTAATGGCTGTATTTACTACCAATTCCATTTTACGCCATTGGTCATCGTGTGTCATGTCATTGCCATGATGCGTTGAAGAAAAACCACATTGTGGACTCACACACATATTTTCGATAGGCATATATTTGGCAGCTTCGTCAATTCGTTTGCATAAATCATCAATATTTTCTAATTCTTTTACTTTTGAAGAAATGATTCCTAAAACTACTCTTTTGTTATCTGGCACAAAACGAAGCGGGGCAAAATCACCAGAGCGTTCATCATCATATTCCAAGAAATAACCATCTACATTAATAGAATTGAAAAGGATTTCGGCAACAGGTTCGTAACCACCTTCTGCAAACCATGTACTACGATAATTGCCACGACAAAGGTGAATGCCAACGGTCAAATCTTTTGGACGACCATCAATTACCGAGTTAATCAAGGCTGCGTAGGTTTTGGGTAATTCATTGGGGTCTTCGCCACGTTCAAGGGCGGCAGCACGCATTTTGGGGTCGCAGAGATACGCCAAATTAGTGTCGTCTAATTGCAAATAACGTAGCCCAGATTGATACAATCGGTCAATTTCTTGTTTATAAGCATTGGATAAATCATGGAAAAACTCATCCATATCGGGATATGAATTAATGTCTATTGATTTACGTCCGCCTCTAAAATGTACCATCGTTGGCGAAGGAATGGAAACCTTTGGTGTTTGCGTTGTTACAGTTTTAAGAAACTCAAAATCAGCCACTTGAATATCTTTCACATGAGCCAATTTGCCAGTAACCGTTAATTTTGGAGGCGTAAAACCATCTTCGGCAACTTTTGCATTTGGATTTGCATCAATGCCACCAGTTACGGTTACACCAGCCAATTCTTTCAAGAAATCAAGGTGGAAATAATCACGGCGAAATTCGCCATCAGTGATAGATTTCATACCCGTTGATTCTAACTTTTTGACAGTTTCGGCAATGCCAACATTTTCAATTTCACGTAATTCTTCGGCAGAAATTAGTCCGTTTTTCCATTTCAAACGATTTTCTTTTACTTCGGGAGTTCTTAATAAACTGCCAACATGGTCGGCACGGAAAGGTAGTTTCATGTCTTAATTATTATGTTTTTTAATGAAAAATATATTGCAAACTTATTTCGCCCCCATTCTGATTGCCCCATCTAAACGAATAACCTCGCCATTAAGCATCTGATTTTCAACGATATGCTTCACCAAAGACGCATATTCCGACGGGCGACCCAAACGGGGAGGAAATGGCACTTGTTTCCCCAGAGAGTCCTGAGCATCTTGGGGTAGAGATGCCAAAAGAGGGGTTTCAAAAATCCCTGGAGCAATGGTCATTACTCTAATGCCCATTCTTGCCAATTCACGGGCAATGGGTAAAGTCATGGCAACAATTCCTCCTTTTGAGGCAGCATAAGCCGCTTGCCCGATTTGTCCATCAAAAGCCGCTACCGATGCAGTATTGATAATTACGCCACGTTCGCCATCTGCATTTGGCTCGTTATTTTGCATCACATTAGTTGCTAAACGAATGACGTTAAAAGTACCAACAAGATTGATATTGATAACTTTGGTAAAGAAATCTAAAGAATGTGGGCCATTTTTGCCGACTACTCTTTGGGCAGGGCCAACGCCCGCACAATTGGCAATGCCGTGCAATCCACCGAAAGTTTCCACCGCCAAATCAATGGCATTTTGTACTTGTTCTTCATTTGCTACGTCAGTTTTTACGAATAAAATCTTATCCGATTCTGCCTTTTTACCCGCCTCTTCATTGATGTCTAAAATGACTGCATTTCCGCCATTTTCTACAATCATTTTGGCAGTGGCAAACCCTAAACCCGAAGCTCCGCCTGTGATGATGAATGTTTTATTTTCGATTGTCATTTTGTGTATATTTTTATTGCCACGAAAGCACAAAGAATCTAAGAACAAAATATTCTCTATTTGAAATTATTTATTGCCACGAAGGCACAAAGAATCTAAGAGCAAAATATTCTCTATTTGAAATTATATATTGCCACGAAGGCACAAATAATTGAAGAACTCATTTTACAATTCCTTCAATATATTTATTTCATAACAGTTTCTAAGACAATTTAAACTTAGTGACTTAGCGTCTTCGTGGCACTTATCATCTGATATATCAACCATACATTTCCTCAACCAACGCCGCACGATATTTTAACACGGCTCGTTGATTCAATGAACCTTTATCGGTAATTTCTCCTAAATCAATCGACGGTGGTTCAATCGCAATGACGGCTTTGGCTACTTTACTGGCACTTCCTGTGGCAGATTCTCCTAATTCTATCAATAATTGGTCGATGTATTTTTGTACTTCTTCATGCTGAAAAGCCTCTTTGTTGGAAGTTTCAGTAGATAAATTTGCCAATTTCCGACAAGCGTCTGGATTCAAAAACAAGATAGCTCCAATATATTCACGGTCGAGTCCCGCAATGACCACATCTTGCACAATGGGCGAACCAGCCGATAAAACCTTTGATTTGAGGATGCCAACATTTACCCAAGTTCCCGTTGAAAGTTTAAAATCTTCGGCAATTCTTCCATCAAAAACTAAACCTTTGCTTGGATTATTTTCGTCTAAAAATTTTACGGCATCACCCGTTTTGTAAAAACCTTCTTCGTCAAAAGCCTGAGCCGTTGCTTCTGGGTTTCGCCAATAGCCTTTAGTGACATTCGGGGCATGATAACGAGCTTCTAATTTGTCACCATCGGGAACTAATTTCACTTTCATACCCGCCACAGGCACGCCTAAAAGTCCCGAAAAACTACCTTCCCAAGCCGCAAACATGGCAGAAGGACCCGATTCGGTACAACCCAACCCCGTAATAATCGGCACTATTTTACCCGTCACTTCTACCGATAATTCTTCCAAACGATTCCAAATTGGTTGAGCTAAACTTGCTCCTGCATAAAAAAAGAAACGTAGATTTTTGAAGAATGTTTCTCTAAATTGAGCATCATTTTCCAAATAAGGAATCAGCATTTCAAAACCTTTTGGCACATTAAAATAAGCCGTTGGGGAAATTTCACGGAGATTTTGAACTGTCTTTTCAATGCCTTTTGCCGTTGGTTTTCCGTCATCAATAAAAAGCGAACCACCATTATAAAGTGCCAAACCAAAATTATGATTGCCACCAAAAGTATGATTCCAAGGCAACCAATCCACAAAAACAGGCGGTTCAGTTTGCATAAAAGCAAAGGTTTGCGAAATCTGTTGCAAATTTGCCGACCACATTCCGTGCGTATTGATAACGCCTTTTGGCAAGCCCGTTGACCCCGAAGTAAACAAGATTTTTGCAACGGTATCAGCACTTACTTTTGCATGAGCTTCCTCTACTTTTTCAGTAGCTTCTACCTTTAATAATTCTGCAAAATCAAGATGTTGTGTATTTGTTACCGTTACAATTTCTGCCTCAGGAAACATTGTCTTTGCCAAATTCAAAGCCTTTTCATAAACCTTTCTATCTTGAGCAAAAATCAATTTTGGAGTCATTAATTCCAAGCAATGTTTCAGCTTTCCAAAATCATCCGAAACCAAAGAATACGGTGGTGAAATTGGCGTATAAGGAATCCCGATATGAGCCGAAGCTAAGGCTAACAAAGCGTGTTCAAGGCTATTTTCTGACAAAATAACAATGGTTTGTCCGTCGGTAAAATCCTGATTTAAAAGATATTGAGCAATATTTTCAACCTGACGAAGTGTTTCGGTATATGATAATTCTTGCCAATTTCCTTCTGAATTTCTGCGAGCAATAAAGGTTTTATCAGGCGTTTCTTTAGCCCAAAAACTTAATCTTTCCGTTATTTTTTCTGGAAAATCGGCTAAAGGTTGTTCTAAACTAAACAAAATAGAACCATCAGGATTTATCGTTTTTATAGTTTCAGTAGGTCCAAATTTCATTTTAAAATTGTTTAATGATGTTATAAGTTGTGAATGATGAATTGTGAGTTGTGAATGATTGAAAAGTCCATTTATAATTCACAATTCACCCAATCACAACTATTTTATTCTCCTACTTTCTTGGCTCTTCCTTCCAAAAAATCTCTTAATCTGCCCTGAGCTTCGGGTGTTGATGATGAAATAGTTGCCATCAATGATTCCAACATTAAACCTTCTGATTGCCCCGAATCGACAATTCTTGGCAATACGTGCATCAACGCATAATTGGTCATTCCTGCATTTGAGGCTATTTTTTTGGCTAATTCAATCCCTTTTTCTAAACCGCTTCCTTCTGACACTAAATACTGAGAAAGTCCAACTAAAACGCCTTCTTCTGCCGTAATTACTCGCCCTGTCAGCATCATATCCGTCATGCGAGCCATACCAATTAATTTTGGCAAACGCACCGATGCACCACCACCTACAAAAATGCCTCTTTGTCCTTCGGGCAAAGCATAAAAAGTAGTTTGTTCCGCCACTCTAATATGGCACGCCGAAGCAATTTCCAAGCCTCCGCCCACACACGCACCATGCACAACCGCTACCACAGGAACTTTACCAAATTGTACTTTTTCTAAAGCTCTGTGCCACATTCTCGAATGATTCAAGCCTTCTACAATATCTCTTTCCTTCAATTCAGAAAGGTCAAGTCCTGCACTAAAATGTTTGCCTTCGCCGTAAATAATGGCACATTTTACTCCTTCTGGAATATTTGAAAACACGGTTTCGATACCTAAAATGAGTTCATCATTGATGGCATTTCGTTTTTCTGGACGATTTATTTTTACGAAAAGAATTTCGTCTTTTTGTTCAACTGTTAAAGATTGAGGGATATTCATAATTTTATTTAATGCTTGGTTTTCTATTTTCGATGCTTGGTGTTCATAATTATTTATTTTCAACTGCCATACGGTAAGGCTTTAATGCTAAATAACTGAATAACAGACCAAATCCTCCGCCAATTAAGTATAAAAGCACCAATGAATAGCGAATCATGTTTTCATCTTTGAAGATAAAATCGGTAAAAAATGCTACTAAAAATGGGCCTAAACCAATACCAACTATATTTAAAATGAAAAGAAAAATAGACGAAGCCAAAGCTCTAACTTGATTGGGCATAATTTCTTGAATTGCCGCCGTTGCCGCTCCAAAAGGGGCTGCTAATCCAAAAACAGGAATAGAAATTGCTAATAAAGCCCATTCTGCTTTTGGTAAAAGAGGAACATAAAAAGATATTAACGCTAAAAAGCCCCCTAAAACGCCTACTCGTAATCTTCCGTCTGTTTTGCCTTCTTTGGTGAGTTTATCGGCGTACCAACCGCCAAATATTACCCCCAATATAGAAGAAATAACAACCACTAAACCAAAAAATGCCCCTGCTCTTGGCACTTCCCAACCGTAAGTTCTGGAAACAAAAGTAGGAACCCACGCATTACAACCGTAGTTTATTAAAGCCTGACAAGCGGTTGAAAAACAGATTAATAAATAAGCTTTTTTATGTTTGAAAATAATAGCGAATGATTCAGAAAAAGATAATTTAACCGTTTGCCCTGCTACTTGGAGTGAGTTTTTACGAGAAGGTTCTGTAATGGTAAAAAGTAATAAAGCAATCACTAAACCCGGAATTCCGACATACAAGAAAATCATTTGCCAAGGATAAATTTCACCAAAGACAGGTACAGTCATCATGCCTTCTGTTGGCAATTTAGCCACAATTCCTGAGCCAATCAACGTTGCCAAACCTGAGCCTAAAAACACCCCCATCGAAAAAATACTCATGGCAGTTGCCAAACGATTTTTAGGAAAAATATCCGCAATCAATGAAAAAGCAGAAGGTGAAAGCGTGGATTCGCCCACCCCAACGCCCATTCTCACTAAAAAGAACTGGGTATAATTCGCAATACCTGCACAAAGTGTCGTCATTACTGACCATATCGAAATACCTACAATAATGATATTTCTACGATTTTTTCTATCCGCCAAACGCCCAATCATCATTCCGAAGAGCGTATAAAAAATGGCAAAACTCAGTCCCATCAATAAACTCATTTCGGTATCCGTCAAATGTAAGTCTCGCTTGATAGGTTTTACTAATAAGCTCAGGATTTGGCGGTCAATGAATGATGAAATATTGGCTAATGTCAATATAAAAATGACGTACCAAGCGTATCTATTTGAGTTTTGTGAGTTCATTAGTAGCTATATTATCTTAAAATTCCGTTAAATGGTCTTACAAAAAGACAAAAAAATATTCAAATTGTCTAATACTAATTTATGATTGCAGTATAAGTAAATCTTATTGAACTTTGAACTCCCCTAAATTAAAAAGAGTGACAACGCAAAGCATCATCACTCTTTTAATTATTTTCAATTTATATTGAGAAAATCTATTAATTCTTCTGAAATTCTCCCGTAGCACGAATTGAAATTTCGTCTCCAACCATCACCGTTGCTAATTTTCCTCCAATACCAAAATCGCTTCTTTTAATAGTTGTAGTAGCTTTAATACCTAATTGTAATTTCTTGTTACTTGGGTTCGGGTGTGCCGCTGGGCCATTCATGGTTACGTCAAAAGTTGTTGATTTTGTTACTCCTTTCATCGTTAAATCACCCGTCATGGTATATTTATTCCCTGTTATTTTTTTCAAAGAAGTGCTTTTGAAAGTAATCGTTGGAAATTTCTCTACGTTAAACATATCTTCTCCTTTCAAGTGTCCATCACGCATTTCAAGGTCTGTATTGATGCTCGCAGATTCTATGATAATTTCAAAAACTGCATCCGACAAATCATCTTTTGAAGCGGTAATTTTACCATCAAATTTCTTGAAATATCCGTCAACTTCTGAAATTCCGTGATGTTCGGCAATGAAAGTAAACTTTGAGTGACCTTTGTCAATCGTCCATTGTGCAAACGATGAAATTGACACTAAGATAAAAGCGAAAAGTAACGTTATTTTTTTCATGTTGTTTTTTGTTTAAGCGTTAAAGGAAATTGGGGTTAAGAAAATGGCAAAAAATAATGTATCCTATTCGACTTGGATTAATTTCCCGAAAGTTTTAAAACTTTCGGGAAGTTCGGCAATAAATAACTATCACTACAAACGTACCGTGCTAATTTTCAAGCTATTACGTTTATTGGCTTGTTTCACTTCATAAGCTACAAGTAATTGATTGTCAAGCACTAAACCTGTTGAGTTAATACCATTTGAAGAACCATCTACCCAAATAGTTTCCGAAACATTATCTTTGTTTACTTTCTTGAAAGCAATTTGAGTAAGATTATTTTCTGGTTTATTTTGCTCCCAAAGTAAGATTTGACTCTGTGAACCTTCTGCCAAAGCTGCATTTTTTGCCGATGATTCACTTAATACTACTAATTTCTTTCCTTCATTGCTCACCAATCTAATACCACTTTCCTTTTCTGTTCCTGAGTACCAAGCAAATAATGAGCCTTTTCCAGCAGTGGTAGCAACCGCTCCGCTATGTGGGCAACCGTTGATTTTCCACTCGTCATTATGCAAAATTTGAGGTTTCGAGAATGTTTCAGCATTATCTGTTGAAACCATTTTCGCCATGTCTCTGATATTATCGTTATTGTCACGATAAACAATATTTAATGCTCCATTGGCATCAATCAACATACTAATTGGGCAACAGTCGCATACCACAGGGTCGATAACTCTTTCTGGTTGAAACTTTCCACCTTTTGTAACCACCATACGCAAATCACGTTCTTCGTGTTTTGTACTGTTGGCAACGTCTTTTAAATAAGCGACTGCCACTTCATCATTTGGCAATACAACGGCATCAAAAAAACCTCTTACAATTCCTTGTTTTGGGTCAGAATCAACTGATTCGGGTTTTGTCCAAGTATTTCCACCATCTGTTGAAACACAGTAAACAATATTAGAAGAACGTCCACCGCCACGCCCGCCTTGTGGAGGAGCAGGCTGATTTTGCGGAGGAGTACCGCCCTGAGAATGTCCATCTGCATGAGGAGGATTTTGAGCTTGTGGAGGAGCAGATTCTCCACGATTTGAGAATACCGCAACTAAACTCCCATCTTTTTTGGTAAGCACTTTGGCACGCATCATACGGCTATTGGCAACACCTGCTCCTGCGAAAATCACTTTTTTATCTGAAAACGTTTTGCCTCTATCTTTTGAAAATGCTACACAAAAAGAAGTTACTCCGTCTGCATCTTTTTCTGTCCACGAAAGCATTACATCGCCTTTGGGAGTCTGAGCCAACAATGGCATCGAATACGCTTTTGTAGTATCATCGGGATTTAGGTTTGAAAAGTTATTGTCTTCAATAATTGAATGACAAACTGCAATTTCTGAAGATGTATTTTCAACTTTTTTACTGCTGAAAAACGCTCCAATTCCTAATAATAAAAGCTGAAATGAAATGATTAACTTAATCATGATTTTTAAATTTAATTGTTTGAGTAACACAGACTTTAGTCTGTAACTGTATTTTTACAGACTAAAGTCTGTGTTACTATTTTACAGACTGAAGTCTGTAACTGTATTTTTACAGACTAAAGTCTGTGTTACTATTTTGCAGACTGAAGTCTGTGGTACTAAGACTTAGCTGTTCTTTTTTTCATTTTCAAACTATCTGCTGGGTATTTTGCTTTCAAAGTATCCATCTGAGTTTTAGCCCAATTGATGATTAATTCTCTTTGCTCAGGCGTTAAATTAGCTTCTTTATGTAAGCCCAAAAGTGTATATGAGCCATCTGGCATTTCTTTTTCTTCAACCGTTTCAACGATTTCTTCCAATTTGTGGTTCTGAATGGCAATAGGTAATTGGGTAAAAGTAGAAAAATTCAAATGTCTTTTTCCATCCGTTACATGATGATTCAGCATCCAAGCCACAGGCTGAATATTATTGTACCAAGGATAAACCGTCTTGTTGCTATGGCAGTCATTACAAGAAACCGTCAGCAAATGTTGAACGTCATTCGGTACATTATATTTCGTTGAGATATTGTGCGTTTGGTCGTCTGATTCGTTTTTTTCTGGATGAATAAATTGGATTAATACTAAAATAGCGACCAATCCTAAGAGAATTTTCTTCTTCATTTTGTTAGGGTTTTAATTTATAATGAGCGAATAAAGAGCAATTTGCGAAAAGCGAATAGGGTAAATACATGATTTCTTATTTACAATCATTAGAGAAAACTGTCTAAATATTTTAGTATATCCCTTGTAATTCAACGCTTTGACAGAACAAATTTATATGTCAATAAATTAATAAAAATGACTATTAGATACTCCAAGCTATTTATTCGACAATTAGTCTTTATTTCAAATTTTATTCGACTATCTCGCTCTTTCAAACGACATTTAGCCTTTCAGATTACAAAACTTTCCAAACCTGAATAACAACGCCATCGGGGTTACGGATTCCTTTACAGATAAAAATGGCATTGTTCATCCAATCGTATTTTCCAGTGGGTGCTTCAAATTTTGGAACGGCTCTAAAATAATATTCGCTTGATGGTACGGCTTCTCCACGTCCAATACGAGCCGCCACTTCGGGTGTTGCTACACGCAAACCTGTGTTTTTGATATAAATAATCACGCCATCGTCAGTCTTTATTTGATAATGTGCTTCCAATTCTGCTACGCCATCTTTTCTCACAATTTGCCAATCTGCACCACCATCCAAGATTTCGCCTTTCATTTTTGGGCCTTCAAAACTTCCTCCAATAATCGGAATGATACGACGTGTTCCTCTTGGTGTTTCGCCAACTACCAAGGCAGGTTTTAGTTTCACTTTCAATTCACAGATGTATTCTAAACTTGGAGCTTCTGGTTTTTCTGAGTTTTGAGCAAATGCTTTTATTCCAAATAATATCATCAAAAGGATAAGACAAACGTTTTTTTTCATGTCAGATTCTAGTTTTAAGATTCTTTTTTCGACCAAAAGTCAAAAAAAATCTCAATTAAATCTAATATTTATTTATAATTTTGCCATAAGAAAAACTTATGAGATTTGGAATTACGACAATTACGATACTTTGTTGGTGTGGCCGATGAGCTACATTTTGGAAGAGCAGCCGAGAAGCTTTTTGTATCTCAACCTGCTCTAAGTCAGCAAATTCATTTATTAGAAGATGAAATTGGCGTGGAGCTATTTGGTAGAGCCAAAAGAACGCAACTCCGAAAAGTAGAACTTACGGAAGCAGGAACAGTGTTCTTGATTGAAGCCAGAAAAATCCTTCAACTTTCAGGAAAAGCCATTGAAACTGCTCGTCGAATTGGCATCCAACAAAAAATTATCAAATTAGGCGTATATAGAATGATGTTACGTAGCAGGGTGGTTGAAATTCTTCGAGTTTTTGCTTTAAACTTTCCTGATATTGAAATAAAATTAGTGGAATTACCTACTTTTTTAGCCATTCAAGATGCTCTTTTTGATGAAACCATTGATTTGGGTATTACGATGCTTCCACTAAAATATAATCAACTCACGGAAACACCTTTCAAAACAGGTTATATGAAGGTAATGCTTTCAGAAACCCATCCACTTGCTTCAGAAGATAGCCTCAAACTTGACCAATTAAAAAATGAAAAGTGGATTGAAATCAATAAATCCATACACACCATTTTTGAAGATATTGAGCGAATGTGTAAAAATGCGGGTTTCAATCGTGAGTCATTTATTGTTCAAGAAGTTTCATCTATTGAGCTTTTGGGAGGATTGGTCAGTTTAGGAATCGGGATAGCTTTTGTACCATCTTTCTATGATGCCAGCCGTGTGCAAGGAGTTGTTTGTAAAGAACTCATCAATTCAGACGGTTCACCATTTAAGGAAGTGGCAATAAAACAAGCCATTTGTTACAAAACAGCAACCTCCACACCTACTATTCAAGCCCTAACATCATTGGTAAAAGATATGTAATTTTTTGTTTATCCAAAGTTATATTTCATTAGCTAAATCTATTTTTTATTAGCTAATATCCTGATATATAAGTTTTTATATCATTGAAACAGGATAAGGTATTGTACAATTTGATTTCAATATAAATTTGTATTAATAATCAAACTCTAAAGCCTTACCTCCTATCATGCTCGTATTTCTGACCATTACCATTCTTGCAGTCATTATTTTATATTCTCTCAAAAAAGGGTCTTCACAACAAGACCCACTACAAGATTTTTTAAAAGCTAAAAATAAACATAAAAAAAATAAGGTTTAAATCAAACCAAAAAAGGTACAGGAATATCCTGTACCTTTTCCATATCACTAACACACCAAATATAGCTGCCGTGATAAATTACTTTATAAGTAGTTATTTTACCATTTCAAACTATACTGTCGGTTGCAAAGTTATATGCAATTTTAATGATTCCATAGTTCATATAATCAAACTGCAATTTGTTTAATGAAATCTAAATCCAGCCTACAAAACGATTTGGACTCATCCAAAATTCTGCAAATTAATATCCATTTTTCAAAATACTGTATAATTTCTTTACGTTCAAGTTATTTTTTCTTCTTTTAATAATACCGATAACTCATTTTTTAAGCTATAATTTGCAAGACTACACAATTTCTTGCAAATTATTGCTTATATTTGCCTTCCGCAATCCATAACCCACTGAAAAACAACCCATTACCCTGCCTAATTTATGCAAGTGACTTATAAATATATAGTTATTGAAGACAATCCTATTGATAGGAAAATTTTAAATGAATGTCTTCAAAAGCTCCCCCATTTGAAATTAATAGACACTTTTCAAAATCCAATAGATGCCATTCAAACTATCCATAGCAATACCGTTGATATTATCTTTATGGATATAGAAATGCCCGAAATGTCGGGACTTGGACTATTAAATTCTTTAGAAAAAATCCCCATTGTTATTCTCATTTCCAATCATATTCAATATGCAATGGAAGCTTTTGAGATGGGTGTAACTGACTATATTCAGAAACCTTTCACTTTTGAAAGACTCTTGAAAGCCATCAGTCGAGGAATAGAATTACTTAATTTACAAAACAGAAGTATTCAAGAATTGACCGCTCCAAAAGACAATTTTATATTCTTGAAAGCTGGTCGGGAATTACTAAAATTTAATCTCAACGATATTCTATATATCGAAGCGTTAGCATCTTTTACAAAAATTTTTACCGAAGACAAGATTTCGGTAATTAGCGAATCTATTTCTGATTTACACGCAAAACTTCCCCCCAACAGTTTCTTGCGAGTACATAAATCATATTTAGTTCCTTTCAGTAAAATCATTGGAATTTCCACCAAAAATGTAATTTTAGAAAATCATAAAATACCTTTGGGGCTTTCATATCGTGAGCGAATTGAAAAAGTATTAGCAGGTAATGAGAGTATTAGAGAGTAAAAACTATCGACTTCTTATAAAAATACAAGCCCTCACAAAAATATTTTGTGAGGGCTTTTTTGCTTGATGTGTTAGTGATGAACCTCTTCGGAACATTTTGCAAAATTGTCGATTTTCATACATTCATTTTAGCGTAAAAATACCTGTTTTAAACTTTGTTATCAAACGGCGGTAAAACAGGTATTTTTACGTGTTATGTATCCAAAAATATTCCATAGTTTTGCAATAACCTCGATTGTTGGCGGACAATCATTCCCAGCCTTTAGATTTTTTTATTAGGCTGGGGATTAAGAGGACATCTCATAATAACATATTTAACTCATTGACTCATGTCTAATCTAAAAAAACATCCTAAAGATTATCATTATCCATTAAAACAAGCACAAAAAGACACTGCTCGCTGGCGTGAAACACAAGTGGTTCATGCTTTTGCTATCGACAGACAAGAGTTGATAGACATCATCAATGAAGCACCTGATGAAGTAGATGTTGTTCGTGTTTATTTTGGCATGGATGCCAACGGTCATGAAAAAATGTTCTTGGTTGCTGCTAAAAAAGAAGTAGTAACCAGTGAAGAAGATGGAGAAGAAACAATTATCATCAAAGACTTAATTGACCAAAATGCGGTTATTCAAGAAGATGGTTCGGTTGAATATTATGTTTATGATTTCACGAATCCATGCCCACCAACGTGCGATATTGAGAGTCCTTTAATGAACTAATAAACTCAAAATGCCGCAAGGTTTTTCTAAACCATTCCTTGCGGTTTTTACACTTTGCCACCTAACATTTATAAATATGAACGCTCAAGAAATAGCTACTTTTATCGTAAAAAATGTATCTTGGTTTGTTCCAATTCCGTTATTGGTGGGCATATTTAGAAGAAAATATTTGGTTAGAGAGTTACTTATTATCTTTCTCTACCTATGTAATGGTGTATTGTTTGAGCTTATTTCAAGAACAATGGCTTATTACAGCATCCCCAATCTATACTTATTTCATATTTATGTACTCATGGAGTTTTTATTTATTTCGTGGTTTTACTATGAAATATTCAAACGGTATATCTCACCCAAAATCATTCCGACTATCTTTATTTTTTTCACAATATTTTCATTGATTGATTCCTTTTTTTTACATAATACGTTGACTTTTAATTCTTATGCAAAGACTGCTGAGTGTTTAATCATTGTGGGATATACGGCCTTCTATTTGTATAAAACATTTGATGAATTTCAAGACCAAGACCCTTCCGACACACCCGTTTTTTGGATAAATGCTGGTTTTCTATTTTACTTTTCGGGTTGTTTATTTCTATTCACTTTTAGCAATTTCATACTCACTCAAGGCAAACCAATGGGCATGATAACATGGGCATTACACGCATTTTTTATCGTCATTATGTATTCCTTAATTTCAATTGGCTTATGGAGAAGTACCGCAAAATAGATATAGGATTCTTTTTTTTGTTAAATGATTTTTATCACCTAATTTCATACTCGAAAAAATTTAACCAGTAATTTCATCACTCACACACATATTTTAAATGCCTTCCCAAACTGACATTTATATTCTGTTATTTGGCGGAACGCTGCTAATGTTCTTGCTGGCAGGAATGTTACTGTTTTTTGTCACCACTTATCAGAAACGACTACTCCGTAATAAAGCCGAGGTTGAGGTCATAAAATCAAAACATCAACTTGACCTTTTTCAAAGTAGTATTGATGCTATGGAAGATGAAAGACGGAGAGTTTCAAGAGATTTACACGATGAAATTGGAGCAGCCCTTTCTATGCTGAGGCTACAAGTTGGGCAACTTCATTTTACGAGAGAAAGCCCTTCTGATAATACCGAAAAGTTGATAGTAGGAAGTAAACAGTTGATTGATAGTACGATTGAAAATGTGCGTCGGATTTCAAATGATATGTTGCCACATGGTTTAGAAGAATTTGGGTTGAAGTATGCCCTCGAAATGCTTTGTGATAAAGTTGAAGCAGCGTCGGCATTGGTGATAAATCTTGACGTTGAGTCATTAAATCGTTTAGAAAATCGTTTGGAATTGGCATTATACAGAATCTTACAAGAACTTCTAAACAATACGCTCAAACACGCAGAAGCTACTGAAGTTGATATAATTTTCTCTGCTGAAAAAGACCTACTTTCTATTACATACCGAGATAATGGTAAAGGTTTTGACATTGATTCTTTAGCCAAACGAGGTTTAGGCTTAAAAAATATTGAAAGTAGAGTAAGCATGATTAGCGGAAAAGTAACGTATACACCAACCGTTGAAAAAGGTATAGAAGTAAAAATTGGTATTCAACTTTAGTTTTGACAATAAATTTGTTTTTTTAGCTCTCCTCATATCTACAACACACACAAAGTTCTAACTACCCCAAAGTTAAAAAACCTCTGAAGAAAAATTCTCTAAATTTAAACACACTATGAATATGATTACCATCGCTATTGCCGATGACCAAATGCTTTTTAGAAAAGGCATGTCCGCCATTATCAACAGCTTCGAGAATATGTCAGTAATTTGTGAAGCAGATAACGGACGAAAATTATTAGGCTTTTTAGAAACTGTAACCCATCGACCAGATGTAATTTTGATGGACTTATCAATGCCAGACCTCAATGGAATTGATACCATGAAAATCATTCACGAACAATATCCAGAACAAAAAGTAGTGATTCTTTCTATCCACAATGAAGAAAAATTTGTGGTACATCTCATCGAATTAGGGGCAAGTGCCTATCTTTTCAAAAACTCAGAACCCGAAGATGTTGAGAAAGCCATTAGGGGTGTTATTGAAAAAGGATTTTATTTTGGAGAAGACACGCTAAGCACTTTTCATAAACGACTTTCCAATAAAAAAACGCACGTTTCGGTACACGATAATATCCCGATAATTTTAAGCACCCGAGAAGTGGAAGTATTAAATCTAATTTGCCAAGAATTGACAGCTCAGGAAATTGCCGAAAAGCTATTTATTAGTGTTAGAACTGTTGATGGGCATCGGAATAATTTGTTGGAAAAAACAGGGGCAAGAAACACCGCAGGCTTAGTTATTTTTGCGATTAAAAATAATTTGGTAAATCCTGGAGTTTTGTTGTAGAAAAGATAATAGGTTTTGGTATTAGGTTTTGAAGAACTAACTTCTAAAACCTAACACCAAAACCTATTATCTAAAAAACTATATCTTCATTACCCAGCCACGAGTATCTTCAATTTTTCCTGTTTTGATATTATCAATTTCGGTATAAACTCTTCTTGAAAAAGCATCTGCTGGACGCTCTGGCAATTCATAATCCACACCGTCAAAACCAACTGTTGAGATTGGAGCAATTACCGCTGCCGTACCTGCACCAAATGCCTCTTGAACTCGTCCAGAAGTAATTCCCTCTGTCAATTCTTTGATTGATAATTGGCGTTCTTCTACTTCCATTCCAAAGTCTTTTGCAACTTGAATAACGGATTTACGAGTTACACCGTCTAAGATGGTATCGCCCGTCGGTGCAGTTACTAATTTCCCGTCGATAATAAACATTAAGTTCATCGTTCCTGCTTCTTCAACATATTGATGCTCAGAGGCATCCGTCCAAATAATTTGGTCATAACCTGCATCTACCGCTAATTTAGTTGGATACAATGAGCCACCATAATTACCTGCATTTTTCGAAGAACCAACACCACCATGAGCCGCTCTGATATATTTTGTTTCAACACGTACACGAATTGGTTTTGTATAATAAGCACCAACTGGGCAAGTGAAAATCATGAATTTGTATGTTTTAGAAGGACTAACGCCTACGTATTCATCCGTTGAGAACATAAATGGACGAATATACATTGAACTACCTTCTTTTGCAGGAATCCAAGCAGAATCTAAACGTAATAATTCTGAAAGTCCTTCCATGAAAATATCCTCTGGAATTTCTGGCATACACATACGAGCGGCAGATTTATTGAGACGTTTCCAGTTTTCTTCTGGACGAAACACTAAAACCTCTCCCGTAGGGCTTTTATAGGCTTTCATTCCTTCAAAAATGGCTTGACCATAATGCAATGACATCATAGCTGGCGAGTAAGAAATAGGTCCGAAAGGTAGGATTTGAGGAGTTTCCCAAGCTCCATCCTTATAGTCAACCATCAACATGTGGTCGGCAAAAGAACGTCCAAAAACAAGGTTGTCAAAATCAACCGCATCAATTCTCGATTTTTCAATCTGGTGAATGTCAATCTGCAAAGTCTCAGTCATAGTAATATGTAATTTGGTAAATTGATAATCTGTGTTTTACAACTTCACAAATGCTCAATTCTAATGCAAAAATAAATTTATTTCTTATGTAAAATCTTAGAAATCAATACACTAAACGATGTTTAATAAGTTATCTGGATAATTTTTATTCCAAAATCTTGTAGAACTTCCCGAAAGTAGAAAAAACTTTCGGGAAGTAGTCGAGAGGTTCACTTCCCGAAAGTTCTTTACCCGCAATGGATATTGTTTCGGGAAGTTGAAGAAACTTATTAAACAGTGTACTAAACGATGTTTTTGTTTTAAAATAATTTGATTTTCAGTATTTCAATCACTAAATCACAAATCTTTAAATCATAATTACATCTAAACTCTTGGTTTCCAAGCTACTTCTTCAATTTCAAGTTCTTTCGCCATGATTCTGCACAGAACGAAAAGATAATCAGAAAGTCGATTCAAGTATCTGACAACCAAGCTACTAACTTCCGACTCTTCCGTCAATCTCAACACACATCTTTCTGCTCTACGGCAAACGGTTCGGGCCAAATGTCCAAACGAAACAGATTGATGTCCTCCTGGAAGAATGAAAAAACGCATAGGTTCTAAACTTTCATCCATTTTATCCATTTCCTTTTCCAAAAGTTCAATATCACCTTCGTTTAGGTCTGGAATTTGCCTTTTGGTTTGTTCTGGTTCTGATGCCAAAATTGAGCCAATCGTAAAAAGTCGGTCTTGAATTTCCTTTAAAACCTCTTTCCTACCCTCATTTATTGCTTGGTCACGTACTAAACCAATATATGAATTTAGTTCATCCACCGTTCCGTAAGCTTCAATTCTGAGTGCCGTTTTGGCAACTCTTGTTCCACCAACCAACGATGTCAGCCCTTTATCTCCTGTTTTTGTATAAATTTTCATGTTTTTGCAGGTTTTAGGTTTCAAGTTTTAGGTAATAGATTAAATACTACGATAATAGACTAACACCTAAAACCTAACCACTAATCCCTCTGTCTCACAAAGCTACATTTTTTTAATAAAATTATTTTCATAAAATCTAAAAATAATTGTCATAACAACTATTTTTTCTTTGTGATAAATTTCTATTCCTTCTTTTCATTAGAAATTTTGGGCTTTGTGGCGTAATTTTGTGGCGTAATTTTCACATTAAGTATAAGTTTAAGCGGTTGTATTGTGAAAGTTTTTCACTAACAACTATTCCCTAAATATGAGTATAGAATATTTTATTTCAAGAGTTTGGCGATATTTATCCATTGCAGCCTTCGTTATCATTCTTTTATTTACTTATCGTGGACTTCCCGACCCTACGGCGGTACATTTTGGTGAAACTGGTAGAGGAGATGGATTTCTTCCTAAAAATGAGGTTTTTTATCTTTTTGGTGGAATCATGCTTGCCTTTAATATCTTGGTAGTTTTATTGATTAATAGTGTCAACAAATTACCCAAAAGTGCTTTTCAATGGATTCCAAACAAAAAATGGCTTACCGACCGTAAACAATTAAATGAAGCAGTATTGAACTGGTTAAATTTTCTTCCAGCGGTTGTCAATACGTTTTTATTGTTGATTCTCAGAGCATTATTAGCCCTAAATGATGAAAGAACATTTAATACTGATTATACATATTTGCTTATTATTGGTATTGCAGCAATGATAATTTGGATGTTTTATTTGCCAATTAAATTGCTTTATACAAGTCCTGACGTTGTAGAAGACTAAATGTGTACCACGATTCTCCAGAATCGTTTTCTTAATACAATTCATGATTCTGGAGAATCGTTTTCTTAGTATAATTCACGATTCTGGAGAATCGTGATACATGATTCTGGAGAATCGTTTTCTTAAATCCAATTCACGATTCTGGAGAATCGTGATACACAAAATTATCCTGTGCAGAATATCAAACTTTCCGATTATACCTACGATTTACCCGATGAACGCATCGCAAAATTTCCTTTGCCCAAACGTGACGAATCGAAATTACAGGTTTATCAGCATGGAAAAATAACGCATACTACTTTCAAAAACATTACCGACTATTTACCCCAAAATAGCCTTTTAGTTTTTAATAATACCAAAGTAATTCCCGCTCGAATTCACTTCCAAAAATCAACAGGAGCAGTTATTCAGATTTTTTTATTGCATCCCGTACTACCAACACCTGTTATTAATTTGGCGATGGAAGTAACCGCTTCCTGTGTATGGGAATGTATGATTGGCAATAGAAAACGTTGGAAAAAGAGCGATATTTTGACTCAAATCTTAACCATTGACGGTCAACAAGTAGAAGTAAATGCGGAGATTTTTGACGAAGAAAAAAATCATGTCCAATTGTCTTGGGCAACTAACCTCACCCCCCGCCCCTCTCCGTTGGAGAGGGGGGATTTATTCCGAATAGAAAGCTCCCCTCTCCAACGGAGAGGGGCGGGGGGTGAGGTTAAATTCGTTGATTTAATTCAATCACTCGGGCAAATTCCGCTTCCTCCATACTTAAACCGTGAAGCAGAAACGGCTGATTATGAGACATATCAAACTGTTTATAGCGAGAAAAAAGGTGCAGTAGCCGCCCCAACTGCGGGACTTCATTTCACTGAAGAAGTTTTGAAAGGTCTTGAAAATCAAGGAATAAAGCAAGAGTTTTTGACACTACACGTTGGAGCAGGAACTTTTCAGCCAATTAAAGTAGAGAACATCATTGAGCATAAAATGCACAATGAACAAGTGGTTATTAGTAAGCAAAATATAGAAAATCTTTTAAACAATTTAGGTAATATTATTCCCGTAGGTACAACTTCTATGCGGACTTTAGAGAGTGTTTATTGGTATGGAGTGAAATTAATTTCAGATAAAAACAGTTCGTTTTTTATTGAAAAATTATATCCGTATCAACACGAAAATGTACCAACTGCTGAAGAATCGTTGAAGGCTATTTTGCAAAAAATGGTAGATAATAACGAAACAGAAATAACAGGAGAAACAGAAATTTTTATCTTTCCAAGTTATCAATTTAAACTTTGTAAAGGCATCATTACCAATTATCACCAACCAGAAAGCACCTTGATTTTATTGATTGCGGCACTTATTGGCGAAGATTGGCGACGTGTTTATGAAGAAGCCATGACAAAAGATTATCGCTTTTTGAGTTATGGTGATTCTTCGCTTTTACTTCCGTAGGACAGGAATCCTTCCTGTCAAATCATTTACTGTGACAGGAAGGATTCCTGTCCTACTTTTTCATCCCTTCCTTTATCTTTCTTTCGGCAGTATTTTCTTGTGGTTCGTAAAAGATTTTGTCCTTAATTTCATCGGGTAAAAACTGTTGTTCTACGTAATTCCCTTCGTAATTATGAGCGTATTTGTACCCTTTTCCGTAGTCCAATTCTTTCATTAATTTGGTTGGAGCATTGCGTAAATGCAGTGGAACTGGTAAATTCCCTGTCTGACGCACCAATGCCAAAGCATTATCAATGGCTAAATATGCCGAATTACTTTTGGCGGAAGTTGCCAAATAAATCACCGTTTGCGAAAGGATGATGCGTGCTTCGGGTAAACCAACCGCCCGAATGGATTGGAAACAGGTATTTGCCATCAAAAGGGCATTCGGATTGGCAAGCCCAATGTCTTCCGAAGCCAAAATCATCATTCGTCTGCCGATAAATTCAATGTCTTCGCCTCCTTCAATCATGCGGGCGAGCCAATAAATGGCAGCGTCAGGGTCAGAGCCACGAATGGATTTAATGAAAGCCGAAATAATATCGTAATGTTGTTCGCCGTCTTTGTCGTAGAGTGCAATATGTTGTTGCAATTTTTCAACAACCATTTCATTGGTAATTTCCAAAACCTCCTCCCCTTCGTTGAAAGTCGTGACTAATTCCAAAATATTATACAACTTCCGACCATCACCGCCCGAAAACTGCAACATGGCTTCGTATTCTTTGATGACGACTTTTTTATGCTTCAAAAAAACGTCTTTTTCTAAGGCTTGATTGACCAAGAAAATTAGTTCTTCTTTGCTCAAAGGTTTGAGAACATACACCTGACAACGAGATAAAAGTGCCGAAATAACCTCGAATGAAGGGTTTTCGGTAGTTGCCCCAATGAGTGTAACCGTTCCTTTTTCAACTGCTCCTAATAGTGAATCTTGTTGAGATTTTGAAAAACGGTGAATTTCATCAATGAATAAAATGGGCGAAGGACTATCAAAAAACTGTTGTTTTTTGGCCAAATCAATCGTTTCCCGAATATCTTTTACACCCGAATTAATGGCAGAAAGCGAATAAAAAGGGCGTTTGAGTGCCTTAGCGATGATACTCGCCAAAGTAGTTTTGCCAACTCCTGGAGGTCCCCAAAGAATAAAAGAAGGCACACGACCTGCTTCCACCACCCGACGAAGTACGGCTTTTGCCCCTACCAAATGTTGTTGCCCGACGTATTCATCAAGCGTATCTGGACGCATTCTTTCGGCTAATGGTTGCATAAGAATAAATTAAAATTAAAACCGAAAACGAACAAACTCAAAAAACTCTCCTTTCTTAAACACCTGACTATCAGCAGGTAATTCCACAAAACCATCACAATCGGTTAAGTTAGCAAAGTCGGCCGAGCCGCTACCTTCAAAAGGAGTAGCCATTAATCTTCCATCTTGAAAATACGTTTTTACGGGAACAAAATACGTTAAATTTGGCTTGAACGATACGTCTTTATCCAAAACTACAACTTCATTTTTACGCTCTAAAAAGTATTTACAGAAACATAAAAACGTAGAAACGGGATTCCCCGGTAAGGCAAAAACGGTTTTCCCTTCGTCAGTTTTGCCAAACCAAAACGGTTTTCCTGGCTTTTGAGCAACTTTGTGAAATAACTTTTTTACGCCTAAATCTGTCAGAATTTCGGGAACAAAATCTTTCTTTCCTGCCGATACCCCTCCGCTTAATAAAATAACGTCGTGATTAGACAAAACCTCCTTTAACTTACTGAATAACAATTCTTTATCATCTGTCAAATGAAATAAATTTGCCTTTACTCCTACCCTTTCTAACGCCGCCGACAACATATATGAATTGGACATTCTGATTTGATAAGGTAACGGATTTGCCGTAATTTCTACCAATTCATCGCCCGTAGAAATCACGGCAACTTTTGGAGGTATTTCTACTTTTACGCTCGCTTTTCCAACTGATGCCATCACGGCAATTTCAGACGGAGAAATCTTTAAACCTTTTTGTAAGAGAATGTCACCCATTTTTCGGTCAGAACCTTGACGATGCACATTTTGCCCTTGTGAAATCTCCGATAATGGAATCGTAATTTTAGCCATTTTTACACCATCAACTTCCTGAATATCAACATCTTCATAACGAATAACGGTATGGCAACCCAAAGGCAAAACCGCCCCAGTCATCACTTCCATACAATTTTCGGGATTTTCAAGGGATTTTTGGGCTTCACCTGCGTATTGAGTAGCTTCAATTTTGAAAACTTCCGATTTCTGATTTATCACAATTCCATCCATCGCCACTCTATCAAAAGGCGGAAAATCTCGGTCGGCTATAATATCTTCGGCTAAAACTTTACCCACACTTTCCAAAAGTGAAACTTCTGAAACATTAGGAATAAAAGCATTTTCTTCTACTATTTTAAGGGCTTCTTTTACGGAAATCATTTGTGAGGTTTTAGTGGTTTGGTTTTAGGTGTTAGAGTAAAACTATTCCCTAAAAACTAAAACCTGAAACCTATCTTTTTATCTTTACACAAAAATAGAAATTTAAGTTTAAAACAAACGATGAAATCTTTTACTCATTTAGATAACAACAACAACCCATCTATGGTGGATGTCTCTGAAAAAGCCATTACCAAACGTACCGCTACGGCTCAAAGTATCGTGGTTTTGACGGACGAAATTATCGCCAATTTCAAAGATGGTGACCTCCAAACTAAGAAAGGCTCTGTACTACAAACTGCTATTATTGCGGGAACAATGGGTGCAAAAAAGACTTCTGATTTAATTCCGCTTTGTCATCCTTTGGGATTAGATTCTTGCAAATTCAAAGTAGAAGTCTCTGGAAATGAAGTCATTATACAATGTACTTGCTCATTGACGGCAAAAACGGGCGTTGAAATGGAAGCTCTCACAGGGGCAAGTGTCGCAGCCCTAACTGTGTACGATATGTGTAAAGCGTTTTCGCACGACATTGTGATTAAAGAGACAAAATTATTATTGAAAACGGGTGGAAAAAGTGATTATAAAGTGGTGTAGGGGCGAATTGCATTCGCCTAATACTTGTAAATGGGTGAATGCTATTCACCCCTACCTATATTTATGAATAAAATATCCTTTTCAGCTCTCATTCTCTCAGGCGGACTCAGCTCTCGCATGGGTGAAGAAAAACGGCTAATTCATTATCACGGCAAAACCCAAGAACAATATCTTTTTGACTTATTAAACTCTTATTGTTCAGACGTTTACGTATCAATCAATCAAAACCAAACCACTAATTTACCGCATATCCAAGACCTTGATTTACCCATCAAAAGTCCGATGGTGGGCATACTTTCTGCCTTTCAGAAAAACCCAAATATGGCTTGGTTGGTGGTGGCTTGTGATATGCCTTTTGTGGATAAAAAAACGATTGAGTTTATTTTGCAACACCGCAAGCCAGAGAAATATGCAACGGCTTTTGAAAATCCTGAAGAGCATTTTCCAGAACCACTACTAACGATTTACGAACCTAAAATCTATCCAAATCTGCAAGAAGCCGTAAATCAAGGCAAAAAATCACCCATGAAAATTCTGCAAAGCCTTGACATTGAGTTGATAAAAAACTTTGATTTTCAATGGATTAAAAATATAAATACCGTAGAAGAAAGGATAAAGATGAATCCCTTTTAGTAGAATTTACAAAAAAAAATCTTATTCTGTTTTAACAACTTAATGTTGAATACTCTCCTTAAAACTCTTTTCCCAACCATGAAAAAAACACATTACATAATCCTATTTTTATTACTTTTTCAAATTCCTCTCTTCGCTCAAAAGAACCTAACTTTATGGTACAAACAACCCGCCCGAAATTGGAATGAAGCCTTGCCAATTGGTAACGGACGCATCGGGGCAATGATTTTTGGCAAGCCCGAAAGCGAACTTATTCAACTCAATGAACAAACGCTTTGGTCGGGCGGACCAGTGAATAGAAACCCCAATCCAGAGGCTTCAAAACACTTGCAGGAAGTCAGAGAGGCTATTTTTGCAGAAGATTTTGAGAAAGCCGAGCAATTAACCAAACAATTGCAAGGGCTATATTCAGAGGCTTATCAACCTTTGGGAGATTTAGTGTTGAAGCAAAAATATAATGGTGAAGCAACCGATTATTACCGAGACTTGAACATTGAAAATGCCATTTCAACGACTCGTTTTAAGGTTGGGAATACAGAATTTACCCGTGAATTTTTCGTGTCTGCTCCTACTCAAGCAATGATTTTCAAATTGAAATCTTCTCAAAAAGGAGCATTGGATTTTCTGCTTTCAACCAAAAGTCTGCATCCCATTTTAAAATCATTAATGGGTCAAAATCAAATCGTCATGCGTGGCAAAACACCCGCATCCGCTGCTCCAAATTATGTAAGAGATAGAAAAGAAGCGGTTGTTTACGAAGATGAAAATCATTGTAAAGGCACACGTTTTGACTGGCGTTTGGTGCTTCAATCTACCGATGGAAAATCGACAACTGACACTTCTGGCTTTCACGTTTGGGATGCTTCTGAAGCCGTTTTTATCCTCACCGCTGCCAGTAGTTTTAACGGGTTCGATAAATGCCCTGATTCGGAAGGAAAAGATGAAAAAGCATTGGCTGATAGTTATTTAAAATTGAGTAAAAATAAATCCTTCGATGAGCTAAAAAATGCCCATATTGCTGACTATCAAGGTTTTTTTAAGCGAATGAGTTTTTCTTTAAACGGAAATCCAAGTGTTAATTTACCCACCGACCAACGACTTTTAAAATATACAGAAGGAGCAAAAGACCCATCTTTGGAGAGTTTATATTTTCAATTTGGACGATATTTATTGATTTCGTGTTCTCGTCCAGACGGACTTCCTGCCAATTTACAAGGCATTTGGAACAACTCAATTCGTCCGCCGTGGAGTTCAAATTATACCATCAATATCAATACCGAAATGAATTATTGGCTGGCAGAAATGTGTAATCTTTCGGATTTGCACACGCCACTTTTAAATCATATCAAGGCAATTGCTGAGACTGGTAAAGCAACTGCTAAGAATTTCTACAATGCTCGTGGTTGGGTTGCTCACCATAATTCGGACGTTTGGGGACTTTCTAATCCCGTGGGAGATTTAGGTAAAGGCTCGCCTGTGTGGGCAAACTGGACGATGGGTGGAGCGTGGTTGAGCCAACATTTATGGACGCACTACGCTTTTACAGGTGATAAAAAATATTTGAAAGAACAAGCATACCCGTTGATGAAAGAGGCTTCGATTTTCTGCGAAGATTGGTTAATTCAAGACGGAAAAGGACATTTAGTAACGGCTCCGTCAACGTCTCCTGAAAATGTGTTTATTACCGACAAAGGTGTAAAAGCATCGGTTTCAATGGCTACAACGATGGATATGTCCATCATTTGGGACGTTTTTACGAACACCATTGAGGCTTCTGAAGTATTGGCAATTGATGCCGATTTTAGAAAAGAATTACTTGAAAAACGAGCCAAACTATTTCCTTTGCAAATTGGCAAAAAAGGCAATTTGCAAGAATGGTACAAAGATTGGGAGGATGTAGAACCGCAACACCGTCACACTTCGCATTTGTATGGCTTGCATCCAGGACGACAAATTTCACCGCTTCGTACGCCTGAGTTTGCCAATGCAGCTAAGAAAACCCTCGAAATTAGAGGTGACGACGGAACGGGGTGGAGCAAATCATGGAAAATCAACTTTTGGGCAAGACTTCACGACGGAAACCACGCTTATAAATTGGTACGTGAACTCTTGAAATTGACAGGCATGGAAGGCACAGAGTACACCAAAGGCGGCGGCACGTATCCGAATTTATTTTGTGCCCACCCTCCTTTCCAAATTGACGGAAACTTTGGCGGAACATCGGGTATGGCAGAAATGTTATTGCAAAGTCACGATGGCTTATTGAATATTTTGCCTGCCTTACCAGACGATTGGGCTTCGGGCGAGATAAAAGGCTTGAAAGCACAGGGTGGTTTTGAAGTAGATATGACTTGGAAAAACAAAAAAATCACGGCATTAACTATCCATTCTTCATTGGGTGGAATCTGTAAATTGAAAGTATCGAATACTCTAAAATTGGTAGGAAAAACAAAATTATCAACGCAAAAAGACAAATCATTGATTGATTTTATGACGGTGAAAGGAGGAAAATATACTTTGATTGGAGGTTAATTTTATTAGCACACAAAATTTTAACAGATTTGATATTGCCTATTAAATTTAAAAAGACGGCTTCGCTCTAAGTGGAAGTCGTCTTTTTTAATTTAACGCTGAATAGAAAACCGAATCTCTTACTGATTAAACAGGTTCATTATTAATTTTTGTTCGAGATTTAATTTCGTTGTTCATTTGATTTACCATTATTATACTTGGCAATAAAGTAATGCCACAACCCATCGCTCCCGCAATTAATACAAAGTTGCCAGTTTTTATAGCCAAATAAACAAGAGTCGCAACCGCAACGACCATGACAATACCAAGACCAATAATGGCTCCTTTTAATGTTTTTTTCTTTGCTTGAAGTTCTTCCAATGTTAATTCTGAGAGTTTTTTTGTTTTCATAATTAGTAAGTAGGAATTGGGATTTAAGGTTTATAACTCATTACCAATCAAGTTCGGAATGAACTGTATTAAAAACCAAATTCCAGACCAAATATTATTTTGGTTCTATTTTTTTAAACACAGTTCATTCCGAAAAATAAAACTCTTTCATTTTTTAGCTTTAAAGTAAAACTAAAAAATGAAAGAGTTTAGAAATTGTTTTGATTCATTAACCTGCATTTGCATAAGCCATTTTAATCCAATCAATTACTTCATTATCAATTTCATTGATGTCAGAAAGGTTAATTTTGTGTGAACAAATTCCATTAGGTTTTTCTGCTTCTAATTTACCTTTTGCTTCAACTCCTTTTAGGTTAAACCCAATTTCAAATCTTGTTTTTGAGGCAGGATTTAAAATTATAAATTGCTTTTTCCTTTTCAAACTCACGTAGGTTTTTTTAGGTGCAATTTCAAATTCCCCATCAAACTGATGTATTTCGCCTACTAATTTATCATAAAATGGTTTTAGATGCTCTTTGCCTTTATATTGGCTAACAATTAATTCATCCGTATCCGTTGTAGAATCTGCATCAGTCCCCAAAACTTTTAGGGCAATTTCAGAGGCGTATCCGTGCGTAACGTTGTGCGTTTCTTTCAAGAATTTCACAATTTCACCGTGTTTTGAAAGACTTTGTTTTGAAATTAATACTTTCCATTCATCTAAAGAATAACCTGTTTTTTCTTTTAGGTTTTCGAGCATTGTTATGACTGTCTTATCCATCGTTTTATTTGTTATTTTCTACTGATTTTTTAAGTAAGTTTAATCCTTGTTCGTTCATTTTTTCCATTCCTGCTTTTGCACTAAATAGCCACATAAAGAAAGCATCAGGCAAAGCAGATTGTACTTTAAAATCTTGTTTTACTTCGATGCCGTTGGCGGTTTCAGCAAAGTAATAATCAAAAGTAGGTTTGGCTACGAATGGTTTTTGAATATCACATTGCATTCCTATAAAATTTTGTTCATCAATTTTTACAATTTCCTGAAAACCTAAGTCTTTACCTGCGTTTCCATCCCAATGATATTGAGCCCCCACTGTTCCGTCTGTACCCTTCACTTCATGTTTTTGGGTTGGGTCTTCAGCCAAAAATGGCGACCATTTCGGGAAATTATTTAAGTATTTTACCATGTCAAAAACTTCTTGTTTTGACCCTTTAATGGTAACTGTTTTTACAATTTGAATAGACTGCAAATCACTGGCTTTGTACAAACCAAATCCAATAAATGTAACGATTGCAAGGGCTATTGTTATGAGTATCATTTTCTTATTCATGTTAATTTGTGTTTAGTTTTGTATAATTGCTACATTGGTTGAATAGCCCTCACTTCAACGGTTCCTCCCATTAATAAAATAGGACAGTTTTTTGCCATTTCTACGGCTTCATCAATCGTATTGGCTTTTACAATCATATTGCCCCCAAGCGTTTGCTTATCAGCAATATGAATTCCTTCAGTTACTGATTTGTTAGCAAAAATTTGTTTGCCCTCAAAGCTGAGTTGATGTGTGCTAATCAGTTTTTCCTGTATAACAATATTGCCAATAAAAGCACCCCATTGTTGGTGCATTTCGTTCATTTCAACTTCTGTTGGTTGGTAGTTGTTGTTTGGTTCGTATCTGAACAAAAGCATAAAATCATTTTTCTGTATCATTTCATTTTGTTTTAAATGTTAATAATGATACAAATGTAGAGTAGTACAATTAGCTCATTCTTGCCATAGGACAAGAAAACCATTTATACAGAAAATGATTGTGTTTTTTGGAAGATTGCCCAGTGTAAGAATAAAATAATGGGCGGAGCAAAGGCAGGAATGATGCAAAATGGGAAAAACGCTAAGGTATCTACGCCCATTGCACCCGTGTCGATAGATATTTTGGTTAGTACATTGGCAGCGATGGCAGTAAATAAAATATCTACCGTACCAAAAATATTCCAATAGTAGGTGAGTTTTTGGGCATAGCTTTTTTTGTTTTGAATGGCATTCGCCACAAAAATACTACTCACTGCTGTGAGCATATCACCAATACCTGCAATAAAAGCAAATGGCTTTGGCAATGCGTTATGCGTAGCAAGCAATATAAAAAAAACGCCTATTAAACGAAAAATATGAAGTTTTACTAAACTTTCCAATGCTACATTTTCTAAAATAGTCTTGTAAAACTTTGTTTTTAAGACTATTACAAAAAGTAAGAACGCAAAGGGAAAAGTGGTAAATAAAAGAATTTTGGGAGGAAGAGTCACTTGATGAAACCAACCCTTATAATCAGCCAAAGCAATATAAGTTAAGTATAAAACAAAAAAGGCTATCACGATTAAGTAAGCCCTTTTGTTCTGTATTTTTTTTGCTTCTTTCCGAATAAATAAAACGATTAAAATAAATGGTGCAGGAATAGCGATAAGAAAAGCTATTGAAATCCATTGTGGTAAGAGGTAATGCACTAATGTATTCATTTTTTGTCTGTTATTTCTTTTCTAATTCTGCTTAAAGATGTATCGGTAATGCCTAAATATGTTGCAATTTGTTTTAAAGGTACATTTTGAACAATATCAGGTTTAGATTTAAGAAGATTCAAATATCGCTCCTTTGCGGGGTCAGCAATGATGGATACAGAATGATTTTTCAACTCAAAATAATTATTTACTAATCGAGTACGCCCAACCTCTCTAAAGGCTTCGATGTTAAATAATTTCATAAAGTTTTCAAAAGTAATTTTCCAAGCAACACATGGAGTAATTGCCTGAATGTTCTCTCGGCATTTTGTCTTTAAGAAATAAGAATACCAGTCTATCACGATGTCTGTTGAACTGAAAAATTTAGTGCTTATATCATTACCTTCTAAATCTATTACATAAGACCTTGCAAAACCACTTTCCATAAAATAATAGAAATTTGCAGTAGAGCCTTCTTGAATAAAATAGTCATTCTTGGCAAATTCAATGCGTTGGTACTGACTTAGTATCATGGCTAAGTCTTCTTTATTGAAATTTTGTTCGTTAAATATTGTTTGTAAATAATGTTTATCAGTCATCATTTCATTAGACTTCGGTTTTATTTTGGTATATTAATTACCCTGTTTAATACACTGTTTAATAAGTTTTCTGAATAATTTTCATCCTAAAATGTTTGATTGGAGAACTTCCCGAAAGTTTTAGAACTTTCGGGAAGTTTAAATAACTTATTAAACAGCGTATTTAATCATGTTTTTGAAATTGTTCAATCACGGAAATTACGCCAGTTAAAGTACAAGGCGAGAAGTATTTTTCGTTTGATTCAGGGTCAATTGTTGCGTTTGATACAATCCCAACTACCAAGCCTTTTTCATCAACTAATGGAGCACCACTCAATCCACCAAATTTTTCGGGTACAATAACCTCTTTTAATAATATCCGATTTTCAATTGTTTTATGATATTCAAACTCATAAACTCGTTGTTCTCCCTCTTCCATTTTACGTGTCCACCCAACTACGTACAATTTTTCACCCATTGTCAAAGGTGATGTTCTTAACTGCAATGGTTTGATATTCGTATGATTTTCTTTGATAGAAAAAACGAGCCAATCTTTCTCAAAGGTAGATTTACTTTCTAATAATTCAGCTTTATTTTCATTGAGTAGTTTATCCGCCACAATTGTTTCATTGGTATGATTAAGTGGATAGAATGACCAGTTTTTCACTTCATTCGCCAATGAAACCGCATTCATTTTATCTGTTTTTATAATTTTCAACAGATGTTTTGCGGTGATGGCAAAAGTATCATTTTGATAAGTCAGCAAAAAAGCACAGCTAAACTTGGGTTGATTAAATTTAGCCTCATAAAACTCAATTTTATTCACAAGACTAATAGGCTCGAAATTCTTCTGAGAAACGCCATGTTGACCAAAAGAATAACTCACCATAAATATGAATAGAAATAAGAAAATGGCTTTCATGTTATTTTATGTTAGATTGTTCTGCTTCCTCTGATTTGCAATCATTCTTTTCCGAAACCTTAGTTTTGCTAAATTTCCTTTAGTTGCCCCCGTGGCAGATGTCCCACCTGATATGGGGACAGACCATTGGCATACCGATTACAAGTCGTTTTGAGCTGGGTTGAAGCCGTAAAATAGTCGTGGTTCAAGCGAGGACGCTTGAACCAGTAGGGGAATTTAAGCTATTCGACATTTCAAAGTCGAATGCTTGATAAATCGGATTTCAATCCGCTATCAATTTTATAGGATTGGAAATCCTATTTATCTAAACTTCGAGATTGTCCTTCGGAACATCTCGAAGAGCGGAAATAGTCGTTATTGGTTCAAGCGAGGACGCTTGAACCAGTGGGGTGTTATTGGTTTATTAATGGTAATGATGCCTCAAGCAGAATTTCATTTTTATCTTGATTATGTAACCAAATAATAAACCCTTTGTCCACTATGTTAATTTTCTTTGTTGTGGAGTCATAGTCAACGATAATTGGTGTGATTCCACTTCTCACCTGTAATGAAGCAATAGATGTTAATGCCTGTGTTAGATTTCCTGGGTTTAAATCACTTCCCCTTGGATGATTGGGTCTTATTACATCATTTATCTCACTTCTTCTCAATCCTTTGTCTAAGTCAGATTCTTCAGCATTTAGGATAGCAAACAATATCCATTTATACATTTCCAACTCAGTTGGTTGAAAACCTTCAATTAAACTTGAAATAAATTTATTATATCTTCCAGAATGCTGGCTTACTACTTGATCTACAAATTTATCCAATTTGGAACAATCTAAAACAAATTGCATTCCTTCAAATGTTTGATGAATATTATTGTCATTACAAATAAGATAACAAACTTCTTGAACAACATAGACGTTTTGTAAACTTTCTCTAATAAGTACTTCCTTAATAGTTTCGTCAAATGACACGTTCAATAAATGTTCTCCATCTTCTACCAATTTTTTTAACTCATGATGTTCCCATTTGTCAGCATTTACTGATTTTACTCGTCCAGCTAAATCTCCATTGAGTACAATTAATCTATTTTCTTCTAACCAAACTCCAATAATTAAAAAGGTAAACTTTGAATTTTCGTGAAATGCTTTAAGAGCAATTGAAAAATCTCTTTGGGTTTCAGGTTTTAAATAATGAAAATCTTCTAACACCAAAATTTTATCAAATTTAATCTCTTCTAACGCTTTAATTATATCATTAACATCCTCAAGGTCAATATCTAAAGACTTTGTCGTTTTTTCATTTTCCCTACCAACTTCTCCTTCCATCTCGGCTTCAGTTTTTGCAAACAGATTCCAACCGAACGTTGCTTTGACTTTAGCCTTACCAGAGGTAGTCAATGACTTTGAAACAGTTAGTTCATATCCTGCTTGCTTTAATATGTTGTTATGTATCTGTTCAATATCCCATTTGTTGCTACAATGAACAAGTACATATTGAGTTTGTGTCAAGTTCTTCTTTCGTAAAGATGTTTTACCTTGTTTAGAACTGCCGTAAATTACTACATGATGAGAACGATCCAATGAATCAAGTAATATTTTGTCAGCAGATCTCTCAATATAGTTTAAAGGTAAATCTCTTTGTATTCCAAAAACATCCTTTGTCTTGTTAGTTTGTAATGTCATAATATCTTGAATCTTGGTTTGTTTAGTTGTAATAAATGGCGAGCAAACTATTAAAGGTATGACACATTCTCTATCCATAATGTGTCATACTGTTTGAAAATCTTCTTATCCTTGATGGTGTAATTCTTGTCGTACTCATTATATCTTTATAAAACCTATGCAACAAATATACACATTCCTCCTATTATTAAAAGCACAATTTATCAAACGGTAAAAGCACAACCTATCAAAATCTTCCCTAACTTAGCCCAAACAAATAAAACCATTCCATGCAGTTAATCCTTCATCAATTCAGCTTAAAACTTCGTCATACTTTTACTATTACGCACGAGTCTCGTGATGTGCAACCTACGCTTATCGTGGAGCTTCGGGATGGTGATTTTCGGGGTTTTGGAGAGGCTACCGAAACGCCTTACTATGGCGTAACAATGGCAAAAATGATGGCTCAATTAGAGGCAATTCGTCCGCTTATTGAAAATTATGACCTCCAAAGTCCAGAACAATTTTGGGCGGATATGCACCCGCACCTCAAAGACGACCATCCTTTTGCTTTATGTGCTTTGGACATTGCCGCCAACGACCTTTGGGCAAAAAAACAAGGACAACCTTTGTATAAATTGTGGGGTTTAGATGCTACTAAAAATCCTATTACTGATTATACCATTGGCATTGATACTGTTGAGAAAATGGTTGAAAAAATGCAGGAAGTGCCATTTCCATTGTATAAAATTAAATTAGGCACAAAAGACGATATTAAAATTGTACAAGAACTACGTAAACATACCGATGCCGTTTTTAGGGTAGATGCCAACACGGCTTGGGGCGTGGAAGAAACCTTACAAAATGCTATTGCCTTGAAAGAATTGGGCGTAGAATTCATAGAACAACCCATGAAAGCCGACAATTGGGAAGGTATGAAACGTGTTTTTGCGGAGTCGGTTTTGCCTATTATGGCGGATGAAAGTTGTATCGTGGAGGAAGACGTGGCTCGTTGTTACGGTTTTTTCCATATTATCAATATCAAACTGATGAAATGCGGAGGACTTACGCCTGCTCGTCGGATGATTGCAAACGCTCATAAATTGGGTTTGAAGGTAATGGTTGGTTGTATGACAGAATCGAATGTGGGTTGCTCGGCTATTGCTCAATTATTACCGCTTTTGGACTTTGTGGATATGGACGGAATCCTTTTGGTAGATGACCAAGTGTCAACAGGTATCACCATTGATTATGGAAAAGTGATTTATGCGGAGGAGAACGGAACAGGAGCTGGTTTGAGGTAATGGTGAATTAGTGTCGTATCGTAATCTGAACTATGATTTTTAGGATTAGTCGATTGTGGAATTGTTTTGAAAAATCGTATCATCTTTAAATTTCATCGGAATTATATACTATTTGACGCAAAACCTCACCCCCGACCCCTCTCCGTTGGAGCAGGGCTGTTAAGTTCTAATGATATTGAAAAGTTCTTTGACATTTGCACGAAATAAAATTTGGCTATTGGTAATCGAGCTACCGTTAATTTTTCTGTGAATATTGATGGCTATCG
>NZ_JAYGIN010000024.1:0-120383 GCF_034931005.1 Arcicella sp. LKC2W
GAGTAAAGTAAAATCCAGTTCAGATGGCAAAAATAGTGATTGTTTCATCCGCCAAAACTAAGCTAAAAATATAGTTTTCACCAAAATTGACGAAGAACCTTTTTAAACGCAATACTCATAAACAAACTATTTAATAAGTTATCTAAGTAATTTTTATCCTAAAATGTTCGATTGGGGACCTTTCTAAAAAATGGAGCAAATATCATGAAATAATTTTTCACTAAAGTGTAACTTTTACTTTCTCTAAAGGAATTAAGTGATATAACCTATATAGATTTTTTGATTTGGTAAAATAAAGCAGTTTCTCTATAAAGTATTGGAACTTATTTTTTAAATATAGAAGAGGCTTCAGGATAAAATATGGATTTAATGAGTTCTAAAAGACTTGGTTATATTACAGACTACTTAACCGAAAGTTTATATACAGTTTATCTTTAACTTCTAATTTATGAAGGATATTTACCTTTTAGAGCAAATAGTCGGTTTTCATAATAAAGATGATAATGCCTTTAGAAGTGCAGCCAAAAAATTTAAGGACAATAATTATTCTCAGGTATTAAAAACAGCTTTAAAAAAATACGATGATGTATCTATTGCAAAAAGCCATGTAGATTTGAGTTTTAATTTATTTTTTGTCGCCATAACTCAATTCAAATTTCCGAAAGCAGACTATACTACTTCGCTCAATATTTTAGTTTCACTACCCTATTATCAAAATAAATTAGCAACTGAATTACTTTATTATCTAAATCAAGGAGCGTCAGATTATATCTCTACCGAGAAAGAACTAAAAAGTAGTATTCTCCATTTTTTTAAGCCTTTTGCTGAAAAATTATTTGTAAAAGTTTTGGAAAGTGAGCAAAGTAAAAACCTAAAAGAAAGTGCAATAGCACTTGATTGGATATATAAATCAGCTTTTGAGATTTATATGCACTTGACTTTGGGCAAAAATAGTAGAATGACAATGGTGAGATTTCATCAAATAGTGGAAGAGTCTTTTTATCTTTTTGTGTTAAGATATTCCATGAATATTTCGTTAAAGAATAAAGTCGAAAGTAAAGTAAATGAGTTATTCAACACTACAGTAGGATTGATGCGTCCTTACAAAGAGTTACAGAATGAAACAAATGCTATACAAAATTTGTCAGTTGAGCGTTTCTTCGATAAAATAAACGACCCCAATTTTATCTTAAAGACCACGATTTTTAATTACTTAAAAAGCTTTTTCAACAATATTAACCGAGAATTTAGCAAAGGATTAACCCATGAACAAAAATTAGCAAAAAAAACGAAGAAAAGACAATTTATGTATGCTAATCTTCCTTTTGAAAGAGAAGAAGCTTTTGAGTTTATAAAAGAAGGAGTTGATGCCATTAAGTATCTCAAAAACGGATACGCTGCTCAGTTATTAGTATCAGGACGAAATATGAATTTTGTACTGATTCTTAAGGAAGCGTTGGGCTTACAAGAATTAAGTTCGGATGATTTTGAAAAATCACTACTCGAACATTATGGGAGCAAAGAGTCTATCAATGTACAAAGAAATGATTGTAAAATAGAATTAATTAAATGGATGAAAAACCAAGTGACAGACCGCAATACCAACTGGTATGGACAACGAGGGGAACAAATTATTTCTTTTTTAGCTAACAACAAACCAGTATAAACAATGGATAGGGCAAATGAAGGACTAATATTAATTGAGGATTTTTTGAAGGGTAATCTCGATAAAAAAAACAGAGAAATCATTTTAAGAAAACTTAGTCTTGATGATGCCTTCTATCAAGATTTTCAATTATGGGTAAATCTTGATGATTGGTTGGAAGAATTACCTGCCTTTGAAATCAATCAAGTCTTAGACATGGAAGTTCGAGAAACTATTCCCATTTACAAAAGGTATCCCATTGTTTTTTCAATGGCTTGCTCGATTTTACTATTAATTTACACTGGCTGGTATTTTTACCAAAAATATGATAGCGTCGATAAGCTTACAGGGCAATTCTCTTATACAGAAATCAATAATCCCCAAAATGACCAAGGAATGGCAGGAGGAGATAATACCAAACCAAACATCACCCAACAGGCTTTTGAGGCAAGCACTTATGAGCAAATAGATACTACGTATCAATTTAGTCTTCAACCATTTATGTTGAAAGTTAGAATGCCCAAAGTGAGTAAAAAATTTGGAAAAAACCTTCGTATAGTTTACGATTACAAAATAGATAAGTATAAAATGACTCTTGAAAATCAGACATTTAACATAGAAGAAAGTACAGAATGGAAAAAATTATACCTTCGAGCTGTAAAGTAATTATCATTTTACTGTTTTTTTCTTTTTCGGTATGCTCACAAGTTCGGATGGCTTGTAATTGTGAGAGCGTAACGAAAGGTTTTGTGAGTCAAGATGGTTTTGCCAATCAAGATGAAATTGTATCATGGGTAAACTTTCGTTTTTTACCTTTATTTAACGAAATGGCACAGAAGCGACATAGTAAAACTCCACCAATTAAAGGAATAAATGTCATTCCTGTTTTTTGCGTTGGTGGAAATGGGGCGGTAGCAAAAAAATGTGAGAAAGAAAAAGCAAGCCTCAATGGAAATCCATTCTTAATTCTCTATGACGACTATTTTATCAATAAAATAGAGAAAAATAACGCTTTGAATGTATTATTTGTCTTGGCTCACGAAATGGGGCATTTACTTTCAAATCATTACCACAATACTATACCAGTTGATGTGGATTATGAAGCGTACTTGAAGAAAACTGTTAAGGGATATAAGCCAGTTTTTATATCCAAAGATGTAGAAACTCAAAAAATGACTGTTCGGGAAAGGCACATTGAGGAACTCACGGCAGATGCTTTTGCAGTCTGGTTTTTGAGAATGTATTACGAAAAAAATAAGAAAGACCCTAACATAGCTAAAAAATTCGACCCAGATAAAATTAATGATGTGCTACCACAAATCAAAAGTGTTTTTCCCAGTATGTTCAATCAGGAGACTACTCACCCAAGTTGCGAACAACGCACCTATTTCGTAAAAAAATTAAACGATTTTGATAATTGGAGTCAGGTATCCAACTTCAAGAAAACATTAGGTGGGTTTGCTTCTGAATTTATTGATTCTACATTAACAGTATTAACTCAAGAAGAGGCAAAACAAATGGGCTTGGCGGTGGAAAGAGCCAAAGAAAAAACAGAGGGAGATGCACTAAGAATAAAAGGCTTAGATTTGTTTAGAAAAAATTATTTTGAAGAGGCAAAAGTAAATCTTCAAGCTTCCAGAGAGATATATACACGTTTGATTTTTCCAGAAGATTCGGCAAAAGTCACAGCAGAACTCAAAGAGGTTGAGGAAATTCTTTCCGTTAGGTCATTTATGCACTTTTCGATTTTGGGAAATAGCAGTTTTGCCAACTATCAATTAAAATCAGAAGGGCAAAATATCAACGCAACGAATGCCATCGTCGGACAATTGGGTTTGCGTTTGGGTAGATATAGTTATGATAGCCCCTTTGGCTTGGAAGTAGATGCCACTTACGATTTAGAGGCTTGGCAATTTGATACGTATAGTAATGACCGTAAGTCTTTGGAGCGATTTAAAACCTCTACAATTACGGTTCAGCCTAAACTTACTTATCGGTTTCTCAGCTTCTCAAAAAGTAACAAAATTCAGGGCTTCGTATTTTCGGCGGGAGCTTCATGGATGAAGCCTATTAAGTTTGAATATTTGAATTTTCAAGTTCCAGCCCAAAATTTAGGTATTCGTTTAAAGCCCTCTTGGGGTTTCACCGTTGGGATTGGTTTTGAGAATATCAATCGAAAGCCGACATTAAATATTTGGGGACTTTGCCGAGTCGCTATCGTTAGTAGCTATCAACCACTCGTGTTTGATATTTCAGAGCCATTGCCACAAAATTATTCTGCCGCAGCTTGGACAGTAGGTTTATCGGCATCTGTTGGAATTTTACCAAAGTTTTTGATTAAGAGAAAATTAGATAATTAGGATTAAAGAGTTTATGAAAGAGGGCTTTACTTATTGTAGAGGGCTCTTTTTTTATTTTTTTATTTTTTGTGTAACGTATTAGATGGTGTAGGGAATAATAAGTTGAATTGACTCGAAAATACTAATGATGAATTTAAAAAATCTGTACGTTTTGGATGAAAAATGATAATACTCACCATAATTACGAACACTTGAAACTCATTTAGTCAATCAAAAAGTGGTTTCAATAAAGATAACAATCATTTATTTTATATTTTAAATTTCTAACTCATGAAAAATCTTACGCTTTTATTTTTAATCACTTTACTTTTTTCTTGCAAAAAAGAAGAAAGTGTATCCCCGATTTCGTCTGACCAAATTGTAGGAACTTGGCAAATGAATACATCAAGAGTAATCCTAAAGGCAAATATAAACGGTAAAGAAGAAACGGCAGACCAAACTCGGAATGGAACGAGTGCCGATATTTTGATTGTGACAGATAATGGTACAATTTCAGACCCATCCGATTTGTTTGGTACTAATACCTACGCTTGGAAATATTCAATCAATGGAAACGAGTTAAAACTATCCAAGAACTCATTAGATTTAGCCTATTTCACCATTTCAACTACTGCTTCTGGTATGCAGTGGAAAATGAATACAGAACAACTCAAACGTTCTTTGACTGAAACAACAGGCAATAATTCCGTACTAAATGGGGATTCTTCCGCTAAAGATTTTATCATCAGTAACGACTTAACAATAGATTTTATAAAGAAATAGCGGGTGAAATTTGTGTTGTTATATTATACAAACAATAAAATGAATTTTGAAAATTAATTTATAGATAATTACTCCAGAACAACCATGAAAAAATTACAACTTATGCCTTTTTTGTTTCGATACGGCATTTTTATCTTATGTTTTCTTAGTGATTTCTCCATTATTTACGGGCAGAAAACGCCGGAAATAACGATGGAAAAGGTGGCTGAAAAGTGTAAGGATTTACCCAGAGACAAGCGAGTAACCGTTAAAGTTGCCCGATTTAGTGTTTCTTCAAAGTCAACGCAAGCTCATGCCACTTTTGGAGATGAGCTATCCACGATGCTTACTTCGGCAATTCAGCAAACTAATTGTTTCAGAGTATTAGAAACTAATAAAAATACAGTAGATGCAACTGATGAAATGGCTTTTAATCAGGATGGTTTTACGAATGGAACTGGACCTAAAGCAGGTGAAATGACAGGAACTCAACTCATTGTAACGGGTGAAATTACAGACTTTACGGAAGGAACTAAAAATACCTCATTACTGGGTGTTAGCGTAGGAAGTAACCAAGCCACACTTGGTTTTACACTTAAACTTTTAGACCCACAGAAAGGAGAAATACTTTTCAGTAAAGACATTAATATGAAAGGAAGTTCTTCGGGTTTTTCTGGGGTAAAAATGTTTGGACTCCAAGCGGGTGGAAAGACTGAAAATAGAGCCGTGCAGGATGCTTTACAAAAAGCAATCATCAAAGCTGTAGAGGTGATGGTCGATGCCCGAGACAAAATTGAAATGCCTGAACCCATGAAAGCTCCTGTAATTAAAAAATTTAGCCCTCAAAACTGTTCAATGCTCCGTAATGGCTCTCCCAAAATTATGATTTTAATTACCGAAGCAACAACTGGAGGTACAAACCGAGATAATTCAAACACAGATATTGCTCGAAGAGAAAGAGAATTACAGCTTAAAGAAAAAGAGGCAAGTATTAACAATACCAATGCTATAATTACAGGAATTTTTGGCCGCAAGAATTCAAATGAGAATAGTAAAAAAGAGGAGACTGCCAGTAAACAAAACCTCACTACTGCTGTGTACAAAACAGTAACTATCGAACAATCCGCTACTGAAACTGAACTTACTCGTCATTTTGTAGAAGCTGGCTTTAGAGTTATTGACCCTAAAATGTTTGCCAAAATGCGTCAAAAAAGTGATTCTCTTGGAGCAGATATGGGTGGATTGGCAGCAGAGGGATTAAAAATGGGAGCAAATATTGTTATAACTGGTCAAGCAATTTCAGAACGAACCAGTAGTCAAGGCTCAATGGCTAATTGTCGTGCCAGATTAGAAATTAAGGCAATTGCCACTGAGGATGGTTCTATTTTGGCTACCAACACGATTTCAGCGGGTGGAATGGATGTATCAGAAGTTATTGCCAATAAAGTTGCACTACAACGTGCTTCTTTTGATATGTCTCAGTACTTAATGAATCGACTGTGTGGGATGAACATACAGTTTGCTGGTAGCCCCAAAATGAGTAATTCATTAGTAAAACCAACATCAGGAGGAAATTCCAATATGACTGAAATTGTACTCCAGAACGTCAATTTTGCTCAATTACAAGCCATCACAAATTTTATTAAAACCAACAATAAGGTAAAAGAAGTTAGAAAGTCACTAAGTGGAAAAGAAGGTCATTTGGAGATTGACCACACAACAAATACAGATACTATTGCTGAATTCTTATCTACTTATAAAACATACAATATTGAAGTTACAGGTATGGAATCAAACCGAATAGAGGCTTCTCTCAAATAAAGAATTATCCTAAATAAATACCTTTCAATAAAATAAAAAACGAATAATCACATGAAAAGAATATATACTATTTTAACGATGATAACCTTATTTTCAGGAAGTTGTTTTGCTCAATCACAAAACTATAAAGCTTTCAAAGTTGAATTCTTACCAGGTTATGCTCTTCCTATCAGCTCCGTAGGGGGTATTAAAGGAGGGTTTTGTCTTTCTTTAGAGCCTAAATATAACATTAACGATAATATTGCAGTTGGCATCAAGATAGAAGGTGCGGCAGTAGCAATTGTCACCAATACGAATTCAAATGATGGAATTGTATCTTTAATCAGTTCTTATTCTTTAACGGGAGAATATTATTTGGGGGAAAGTGGTGTAAGACCTTTTGCTGGTATTGGGATTGGCTCTTATAAAACCTCCATTTTTGATACTAAAGAATTGAAAGAACTTGCATTAAGTGAATCAACTATCGGTTTTGCTCCTCGTTTAGGCTTGCAAATTAATCACTTCAGAATCGTCGGAGAGTATAATTTGGTTAAAGACTCAAACTATCTGACGTTCAAATTAGGTTTTACAATTGGCGGTGGAAAGAAATAGAAAATTATCAATTGCATCATTCTCAATGAGGTCAGAGCGACTCCTATGTAACCTATCGCCTTTTAGAAGGAATAATAAGATAGTTATTATTGTACTCTTCATCGGATGTATCAGTAAGTAGTAGTAGTTAGTATTTATGGAAAAACTTGCGGAACAACTGAATTATCATGAGCGTGTTCTATATCAATTTTCTAATTTTTCTATTAGAGAGCATCTAAAAAAAATTACGTAAAACAAACTCATTCTTGATTGGTATATATTCACATTACGTGGAATTAGGATTTAGCTGTTGGTCGCCAGACGCTTCGGATAAGTATTGGAACTCGTTCTTAATCAGATGATTGCAATCTATTCAAACATGAAATAATTTTTAACGAACACTTAAAATATTTGTAATTATGAAAACCTTACTATATCGTTTGACTTTACTTTTATTGACATTAGTTGGTTTACAAAGTTGCCTAAGAACCATTGAAATTCCCGTTTTAGGTGACGCTTCTGGGGCAATTATCAGAGTGGGAACTCCCATAAAATCAGCAAATACGCAAACATTCACCATTGATGTGCACGTGGTAGATGCCACAGGTACTTATTTGGGCAACTTAAATAAAAGCAATTTTGCTATTAAAGATACCTCTTCAAATCCAAGAGGAATGTCATTTTCGTTGATTGATGTAAAAGGTGGGAACAAAACGGCTGATAGAGGCGATTACAGTGCTTTTTTACTACTCGACCAAAGTGGTAGTACCAGTGCTACTGACCCCAATAATCTAAGAATTGAAGCAAGTCGTGTTTTCTTGGATGCACTCGGAAGAAACGACCAAGTTGCTCTCGGGAGTTTTACTGATAGTTATTATTACTCCTCACGAAACGGCTACACACTTCTTCATGGAGGCTTTACGAATCAAGTATCTGTTTTTTATCCATCGTTAGATTCACTGCAAAGTATTATTTCAAAAAGTAGTACACCTCTTTATACTTCAACAGAATGGTCGATTAATTATACCGCCCAAAAAGCTCCGACAAAAAACAAAGTGGTTGTACTTTTTACGGACGGGGAAAATAACGGAGGGTCAAATAAGACAAATACAGAGAATCTATCACTGCAAAAGAATGTGCCCATTTTCACCGTTGGTCTGAGTAATGGTGTAAATTTCGATGTCTTGAACAGCTTAGCCCTCAACACGGGAGGAAGCTTTATGTGGGCAAAAGACGCTAAGCAATTAATTACCTATTTTGGTACTTTGGGAAATCTATTACACGGAAATGCAGATTATTACACACTCACGTTTCAAGCTACCGCCAATAGTTTTTCAACCAACGGACAATTGTTATATCTGCAAGTTACACTGCCCAATGGGAAAAAATTCTTGATGCCTTATATAATTCGCTTTGCATAGATTTTAAGCTTTTTTTATGAAAAATATACTCATTAAAAGCCTATATATGGCTTTATTTATTGTATGCTGTGGTGTCAATTCAACTTACAGTCAGGATATAATTTATCTCAAGGACGATAATAAAATAGAATGTAAAATTCAAGAAGTAACACCTGAAAAGATAAAATATAAAAAAATTGATAACCTTTCAGGACCAAATTTTTCGGTAAAAAAGGAAAGCACTTTGTTTGTTTTTAGTGAAAAGGGGAGCTATCTAATTATGACAGAGTTGGATAATTCTGTTCTTGATGCTAATGTAATTACTGAAAAATTTAATGCTTCTTTAAACCAATCATTGCCTTCTGAAGATGTTGTTTTTACAAAAAAAACGGCATTTAGGGGGACAATAATGCAAGAAAATGACCCGCTTTCATTTCAGACACTGACGGGTTCCACTGAAAGCATTGCTCAGAGTGATATTATGATTATTATCTACCGAGATGGTAAGCACAAAATGATTGGAAATAATGTTGAAGCGTCAGAAGTATTAGCAAAATTCAGGAATATTCCCAACGATAAGCCTGCCGAAAATGCTGCTGATAATCAACCATCTTCTGGTGATTCTGCTGAAAAAGATAATGCTTGGGGAAACGGCATGGCAGTTTCAGGAAAAGACATACCAGTAAAAAATATTGGAGGTAAAAATGACAATATTGACATGGGCGAGTTAGGAATGGTAAAGTTTGAAGAATACAGTGACAGAGCCGTAATGAAAGTCAACCGTTTTACGGAGTATATTAAATTATTATCCAGCCAAAGTGTTGATTTTCAGGAGTCTAATAAGGCTATAAACGGAGCTGTTGAACTTTTTTTGAGTGAAAATGCCAAAGTGGAAGTTAGTAGTATCAATCGCCCTGAAAAGAAAAAATATAAAATTAGGGAATACCTAAACCGTGTCAAACTAATAAAATACGACAAAGTAGAAGTGGAATATTCTAATGTACAATACGTAGGAAAACTTCGTAAAGGTGCTAATGGATTATACTACGGAGTTGTGTCGTTCGAACAAGTTTTTAGAGGGTATCAGGATGGAAGGGTAATTTACGAAGACCGTACGATTAAAAACCAAACGATTGTTGTAAAAGTAACAACCGACCTCAAAGACGGACAAAAATCATTGGTTTGGGATGTGTTTTTGTATGATGTTGGGGTACTTGAAACAAGAAAAAATTAATGAAGATATTACTCATTTTCCTACTTTCATTATCATTCAGCTCTATTTTTTCACAGGCTCGGATTGATAAAAAAAGGATTGCGAACAAATCCCAAATTTATAATCGACAAGCAGAAGAACGCTTTGCATTGGAAGTGAAAACGATTGATGAATTTATGGAACGATTCAACTTTGCAGAAACAACTCTGATTAGGCAATATTTGGGGGTAATCAATCCCACTGCCAAGCCAAACCGACAACAATTGTTGAAGACACTCTTTGAAGCAAAAACTCAAATTGCTGATTCTCTAAAAAGAAAATTTATTCATTCGGTTTGTGATAGTTTAAACGCTGAATATCTCAATTTTTTTCAACCTGATTGGTTTGCTGAAGCACGGTGTTTATTTAATCAAGGAAGTCAGCACAAATACATTACACTAATTCTCAGAGTACAACGAACTCAGAATGGAGGATGTAAATGGGTAATTGCTGGTGCAGAAGAGTTTATGACTAATGGTAAATCAAAAAACGTCACGACCAATTCTGATTATGATGGCGAAAAAGGACTTAATCCGTACAGTCATGTCTTAAATTTTACAGAACTGGAAGACGCTTTTGCTGATACCAAAAATATCAATAGCTATTTAGATGAAGCGTTTATTACAGATAGAACAAAACCCATTTTGGAAGCTATCACCACTAAAAAAATCAATTTTAGATATGTTCAAGATATCAAATATCATTTCATGCAAATTGACGGTTGGATTTTTAGCGTTCAGCAATTTAAGAGAATGACCAGACAAGCTGGTTGGTTAATTAGTGAACTTCACTCGGCTAACCAATTTGAGAAAGATTCCTACAAAAAATCAGTATTGTATTTGACTAACAACCAATGAAGAGACCTTTACTATTCTTACTTTGTTTTCTATTGATTAATAGTATTTTGTTTTCTCAAAATACTATTAATCAGTCACTCACGATAAGTGACGGGTCTAAAATTATATTCAATTCAACACAATTACTACATGAATATAAGGATTTACTAAATGGGATTTCATTTGCGGAAATTGATGAAAAATCAGTCGAGGATATGATAAACCGAAGTCACAGTGGAAAAATCAACAAGTTATTTTTTAACAAAGAGATTTTGGTTGAAGACGACCTCGAAGAGAATGCAAGCCTTTTGAAAAATAGTAAAAAAACAATTGACCGTTACCTCCGAGATTTTGATTTATACTATACCAAAACAGATACCAATACCGTAAGTTTTGACAGTATTAGGATTTCTAACATTAAGCAAAGTGCAGAGTATACCTACATCAAAATTTATTTTAAAAGTAATTTTTCAAGTCTTCAAAAGATTTCAGGCAAAGCCTTCCCGAAATCTTGGAGAACATTAGAAATCAGAGCAGATAAAATTGGAAAAAAATGGCTAACTCAAATAGTACGAATTGGTTATGATATTGCCCCAAAAACCATTGAGGAATTACAACTCAATGATGTAATATTATTACCAGATGTTGATGCCACAAAAGTCATAGATACTCTGCAGATTGCTCTGAGTCAGGAAGAATTAAAGAATTTACAAGAACAACAATTACAAAAACTCCAAACAGAATTCAACCAAGAACAAGCACAAAAAGAAAAGGAATTCAGACTTATTTTGGATGAAGCTGATAAAACATTGGGACAAGAGGACTTAAAAGCCGCCAAGATTTTATATGCCAATGCTCAAAATTTAATGCCTAATATGGAATTGAGGCACATTACTCGTCAATTACGTAGAATAACTGAATTACAAGAAGAAATACAGCTTCGCCCAGAAAAATTATGTCGGGAGTTTATCCAAAAAGCAAAAAATGCAGAGCGATTACGAAAATATACCGAAGCTAAGAACTATTTAGAAAAAGCCTTAGAGCAGAAACCAGATGTAGATTCATTGAAACGGAAAATAGAAAAGCTGAATCTGAACATCAGAGTTTTGGCTTCCATCGAAGCAAAAATTACGCAAAACAAAAATACAGAGGCAGAAAGCGAATGTAATTCCGAAATTGATAAACTCAAAAATCAAGAGAAGAATTTTAAATTATTTAATAATGCTCTTTACTCAGATTTATTGACTTGGCAAGCTGTTTCCCTTGCTAAACAAAACAAACTAAAACAAGCAGAGGATAAATTTAAGAAAGCCATTGAAAAAGATGCCAATAATTCCAATGCCTTCAGGCAAAGAGGATTAACTTATTTTCAAAATACTAAATATACCGAAGCCCTCGCTGATTTTAAAGTCTATCTCTCATTTGATGAGAATAACACCACTGCCTTAACCGATTTGGCTCGTTGTCATTTTGGTATTCAAGACAGTACACGAGGAATTCAGTATTTTGATAAAGCCCTCGAACTTGATAAGGATAACCTCGCCCTTGCTTTTGAACGTGCTATGATATTTCATTCTTGGAATAAACCCAAAGAAGCTATTTCTGCCTTTACAAAGTTATATTCCTTAAATTATAATATAGCTAATGTGCTGTTTTACAGAGCTTCAAATTTTGAAAGACTAAAGCAATATTCAAAATCGGTTATTGACTTTGAACAAGCGATAAAATTTGGAATTAGTCCAGAACAAGTAACTTTAATATTAAAGATTGCCGAGAAATTTTATGATGATGGCAAATATTATTTTGAGTCTAAATCGTTTCCCGAAGCCATTGAACGATTTGGAAATGCTACCTTATTTTGGAAAACTCATTACGATGCTTGGTTTTACAAAGGGTTGTCACACATTAAATTAGAGCAATTTTCAGAAGCACAAAAAGCATTTAATCATGCCATCCAGATTGATGATAAACAGGCATTAGCCTTCTATAATAGAGGAATTGCAAAGTTTTTGGATGAAGATTTCGAAGAGAGTATTCCTGATTTTGAAAGAGCTTTTCAATTATCAAATGAATTATATCAAGCAGCTATTTATAAGGGTGATGCCCATCTGCAACTTGAACAATATTCGCTGGCTGTTGAAGCCTTCGGCTATGCCCTCATGGGAGAGTGGACACGTAAGTCTGCAAATTTTACGGGTTTATCAATTCTTTATGGCAAGAGAGCTGCTGCTTTTTTTAATCAGAAAAACTATAAAGATGCTCTTAAAGATTTTGAAGAATGTCTGAAATACAACAAAAACTATGGCGAAGGCTACTATCAGCGGGGAAAAGTTTATTTAGCGAAGGGTGATTTTAGCAATGCAATTAATGATTTTGAAAAAGCCATTATCATGGACTATGATAAAGGTAAATGTTATTTCGCTAAGGCAGAAGCTTATCGACTTAATGAAAAATTTGGCAAAGCCATCAATGATTATACCATTGCCCTGAACCGAGAGGAATGGGAGGAAAATAGAGCTGACGCTCACCGCCAACGAGCTTGGTGTTTAGTAAAAGAAGAGAAATACTTCAATGCTATTACTGACTATGAAAAAAACGAAGAATTATTAGCTGGAAAAACAAGCATTGATGTCAAGGTAGAATTAGCAATTGTGTATTTAAAAACAGACCAAAATGAGGAAGCAAAAGATATTTTGGATATTATTCTTCAACAAAAACCAAGTAATCCAGAAGCACTATTTGCGATGGGATATTATCATTTCTTGACTGGAAATACTGATAATGCCAAAAAATACCTTGAAAGAGTTGCTAACACAGGAGTTAAAAAAAAAGAGCTTAGAGAAAGTATCATTAAGCCTCTTTGGAGTAATAATAAAATAAAACATTTGTCCGAAACCATCATAAAGTAACAAATATGACCATGAAAAAAATAATTATTCTTTCCTTGATTGGCTGTTATATAACGGTAATCTCGGCGATTGCACAAACCTCAAAGACAGACCAGATTGTAAAAATGGATAACTCTATAATTTTAGCATTGATAGATGAGGTAACAGAAACAGAGATTTTCTATAAATTACCCTCTTCGCCCAAAGGTGCTATGCAAAAAATTGAGAGAACTGAAGTTTTGAAAATCATTTATGCCGCTGGAAACATCGACGAAATCAATAAACCCTTAGCAAAGGCAAAAACTGACAGAATTATCAGAAAAGACGGAGGAGTAGTGGAAGGAATAATAGTAAGTATTTCTGCTGGAAAAGTAGAATACAAAAATATTAATGATGACGGTCTTATCTATATGTTATCAGGTGCAGATGTTGCCAAAGTAGAATATGCCGATGGAACCATAAAGGACCTTTCGTTAAAAAGTAAAAAGGAAAAAACGGTAAAAGAAAAAACAGAAAGAGAGAAAATTGTCAAAGTCAAAACAGAGAAAAAGAAAGTTCAAAGTTTTGAAAATCAGGTTACTAATCAACAACCTGTGGCTAAACCCCGTCAATTATTAGATATTCCACGTTTTGTGATAGGAATTGGTGGGGAAGGAACTTATGCCCTCGAACCCCTCAGTAAAAAATGGGTTGGAACAAATGACAGTTTGGGTATCCAGCAAGGCTTTGGTGTAAGTATTCGGACGGACGTTCACCTATCAAAATTTGTGGCGTTCAGTTTTTCAGCGGGCATAAATCAGTGGCAAATACAGCGAAATTACATTTTAAAAGATGTCAAAACGCAAACCACAACTACCCAGTATTCATCGCTTGATAAATTTGTGATGATTCCTCTCCAAGCTGGATTTAAGTTTTACATAGCCAAAGGTTTCTATATCATGCCTGAGGCTTCTTTCAATATCGTTTCTTCTGATTTTAAAAATAATGATGGTGAAATTGCTAATCCTAATGGAAACACTAAAATTTCAAGCTCACTTAGTAAAGTAGGTTATGGCGGAAGTATTGGTGCAGAAGTATATAAACTACCATTCGTAATTGATATTTCAGCTCGTTTACATACAGTCAAAGCGGAAGATTTTCGAACAATTGGCGAACCTCTATATTTTGCAGGACTACGTTTAGGAATTGGTCTCGCACCGAAAAAGTAAGTATTATTTGTAAAACTTTAAAATATCCTTTTATGAAAAAAATTATCTTTTATCTTTTCTTATTCTATGGAATATCTACCCATGTTAATGCCCAAATACAAAAAGGTACAAAAACAATCGGTGGACAAATTTCATTTTCGAGTAGGTCAGTGAGTAGCACGGCCACAATTGGTAGTAGTTCGAGAACAGAATCTGAATCTCAAACCAATTTATCATTAGCACCAATTGGAGGTATCATGATAACAGACAATATTATGGTAGGTACAGAAGTAAAATTAGTCGTGTTAGGCAGTAGTTCAGGTAGCGGGAGTGGTATTGGATTGTTGCCTTTTGGTAGATATTATTATCCTGCTGGAGAGAAGTTTTATATTTTTGGAGAATTAGCATTAGGTTTTGGGTCGGTTAAAGGTGGTAGTAGCAGTACCTCATTTTCCGAATGGCATATTGGACCAGGGGCAAGTTATTTCTTGAAAGACAATGTAGCAATTGAAGCCGCTCTTAATTTTAACTCTCTCAAATATAAAGATTCTTCTTTAGCAAACAACTCTACAACACTTCACATAGGTTTACAATTTTACTTTTAATCCTGCATATACAATGAACAAGATATATAAACTCATTTTCATAATTATACTTTTTAGTAATTATACTTTTGGACAAATCGAAAAAGGTAAAATGCTGATTGGAGGTAGCTTAGATTTCGCTTCACAAGAAGGTGGAAGTATCACCACTTTTTCACCCACTTTCGGGTATTTGTTCACGGATAATATCATGGGTGGGGTATCTCTAAACACGGGCGATGGAAACACTCAATTTACTCCATTTGTCAGGTATTACAAGCCAATCAAAGAACGGATTTTCGGTTTTGGAACGGTTAGTTATGGATTTTCGTCACCAGGTTTGTTTACCATTGGAGCTGGAATCAACTACTTTATCACTGACAACGTCTCACTTGAACCTATTCTATCTTTTAGTCATTTTGGAACGAGCGAATCTTATGGTAGTAATACCTCAGTTTCAAGGTCTTATAATACAATTTCATTAGGAATGGGAATTCAATTTTTCTTTTAATTAATCCGCTAAAATAAATCATTATGAAAAGTATCACAATCAGCTCGGCAACTGCCTTAGTAATTATTTTATTTATTTTTTCTAATAAAATCGTCGCCCAAATTCCAACAGCACCTGGCACCACAGGAAATGCTGAAAACCTTACTCGTGAAACCTCCGACCCAACCCAAGAGTTTTATGCGAGAGTTAGCCCTGATGGAAAATTTTTACTTTATAATGCCCTTGAAATTTCCTATTCATTAACATTAACCAACGGAAAACTTGAGCAGAAAACCAACAAAAAGTATAGAATTGTAAAAAAGGAAATCGGTAAGCCTATTACCAATCCATTGGTTAGCAATGCTGCCTATCCAACTTGGCTACCCGATAATTCTGGCATTATTTTTAGTTACATAAAACCCGAAAAATCAGTCATCGTTCGCTCAGATAATAATGGAGTTGGTCTTAACTATGTTTCGGCGGGAGCAATGGGAGAAGATGATGCCGAACCAGCAGTAACTCGTGATTCAAAAGTAATATTCACCACGTTGATGAGCAATACTCGAATGATTTGTTCGATGGATTTAAAAGGAGGAAATTATTCAGTAATTACAGAAGGTAGCCATCCAAGTTTGAACCCCAACGACAACAATAAAATTATTTATAACATTAAGGTTGGAAAATTTGTACAAGTTTTCACGATGGATATAAAAACAGGTGAAAAAACGCAACTCACTACTGGAGAGTACAATAATCGTGACGGTTCATTTTCAAGAGATGGTAAGTATATCGCTTTTGTGAGTAATCGAGAAAACCCTAAGAAAGAAAATAAACACATTTATGTAATGAAGGCAAACGGTACAGACCTTATTCAAATCACTCAAGGTGAAACTGACGAAAGTGACCCAGCGTGGGGAACCGACACCAACATTTTCTTTAGTTCTAATGCAGAGAAAAATTACAACATTTGGAAGGCTAAGGTAAAAATAGGAAAATAGGGTATAAAAGTTAGAAGTTGAATTTATAAAAAAGCCCCCATTTGGCGGGCTTTTTTGTTGTGTGTAACTTTTAATATCGCTGTAACAATCATGGAAACCTGTTATTTCAATATTTGAAGCCCCAGTGGAACTGCATAGTAGAATTACCTTAAAAAATATTGAATTAGCAGATTAAAATGAACGAGTTTATACCAAAAGAGAAACGTTAAACAGGTTCATTGATAAAACATAAATTCTTTTCCAAGAATACAAACAAATCATCAGTTTTAGCATAGACTTCCTGCGAAAGTGTTTTATGATTGAAAAATGGTATATTTTCGATTGAAAATAGCGGAAATTTTGAAAGCATAGCAGAGCTACGGTTGAAAAATTTTCGCTATTTGTAGCCGAAAAGATGTTGTTTTACGACTTAAAACACTTTCGCAGGAAGTCTAATATTTATCTAACCTTCTCAGGAACAGAAATAGTCCCCAAAGTATTGTTTGACAGAAATGTGAATCTGTAAAAATGAGGATACCGCTTACAGATTGATATTTAGAAGTATCCTCATCATTTACTATGGACTATTTTGGACGGCCTGTTCCAGTTGGCAAGTCTGGAGGAATAACGACATCATTGTTGCTGACCTTAATTGAATCAGACTGTGATATTTTATTTATTCCCACAAAAGTAGGCGTGATAATTTGTGGTTTTTCACATGATACTAACGCTATGCATCCAAGGCAAATTAAGGCTATTGTCTTTTTCATTTTTATTAGGATTATATGTCCTGCATTGTTGCTTGACATAAATACATGACCGTGAAATAACCTTTAACATTTTTATCAAACTGTTATAATAAAAAATGTAACCTTTCTTCAATCCAGAGGGATAATAATTGTAAATTGTTTAGGTGAATATTTAAGTTATTGATTGAAAATATACAAATGGTGAATTGCTCTTGAAAATTTTAAAATAATTTATACTAATACTTCTAAAATTTAATTAAAATCCTATGAATCAATACTTTACTCCAAAGGAAATTATAAGAATACTCAAGGAAGGTAATAGCCGGGAAGTCAATGAAGTGACCACTTTTCTATATAAAAAGTATCGACAAAAGGTGGCATACCATGTGTATAAAAATAATGGGAAACCTGAACAGGCGGATGATATTTTGCAAGAGGTAATGTTGAAATTTTTAGATTTAGTTCAGGAAGATAAGTTTATTTTGCAGTCGAAAGATGATACTATCCAAGCGGAAAGGGAAATGGAAGGTTATTTCATGAAAATTGTATATTTTAAATGGCTCAAATTTCTCGAAGCAGAAGGAAGAAGAAAGGGCAGAGATGGCTCTGGTTTGAACGATGAAATACAATTTAATGTTGAAAATCCTTTAGAAATTTTGTTAAGTAAAGAATCACAAAAAGAAGCAAACAAGATTTTTAGTAAATTAGATGAAATGTGTAGAAATATACTCTTGGCGTTCTACGTTGAAGAAATGAGTTTGGAAGAAATTGCTCTTAAATACAACTTTACAAGTGTAGGGGCTGTTAAGGTCAAAAAATTCAGATGCTTAGAAAAACTTAGAGGCTTTCTCCCTTAAAGATTATATTCTTGTTATTAATAAACAATATTTTAAAATTAGAAGAAATGGAAAATCAACACGACCGAATAGAAATTATTGAGCGGTTCTGTTTAGGACAAATGAAACCTGAAGAATTAGCTTCTTTTGAACTAATGAGGGTCAATGATACAGTTTTTGCCAAAGAAGTTGAAGACTATCAAACGATATTTAAAATGATGAAACATTCAGCTATCAGAACTCAAATGCTTGCCACTTTAACCCAATTGAAGGTTGAAGATCCACTCTCTTTTCAAGAAATGGAAGCTCAAAAATACTCGGAGACCGAACAAGAGATTTTGCATAGTAATAAACCAATTTGGAAGTATTCTTTACGATTAGTTTCTTCGTTGGTAGCTGCTGCTTGCCTAATTTTTGTTTTATATGCTTCGTTTTCCGTAGTACAACTACCAGGTTCTGAAAATGACCTTACCATTGTTAGAGACATCGACCCAGAGATGCTTTCTCCAGTACAAAAGAATGCCTTTGACCATTTTTATGCAGGGCAGTCACACATTAGCGAAGGTCAATTTAATGCTGCTGTGCTTGACTTTGAAGCAGTTTTGAAAACCCCCAATCTTCGTCCATATTTTGAACAGGCTACCCAATGGCACTTATTGGTTGCACAACTTAAAAGCGGACAAACCGATAAAGCAGGGCTATTATATCAAACTTTGAACAACCAAAAGGATACTGTTTATCCTGTTGGTTTTTTGAATAAATCTAAACTCTGGTGGCAGATTTTTTGGGCAAATTTGTTTTGATGAATAAAACTACTCCTATTAGGGCTAACAAACCTAAAACGTAGCCTACGAAAGGCGATTGCTCGATACTCAAGGCTTGATTATTACCAATTAATGTTAGATTTGCCCAATAAAAAGGATGGTCAAGGTCTTTACTTTCTTTAGCTTCCATAAATGCTAATTTCGCTTTTTGCAATGCTACATCTTTTGGCAAACCAGCGTTTAGATAGCTTTCAAATTTTTCCGTAATGATTCCGATGGCTCGGTTGTGTGCTTCCCATGAAGCTCCGACTACCGCCCCAGCACCTGCTCGCATAAAGGCATACGCCAGCGAAATAGAGCCTTCGTGTTGTTGTAAAGCACCTTTTGCACTATTGCAAGAAGCAATAACTACTAATTGTTGCTGTTGGAGAGAGAGTGCCATGATTTCATAAAATCCTAATTGATAAGCTTTTGTGACTGAATCTGGATAAAAGTACAAATAGGCATTGGCTGATTCTTGCATATCAGTGGTAGCATGAGTAATTAAATTGAGCTGATTATACTGATTTATTTTTGCTAACCACATTTGTTTTGTAGCTTGTTTTCCTAAGAGTACATCACGTTTTCTTGTATTTCTATTGGCAAGATTTAACGATTTCAAAACATTGCCGTCGGGTAAAGTATAATTTTGTAAAAAGGGATAAATCGTTAATGTCTTGGGTTGATGATTGATAGAAACTTGCTGCTTTTGAATATAATCAATGGCTGAGAAAGTATAGGTAAAAGCAAATTTTTTCAGTAAGAAATCGTTTTTTTCTTTTCCTTGTTCCAATACTTCAAAGGGAATATTATTTAAGATTCCATCACGACAAACCACCAAACGATTAGTACCTTCTAAAGCTTTCTCAAGAGGTTTTACCAATAAATCATATAATAAAATAGCATCTTTAGTGCCTGTATAAACCATTAGAGCAGGGTTTCGCTGAAGCTTTGGTAAAAATTGATTAATGGTTTTAAGTAATGAAATATTTGAAATTTTACGTTTTTTTATGAGCCAAGAACCACGACGAATCATCAAAATATAGAGGTGGTTGTCGCTACTAAGATCATAGCTGATGAAAGTAGTAAATGGGGATAACTGTGCGGATATTTCTTGAATAGACAAATCATTGATAGTATTACTGCCCTGAGTGGGTAATATTCCATTAAGTTTATTTTTAATACTAAAAAAATCCTTCTCAAGTTCTCTCAACTTGGTTTCTAAGGTATCAATTTTTCCATTTTTTTGTAAAATATCTTGTTTCAATTGAGCGATTTGAGAAGCTAACAATAGTTGTTTTTGCTTATCTAAGGCGTATTTTACGGGAACTCTAACCTGCTCCCTTTTGATGAAATCATTATAGGCTACAGATTTACGACTTTCAACAATACTTAAAAACATTGTTGCTTTCTCCGTATTTGGATTTTGAACATACCACTCATATACCACATTGAGTGCTTCATCGAAAACCATGCTATTACGATTGGTAAACATAATTTTGTCCTCTTGGTTATCAATTGTCTCTCTATAGTTTTCTGCCAATAAAATGGCTAATTGATAGGTCTTAGCAGAAGCTTGTAAGTATTTAAGTTGGTGATTTTGTTGGTAGGTTTTGTGCAATAATTGCCCTTTGAAAGCTAATAATTTAAATAGTGTGTTTTCACCCAAAATGGTTTTTGAAAGGGCAGGATTTTTAAAAATATCGTCTTTCTCGAAGCCAATAATAATTGATATTATTCCTTTTTGTAAACTTGATAGAGCCTCTTGATTGTTGCCAAGCATCGCTGCATTTCGGGCTTTTTGTTCATAACACCAAGCCAAATAAACACCCTTTTTATTATTTTGCTGGGTTTGAATTGTAATTCCTTTGTTTAAATAATAATTACTTTGGGATAGATGTTTCGTTAAAGTAGAGCTTACTGATAATTGATAATAGAGCTTTGTTAAAAGGGTATTGTCGGGTTCATTTTTTGGGGAATTTAACCAGTGATTGTAGTAATTGAGTGCTTTTGTAAAACTTTCATGACCATTTTTATACTTTTTTCTTCCAATCTGATTCCATCCCATCGAAGAAAATAGATTTATTCTTTTGAAATCGTCTTGAATTCTATCTAAAATAATTTTATTGTATAATAAATGAGCCTTTTCATATTGTCCCATAAAATCAAAAAGATTGGCTAAATGTTCTATTGTCAGAAAATAATTAGAGTTTTTCATTTTTGCCTGAATTTTCAAACTTTGGGAAAAACATAAATATGCCTTTTGATAGTTTGTATTTTCACGATAAAAAGCTCCTTGATTATTCCAAAACGCAACTACATATTCGGGGACTTCATTTACTAATTGTGGTTTTATTTTCAATAGTTCATTCGCTTGCTCAAAAGCATAAATTGCCGAATCATCTTTGAATGTACGGGTGTAGTTGGCAGCCAAAAAATTATAACATTGAAATTGTAAAGTAGCATCTTTATTTTTTTCTAAAATCTTTAATTGCCTTAATGTCAATTGGTTACTTCTGTCGAATTGCCCATTTTGATAATATTCACTGACCGTTTCTAATTGCTGCTTAATTTCCTGTTTATTTAAGAATTCTTTGCTATTTTTCTTTTTCTGAGCAAAACAATTGAAGGTCATAAAAAAAATACATCCTAAAAAAAACAAAAATTGTAACTTTAAAGTGTTTAGTGGTGATTTCATAAGTAGTGAGGTATGGGTGAATTTTACAACAAAATTCAGTGGTTTAGCTTCAAAAGCTACTACTTATCAAAATGAAAAACAACTATTTATTTTTATTTTTATTATTTGGTATCTGCTTGATTTTCAGTAGATGTAAGCTCGAATTGGAATCGGCGAATCCTGTCTTTTTAATTAGCACTCAGCAAAATGAAATTAGTACACAGTCCACATCAAGTTGTGTTTTTAAATATAAATTAATAACCCCCTTCAACCAATTGGATAATGAGTCTCAACAAAAAGCCTTAGTTGAGGGAATTTCTTTATGGCAAAAAGCTAACAAGAGAATTAATTTTTTACAGTTTTCAGAAGATGACCGTTGTGAAATTTGGGTGAAATTTATTGACCCAAAATTCTTTGAAACAAGTACAAAAACTACTGAAGGAAGTTTCTTTAAAGTACCTCTTGTTGGTCAAAGTATTTCTAAAAAAGAAAATGATAAATATGTAATTTATTTGAGCAATTCCTATCAGTGGACTCAGCAAAGTATGACTAAAGCAGTTGCTTATCACATAGGTTTGATGTTGGGTATGGCTACTTCTAAAAATGAACAGTCAATAATGTATCCTTTCAGTGTTGGAGATAAAATAACGCTTAGTAAAACAGATTCTATTGATGTCAATCGACTATACCCTCTCCTATGTAAGGATGCTGATTTTAAATTTTTGCCATTCAGTTTCAATTTGAGTAGTAGTACATTACTCAAAATACGTTTAGATAAACAAAACCCTATTAAAATTGTGGCATCAGGACAAATTAGAGTAGGACTGTTTTTGGGTTATAGTACCCCCGTTGGACTTGATAAAGGCTTATTCAGTTTCCCCATAGTTGGTTATAATCTTATTCCAGCTTTTAATCATGCTACAATTATATATAAGAAAAATAATGATACAGAGTGGAAGATTTGTGGAGCATACTTAGAGCTACCCGCTGATGGAAATGAATATTTAGAATTGATTTTGAACCTTAATGATAATGATGTGACGGATAATACAGGTTCGTATCAAGTGACAGTAAGTTATAAATAGTAATTGTTAAGAATGAGTTTATGTATGATAATATTGCAATGCATTGATTAACAGTGAGTTCCATCACTAATTGTCCAATAGATAAAAAATATTACCCCTACTTAGTTTTAAATTGTTTAAAGTCAACTGGTTGATAGTTTGAAATTAATCCTTACCATGGGCGGTATTTTCTGAATTTCTCACAGTCTGTTGCTCGTTCATTATTTCTCTTTGTCCCCATAAAATTAACTCTACCACCTAAACCAAACCAAGCCGACAGTTCAAATGTGCCACCCGAAGACCAACTCAATGACGAGATAGTGACATCATAACTTAGTCCAAATTTCACCTTAGCCAATTCATATCCCAACAACAAAACAAGGGCATCTTGTTGGACAGTATCCTTATATCTTCTTAATGGAATCCCTCTATACCAAATCCCTAAAATTGCAGGAGAATATCTTGCATTGATTCCGAAGTCGAGCATCATATTTTGACCTTGTTTTCGTAAATAACCGCTTACTGACATTGTGCTTTCATCTTGATTATCCTGATGTTCCCACCAGTTGAAATTTACAGGGAATTTATATGAAGCATGAATGCCCAAATGCGGAAGAGGTAGCGTGAAATCCTGTCCACCGAAGATTTTGTCGAGATGAATAATCGCAACTCCCAATTGATAACCGTGTTTATTAGGGTTAAAAACCCCTGATGCTCTATTTTTTAAGGTGTAATAGTTTTCAAACAAGAATCCCATTGAAAAATCGGGATATGATTGGTTTAAAACATTAGCTTTTGTTAGAGGGTCATTACTTTGCGAGCTAATTCCTGAGGCGGAATATTGGTCAATAAATTTTAGACCTTCCAAAGTAGTAGAACGATTAATAAATGAACCTTTAAACCCAAATGTAAGTCCTTTATCTCCTTCGTCATTAAATTTGAGCCAATATGAACCTAAGGCTGAAATAGTATTAGTTTGAAAGTTTGTAGCTTGTTGGTCATGAGATATTTGTCCTCCTATGGCAATTCCTCCATCTAAATAAGTGTCATAAGAAACATCGTATGTTTTGTAGGGTTGCCCCAAAGCCAGCCACTGAATTCGATTATTGAGAATAATTCTTGCTCCTCCTGTATTACCAGTAAAAGCAGGATTATGTGTAAGTTGATGTGTGTAGAATTGTGAAAACTGTGGGTCTTGAGCCTCAATAGTTGAGGTAAAACTGACGATAAAAAAACAAATTTCTAAGAATAATTTTACGTATCTCATGTAACAAAATAGATTTAGCGGTACTAATTAATCAATTTGATTATTTTATTAAAAGATTCCTGCCATACTCTATTAAGTTACTAAATATGAGAAAGTATCATTTTTTTATCATCATACTTTTGTTTTGTACAGAAGTATATGCTCAGAACTCGAACTACACAGTATCTTCAGTCGCTGGAACTTCTATCTGTTTACCACGGAACCAGACAAAATATATTTTGAAAATTAAAATTAATGTTCCGAACTCCCCGTGTACAATCTCCAAATACAAAATTATTTGGGATGATGGTAAAGAAGATACCTACCCTTTTGACCTCACTAAAACCGAACATGAACACGAATATGATTTTAAGGATTTTGTGAATGGTTGTTCGGAGAGAATCAGGAAGCAAGTGGAAATATTGACCGATAACAAAAACTGTGAAAGTAATATAACTCCTGTAAATTTTTATAATACCCCTAATCCTAATTTTACGGCAAATCGCCAGTTTCCGTGTGTAGGACAGGAGGTTATTTTTTCTCCACAAGCATGTCCAAGTACCAATAATGTTCAATATACATGGGACTATGGGGACGGAACGGCCACTGATAATAGAGGAAGATACACTTATCCTAAAATAGGGACATATTCTGTTAAATTGACCGTTAAGACTGATTGTGGAACAGAGTCTATTGAGAAATCAATCACCATCATTGACCAGGCGAAGGCCGCCGTGAAAGATTCTGGTTTTGTCGCTATAAAAGCTGACACCTCCATTTATTGCCTTACTAATGGAAAGGGGATTATTAGGTTGGATGGTACAGTCTCAACAAATGCTACGGAATATGACTGGATAATTTCACCAGCTGGTTCTGTGACGTTTTTAGATAAGACTAACAGAAATTCACCACGTCCAAAACTACAATTTAATGGAACTGGGAATTATTCAATTGAGTTGACCGTTAAAAACGATTGTGGAATACCGAGTAAAATTAAATGTTTTCATACGGCAGAAGAGTTACCCAATATCTCAATAACCCACCAAAATGATGTCTGCGAAACCCTTAGTTATAAAATTCCCAACTTTATAAACGGAGTGACTTATACCTTGAATGGTAACCCAATCACCCAAAATCAAATCATCTCAATTCCTGTTTCAAATCAGATAAATCGAGTTGAGGCTAAAGTCACAGGATATTGTGGAACTCAAGTTGCTAAAGATTCATTTTATGTATCTCCTCCTACAATTGCTAAAATCACTTCTGCTCGTGACACCAGTTTATGTGTAGGTAGTTCTCCATTATTACTAACTACCAATATTACGACAGGTAGTTGGACTGGGGCATTTATTGAAAATCAGAAACAGTTTCGACCCACTACTGTGGGAATTTACTGGCTAAAATACACCAATGGTTCGGGAAAGTGTGCCACCTCTGATAGTGTGAGGATAACAGTAAAAGGGGTAAATATTGATGCACAAAGTCTATCTATCTGCAAAACCGATGTTTATGTTTTACTGAAAGGAACACCATCAACGGGTATCTGGTCGGCGGTAAATTGTACTACCTGCAACATAAAAAAAGATACTTTATTTCTCACTAATGTGGTCAATTCTTCCATTTCTTTAAATTATGAGGTATTTGAAAATGGTTGTAAAGCTCAAAAAAATGTTACTGTTTCTATTGGAAATCCTAAAGCTGGCTTTACGATTACTGGGGGGTGTACTGGAACACCTATTTCAGTAAGTAATACTTCGACAGGAGCAAATTCCTTTCAATGGTTTATTAATGGAACTCCCGAATCTACGAACAATACACCGAATCTTAATAATCTTCCATCGGGACCAACAACACTTTTGTTGGAGGCCATTATGGGTACTTGCAAAGACTCTTTCAGCCAAGTAATAAGTTTAACTGCCCCGCCAACCACGTCAAATTTTAATACCAATATTTCCGAAGGATGCTCACCTTTGAAAGTAGATTTTATACCTGAAGGTAAAGTTCGCTTGGATGTAAATTATACATGGGAATTTGGCAACGGAACAAATAGTAAATTGTTTCAACCGCCTACTCAAACTTTCATTAATCAAAACACCCAAAGCAAAATCCTTAAAATCATCTTCACAGCGGAAAATATCTGTGGAAAAAAGTCTTCTGAAAAAGAAATTACTATTCGTCCTGTTCCGAATGCTGAAATAGGAGTTGATTCAACAATAGCAAGGTGTTCGCCCGCTCGAATACGCTTTTCTAATCGTTCAAAAGGAGCTGAAAAAGGCGGAATATGGTCTTGGGGGGATGGTAAATCGGAAACATCAATGGCGGATACCCTTTCACATTTGTTTTCTGCACGAGATAGTATTCGTACGTATTGGGTAAAATTAGAAGTAAGTAACAGTTGTAAAAAAGAAGTCGATTCGATAACGGTTAAGGTATATCCAAGTACAGTTGTGCCACTATTTCAAATTAGTAAAAGTATTGTTTGCACAAGTGATACAATTATTTTTAAAGACTCCACAAAGCCAATTCCCGAAAGAGTATTATGGGATTTTGGGGATGGGAGTAGTCCTTCACAAGAAAGAAGCCCCAAACATTTATTTAATCAACCTGATAAAACGTATATCGTAAAGCTGATAGCTTATACTCAGTGTGGATATGACTCTGTTCAACGAATTATCCAAACTCGAAGCGTGCCAACTGGAGATTTTTCTTTTAACAATTTTGTCTGTGAAAACCAGTCTGTCAATTTTAAAAATTTGAGTAATTCAAATCTCTATTCATCTATTTGGGATTTTGGGGATAATTCTCCACTCGATTCTGCGAATGTTTCACCTTCACACACTTTTAAAAATATTGGTAACCAAAGCATTAAACTCACGCTTAAAGATTTCAGGACGGGCTGTAAAATAACTCTGCCTTCCAAGCTCTTAAACGTAAAACAAGGGCCAAAAGCACTATTTAGTATTGTGGGTGATTCTGCTCAATGTACTCCTGCTACAATCCGATTTAACAATTTATCAAAAAATGCAGATGATTATCTTTGGCGGTTTAGTGATGGGAAAAACTCCGCCAACGAATCTCCTGAATTGAACTTTGGTTTAGGACAATATTCTGTTTCATTATTGGCTACTCTAAATGGTGTATGTAAAGACTCTATTCTGGTTGACAATGCGTTTAAAGTTGATTCATGCCATGTTTTTTTTCCAGAAGCATTTTCTCCAAATAATGATGGGATTGGTGATAAATACACCATTTTTGGTAAGGGAATAAAACGAATAATATCCTTGAAAATAAGAAACCGTTGGGGAGAATTAGTGTTTGAGAATACTGATTTTCAACCTAATAATTCTGCCCTTGGGTGGGATGGTGAATTTAATAAACAACCAGCTCCTGAAGGTATATACATTTCTGAAGTAGAAGTTGAGTTTAAAGGGAAAAAGCCCGAAAAATTACCATCAGGGTGCATTTATTTAGTTCGATGAAACTGAAACTTGTCTTAAAATCAGAACACTCCGATAAGATTGTATAAGAATCATAATATTGAGCAAAATTTAATCATTTTTTTGTCCGCATTTCTCACAGAAAAGTGTAGAGCAAAAATGAACCACCTCAATTTTTGAACTACGCAGTATTTTCTTCCGAACCAAGTTTCGCATACTCCGAAGGACTAACGCCAAACTCTTTCTTGAAACAGGTTCTAAAATATTGGAGGTCGGTAAAACCAACTTCATAGGTAATTTCGGAGACGTTCAATTGTTGCTGTTTTAATAGTTGTGCGGCACGTTTTAGCCTTATGTTTCTTACAAATTCTACGGCTGTTTGTCCTGTAAGTGCTTTGATTTTTTTGTATAAAGGCATTCTGCTCATGCCGAGTTCTTTACTGAGGTCTTCTACTCGAAATTCTGAATCAGAAATATTTGCTTCAATACATACTAATACTTTTTTCATGAATATTTCGTCCAATGGCGTAATCGTAATTTCTGAGGGTTCAAGCACCAATCTACGACTTTGAGCAAAACGTTCTGCTAATAGTTTTCTGGATTTTATCAAATTTTTCACCCTCACTTCCAGCTCATTAGAATCAAAAGGTTTTGCCACATAGTCGTCTGCTCCTGTTTCGAGTCCCTCAATTTTATTAACAGAATCGGTCTGAGCGGTCAATAAAATAATAGGAATATGCGAGGTAAGGACGTTATTTTTGAGCAAACTACACATTTCAATCCCTGTCATTTTGGGCATTAAAATGTCTGAAATAATTAAATCAGGCATTTTTTCTAAACCTATTTCTAAGCCTTCTTGTCCGTTTACTGCCTCAATTACATTATATTTTTTACAAAGCCTCAGATGAAGGTAATTTCGCATATCATCGTTATCTTCTACTAATAAAATAAGCGGTTGTTGTTCGTCGTTGGCATTTTCAGCAGAAGTTAGTGCTGTGCCATCAACCATCGAAATTGGTTCTAAATCGGTAGCATAATCGTTATCATTAACAAGTTGAAGTGCTGACTCTCTGGTATATTCCGTGATGATGGGTAATAAAATCCTAAAAGTTGTTCCTTTGCCTATCTGACTTTCAACTGTAATTGTTCCTTGATGAAGTTCAACCAATTCTTTGGTTAAAGACAAGCCTATTCCAGAGCCTTCATTTTTATGATGATTATGGACTACTTGATAAAAATGGTCAAAAATATAGCTTAGATTATCTGCTGGAATACCCATGCCAGTATCTGAAACAGTGATTTGGATACTTTGATTATTTCCATGTTCCACTGTTTTGAGAGATAGTACAATCTTGCCTACTTCGGTAAATTTAAAGGCATTTGACAATAAATTAGTGACAATTTTTTCGAGTTTATCGGAGTCTGCTAATACAAAAATAGCATCATCGGCACTGTCTAACACATAGCTGATTCCTTGCTTCTGGGCAAAAGATTCAAACGATAAAAATATGGGTTTTAAGAAATCCATCAAGTTGAATGTTGTCGTAACAAGTGTCATTTTGCCAGAATCAAGTTTAGATAAATCGAGTAATTGATTGATTAACCGTAACAAGCGTTCTGAATTACGAATCATTAATTGGTATTGATTTTTGTAATTACCCTCGAATTGGTCGTGATACATATCTTTCAAAGGACTCAATATCATGGTTAGGGGTGTACGAAATTCGTGCGAAATTTTAGCAAAGAAAGTTGATTTTAAACGTTCTAATTCTTGCATTTTAGTAAGTTCTAAATGCTCCAATTTGAGGTCACTTTCTAAACGCAATTGTCTGATAATAAGCTGTCTGTACCACCATAACGAAGTAATTGCGATAAAGAAATAAAACAGATAAGCCCACCACGTTTTCCACCAAGGCGGAAGTATCTGAATGCTCAAGGTTACTTCTGTATGATCGTTCACATCTAAATTTTTTACCCTAAAAAGATAAGAACCCGAAGGAACTTGGGCATAACTGGCACTTCTATCCATGTTTGTCGTTTGCCATTCTTTATCATAGCCATCAAGGATATAGGCAAGCGGTGCGTTTTGAGGAGCAGCATAATTCAGTGATGCAAAACCAATGCTAAAATCGTTGCTGTCATGCGATAAGGTTATTTCATGGGTTTCGCTGATATGTCTTTTTAAGGGCGAATCTTTTTGATTGGGTTTTATGAGAATATTATTGATTTTAAGTTCTGTCAAACAAAGAGGAAGTTTATTCTTTTTGTCCGAAATCTGTGCAGGGAAAAAGCTATTATAACCGTTAATTCCTCCAAAGAAAAATTCTCCTGCTTTACTCTTAAAAAACGAACCTTTGAGAAATTCAGCCGATTGTAACCCATCGGCAACCGAATAATTAGTGAATTTTTGTGCAACACGGTCAAACTTGCTAATTCCTTGATTGGTACTAATCCAGAGAAAGCCCTTTTTATCTTCTATTAATCCATTGATAATATTATCAGGAAGCCCATTTTCTTTGGAATATCCCTTAAAAGTACCTTTATTATCATCAAATTGATATAGACCTTTACCCGTTCCTATCCATAGATGATGCTGACTATCTTCGGTAATGACATTAATCAGATTGCTACCAAGTTTTCCAGATTGGTAGCCTTCAAAACGATTATGTGTAAAAGTCACCTGTCCATTTTTTCTGTTTAGCCTATCCAATCCGCCTCCATAAGTGCCAATCCAAAGGTTCTTTTTGCTGTCTTCAAATAGTACGGATATTAAGTTGCTACCCAGACTATTAGGAATAGTAGGGTTGTTTAAAAATTGTTTGAAAGAGTCCGTTTTGGGGTCATATAGATTGAGTCCTGCATAATACGTACCTACCCAAAAATTGCCATCACTATCCTCACATATTGCATAGACATTTTCAACTTTCATCGCTCCTTTGCTCGAAGAAGGAAGGTAATGTTTAAACGTTTTGGTAGCTTTATCAAACAAATTGAGCCCCCCGCCCCATGTACCAACCCATAGATTTTTCTTTTTGTCTATATAGAGCGAAATAACGGCATTACTTCCGAGGCTTTTTTTATCTTTTGGATTATAAAAGTAACGAGTATAGTGAGTTGTTTTTTTGTCGTAATAATGGAGTCCGCCCCCGTCTGTTCCAATCCAAAGATTCCCAAGTTCATCTTCTTGAAAACAGGTTACATCGTTGTTATTTAATTTTTGATTTCCCGCAATCGTTACGCTATGGTGTTTAAATGGCTTATGATGGTAGTCCCATTTATTTATTCCTCTATTTCTAACGCCAAGCCACATTGTCCCCATTTTATCTCTGTACATCGACCATACCGAATTGCTACTAATACTATATTGTTGAAGTGGGTCAGGATAAAAATTAGTAAAAAACTGTTTTTGTGGGTCATAAATATACAAGCCATTCAACTGTGTTCCAATCCAAATTCGCCCTAATAAATCTTCTGACAAACAGACAATTACATTATTTCCGAGACTGTTGGGGTCATGTTTTTCATGCTGGTATCGTTCAAAAATAACCCCTTTAGGTGTTTCTACTAATCGATTCAGTCCATTTTGAGTACCTACCCAAATATGATTTTTGGAATCCTTAAAAACGGTATTGATGACATTATTGCTGATAGACTTGGGATTATTGCCTTCATTGAGATAACTAATAAATTTTTGATGCTTTTGGTCAAAAAGTTTGAGACCGCCGCCTTTTGTACCCAGCCAAAGGTTGAACTTGCTGTCTTCAAAAATCGCTGAAATATTGTTACTGTTGATGCTTTGTGGGTTCTGATTTATGTACCTAAAATAGACAAAATTATGCTTTTCGGGAACATAATAATTAAGTCCGTTTTCTGTGCCAATCCATAATTTGTGCTTATTGTCTTCATAAATACAGGTGATATTGTTGTGGCTAATGCTTCCCTGTTTGGAGGTACTTTTAAAATTCGTAAACGTTTCGTTTTCTTTGTTAAAGAGGTTTAACCCTCCTTCCATCGTTCCGACCCAAATATTTCCTTTTGTATCCTCAAAAATGGTGGTGATATAGTTATGACTAATGGAGGAACTCCCTGACAAATTATTTTCAAAAGTGGTAAATTTTACCCCATCATAACGGTTCAGTCCATTTCTTGTTCCAAACCAAATAAAGCCTTTTTTATCTTGAAAAATACACGTCACCGTACTCTGAGAAAGTCCCTCAGAGATATGTTCAAACTTGATGTTTTGAAAAGCATCAAAAGCCTGAGCCATACCTCCTTTTGAAGATACCATAAGCAATACCACTAAAATGATAATTCGTTTATAAAAGCACATTATCTGAGAAGACATTAACATCGTTAATTGGGTTAACAAAATACCATTTTTTACTTATAATCCCCTATTATCGGGGATTCTTACCACCTTTATTTGTTGAAATTATGTAAAATAATCTTACAATATTACCTTTAAATCGGCTTTATAACCATTGTTTTTTGCATAAAAAGCAATGGTATTTTATCCTTTCCATTTATTAATTTCTTCATTATAAGATTATTAAAACTTCATTGGTATTTGTGTTTTTTCTCATTCATGTAAGGGCAAGAATCTTTCTTACTTTGTAATAACCTGACAGCTAATCAATTGCTCGTTAGGGAAACTTATAACGCATTTTAATTTTCCAAAAACACATGAAATTATTCCTACAAAAACATCGTTTTTTATTGCTTTTGATATGCCTCTGTATATCAAAAACGGGTATCACGCAAGTGTTACAACCTGCCAAATGGACGTATTCTTTTGCCGATAATTCGGTAAAAGTTGGCAAACAAACAGATATTATTTTCAATATTAAAATTGATAAAGGCTGGTATATGTATTCTTCGGACTTCGACCCCGATTTGGGACCAATGGTTACGTCGTTTAAATTTCAGCCCAACAACACGTATGAATTAGTGGGAAATCCTGTACCGATTCATGCTAAAAAAAAGCACAGTGACATTTGGGGTGGCACTTATTCCTACTTTATCAATCATGCAGAATTTAAGCAAAAAATAAAGATTCGTTCTGAGCAATATAAAGTAGCTGGAAATGTAAGTTATCAAGTTTGTACCGAAGCAGATGGCAAATGTGTTTCGCTGGATGAACGTTTTTCGGTGGTTAATGAACCTACCAAAAGCAAGTCAGAAAAAGCCGTAATCACCACGTCAATTAAAGAAGATAGTCTTGTCAAAATAGCTGCTTCTGATACCAAAATAGCGACAAAAATAACGGAAATCAAAGTACCCCAAGTAACGACAATTCCTATAAAAAAGACTTCTGAATCCCTTTTAACCTTTATGTTTTTGGCATTCATGGCAGGGTTAGCGGCATTATTGACCCCTTGCGTATTTCCGATGATACCCATGACAGTTACCTTCTTTACCAATACCAGTAAAGACCGTAAAAGCTCCATTTTAAAAGCCCTTATTTACGGTTTTTCCATCGTCTTTATTTACACGTTGGTCGGCACAATCGTTGCCAAAATCAACGGGCCTGAATTTGCTAATTGGCTTAGTACCCACTGGTTGCCCAATCTGATGTTCTTTGTTATTTTCATTTTTTTTGGTTTATCTTTTCTTGGACTTTTTGAAATTGTGCTACCGCATAGTTTGGTGAATAAAATGGATAAAGAAGCCGATAAAGGAGGATATTACGGCATTATTTTCATGGCTTTTACTATTGTATTGGTTTCATTTTCATGTACAGGCCCTATTGTTGGCAGTATTTTGGTAGAGTCGGCAGGTGGTGCTATTCTAAAACCTATTGCAGGAATGTTTGCTTTTTCGATGGCATTTGCCATTCCGTTTACCTTGTTTGCCATTTTCCCCAATTGGCTAAAATCATTGCCAAAATCAGGTGGGTGGCTCAATTCGGTAAAAGTAGTATTGGGTTTTTTAGAACTGGCTTTAGCCTTGAAATTTTTGAGTACTGCCGACCAAGTTTATCATTGGAGAATATTAGACAGAGAAATTTTTCTGGTAGTATGGATTGCCATTTTTTCCTGTCTTGGGCTATACCTACTTGGCAAAATCAGATTACCACACGATAGCGAAACAAAATCGGTCAGTGTGCCAAGACTCCTTGCATCAATACTAACTTTTGCTTTTGTGTTTTATCTAATTCCAGGGCTTTGGGGTGCTCCACTCAAAGTGCTTGCGGGTTTTTTACCACCGATGCACACGCAGGATTTCAACCTTAATAGCCTGACTATTGAAGGTTCGGATAAGCCCGTTTCTACCCTTTGCGAAACGCCAGAAAACCCTGCTTCTTTAACGTTCCCTCATGGAATTCAAGGATATTTTAATCTTGAACAGGCAATTGCTTGTGCTAAAAAACAACATAAACCCGTGTTTATCGACTTTACAGGACATGGCTGTGTCAACTGCCGAAAGATGGAAGAAAATGTTTGGGTTGCTCCCCCTGTGATGAGTCGGTTGAAAAATGACTTTGTGATGGTGGCATTGTACATTGACGAAAAAATGGAATTGCCCGAATCAAAATGGTACACTTCTGCTTACGATGGCAAAGTTAAAACAACCATTGGAAGTCAGAATGCAGATTTGCAAATCACTCATTATCAGAATAATGCCCAACCGTATTACGTAATTCTTGACCCCAATACCAAAGAGTTACTGGTAAATCCTGTGTCTTATGAAACAGACATTGCCAAGTTTACCGCATTTCTTGATACTGGAATTAATGCTTTTAAAAAAGTTTCTAAATAAATCTCAAACATATCGTTATCCAATGAAAAATAGACGTGATTTTTTGAAAGTTGCTGGTGGGGCTACTTTATTAAGTGTACTTGGCACGGGAATGACTAAGGCTAAGAAAGTAAAAAACGTTGGTGTTAATCTTTTTTCTCTCCGTGAACCCATGGGTTTAGACCCCGTTGGTACGCTTACAGAATTAGCTAAAATAGGCTACAAAATAATTGAATCTGCTCCAAGTGCTAAGGGAAATTACTATGGTTTGAAACCGAAGGAAATCAAGCAAGTAATGCAAGATTTGGGGCTAATACTTGCCAGTGGTCACGCCATTATTAATGCCGATTGGCAAAAAAGTATTGACGAAGCGGCTGAGGCAGGACAAGAGTTTTTACTTGCTCCGATGCTTCCGACAAAGGGGCAAACCGTTGATAATTACAAAAAAGCCGCTGAAACTTTTAATAAAATGGGCGAAGCCTGTAAAAAATCAGGCGTTACCTTTGGCTTTCATAATGGTATTGCAGAGTTTGAAAAGGAGAATGGGCAAGTTTTATACGATGTTTTACTCGACAATACCGATGCTGCATTAGTAAAAATGGAGTTAGATTTAGGTTGGGCAATGGTGGCAGGGGCAAACCCTGCCTACTACTTTGAAAAATACACAGGTCGTTTCCCTCTTTGGCATATCAAGGATATTAAAAAAGATAAGGACGAAAGCATAGAGTTTGGCAAAGGGAAAATAGATTTTGTGGCAATGCTTAAAAAGCAGTCAAAATCAGCCATGAAATATATGTTTGTCGAACAAGAACACCTCACGCAACCAGCCATAGATACCATGAGCGTTAACTTTAATTATTTGCAAAAGTTGCGGTATTGAGGTAAATAAATGAAAAACTTCCCGAAAGTAGAAATAACTTTCGGGAAGTTAAAAACCCTTGCGAGGGTAATCAATTTAACTAAAATCTACTTCTCAAACGTATTTCAACAGCGTTTGAGCCAACTGATTTTTGGGAATATTACCGCCTACAAATTTTTCTTTTACCTCTCCATTTTTAAAAATTAAGATGGTAGGAATTGAACGAACACCAAAGCTTGCAGGTACATTGGTATTGGTATTAGCATCTACATCCATTTTAGCGACAATTGCCTGTCCTTCAACATCTTCTGCTAATGCTTCTACCACAGGACCAATCATTTTACAAGGGCCGCACCATTCAGCCCAAAAATCTACTAAAACAGGTTTGTCAGAATTGATTAATTCTTGAAAATTTTCATCGGTTGCTATGCTATATTTTTCCATTATGCTAATTAATTGTGTTAAACATGATAAGCCACTAATCGTTTACAATTCATTTCCATACTTTCCATCACATCACCACTAAAATTATCTTGTTCCACAATAAAATGTTTCATTCCAGCCTTTTTAGCCTCTTTTAAAAGCGTGGTATAATCTATTGTACCATCACCAATAACTACATTTTTCTTAGTATCTACCTTCGACATATCCTTAATATGCCCCAAGGTAAAGCGATTAGGGTATTTTTTGAAGTAGGCTATTGGGTCAGCCTTAGCGGCTACTACCCAATAAACATCCATTTCCCATTGTACTAATTTTGGGTCTGTGTTATCAAGTAGGTAATCAAATAGTAAGGAATCTCCCACTTTTTCAAACTCATAAGCATGATTATGAAATGAAAACTGTAAGCCCGATTTATGGCAAGTTTCTCCTGCTTTATTGAACAGTTCGGCAGTCCTTTTTACCTCATCTGGCGTAGTTCTCAAACTTGGAAATAAATAGGCACAGGTCAGGTGTTTTTGTCCTGTTTCAGCCGCTTTTTCCACCAATTCATCAAACCTTGAAAGTAGTGTGGCTTGTCGCCACGATTCGGCTTTTTGTTCTGCTGTTCCCGAAATAAAATGACTTCCGATAAGTGTTAAACCTTTGTCTTTCAGCATTCCCGAAAACTCTTTGGGCATCATGCCAAAATAATGCCCTTTACTATTTGAAAAAGCTTCAACTTCCTTATAGCCCATCTTAGCGACTTGCTCCAATGTTCCGTGTAAGTCTTTTTCTAACAAGTCTTTGATAGAATACAGTTGAATTCCTACCGTTTTAATTTCTTTATTGCCGAAAAACTGAGGGCTATTTCCTTTTACAATTTCGGGCAATACTAACGTTCCTAAAGCAAAAGCTCCTGTATTTTTGAAAAATGTTCTTCTATTGATATTCATGTTGATACGTTTTCTTAAATGTGAAATTTATACTTCTACGGCGGCATGATTACTTTCCAAGACCATTAAAAACCGTTCGGCTTCTAAAGCTGCCATACAACCAGAACCAGCCGCTGTTACTGCCTGACGGAAATGTTTATCCTGCACATCGCCACAGGCAAATACACCTGCTACATTAGTTTTGGTAGAATCGGGTTGCGTAAGAAGATAGCCTTGCGAATCCATGTCAAGGTAATTGCTAAACACCTCCGAATTGGGTTGATGCCCGATAGCCACAAAGAAACCTTGAATTGGGATTGTGTTAATTTGTCCAGTTGAAACTTCCTTAATGCTTACGGCTTCTACTACTTTTTCACCCAATATTTCTTCTGTTTCTGCTCCCCAATGTATCGTGATATTGGGTGTATTCTTCACTCTTTCTTCCATAATTTTAGAGGCTCTCATCTTGTTTTTTCTGACAATCATGTGTACCTGTAAGCAAATTTTAGCGAGGTACAACGCTTCTTCACAAGCAGTATCTCCAGCCCCCACAATGGCTACGGTTTGTTTTCGATAGAAAAAACCATCGCAGACTGCACAAGCAGAAACGCCACTCCCATTAAGTTTTGATTCAGAAGGTATTCCTAACCATTTGGCGGATGCTCCAGTAGCAATAATAACCGTGTCTGCCGATAGTTTTATTTCACCATCAACCGTAACAAGATGTGGATGTCCCGAAAAATCAACCGCTGTAACTACGCCATAACGAACATCTGTTTCAAACCTTTTGGCTTGTTTGGCAAACATTTCCATCATTTCAGTACCCCCTACTCCATCAGGAAATCCTGGGTAGTTTTCTACATCGTTTGTAATCGTCAATTGTCCCCCAGGTTGGTTGCCAACGTACATTACAGGTTTTATATTTGCTCTGGCAGCATAGATAGCGGCAGTATATCCCGCAGGGCCTGCTCCAATAATTAACGTTTTTATGTGTTCCATTTCAATCATAAAAGATGGAGCATTTTGTATGTATGCTCTTTTGAAGAATTGACAAAATGAGGTTGTGCAACCAATATTTTGGATAAAATACCGATGACACAACCCCACAATAATACTAATAAACTCGTCCCACTTGCTCCACAATCATTCGCTTCATTTCCTGTGGTACAATAGCACCTTGCGTTCTGTACAGAATCTTTCCATTAGGGGCAATCAGCAACGTATAAGGCAAAGCTCCTTGCCATTTAGGGTCAATGGCTTCAATCAATTTGTACTTATCTTCCGAATTATAGGTATAGTTTTTACCTGATGCCTGCATTTTTTTAAGCAATTCTTGTGCTTTATCCTTTTTAGCAGGTTTATCTGCACTGATGGTGATAAACTCAAAATCACGTCGTCTGTACATCCTATTAATCGTAACAAATTCAGGCATTTCAGTTACGCAAGGACCACACCAAGTAGCCCAAACGTTGATTAAACGTATTTTATCCGTCTTGTTTGCCAGTAATTCTGCAATTCCTTTATCATCAATCAATTCCATATTAACGGGTTCTTTTGCCCATTCTAAGGGAGCTTTTACAGCCCATTCGCTTTTTTCTGACCATTTAGTGGAACAACCAAATGTTTTGGTTACTGGTGTTGCAATTGGATTCCCCGCCAAAAGAGCATCAAAGGCATTTCGAGCATCTTCTGCATTGGCACTGCCTATTTTTTCAGAACCGTCTAAACGCCCTACGTATTGAAGTTTACGGTTTTTGTCGAAAATAAATAAATGTGGCGTAGCAATTGGGCCATAGGCTCTTGACATTTTTTGGGTTTCACCATCGTACAAATACGGAAATGTATAACCCTTTTCCTTGACCCGAATTTTCATTTCTTCATAGGTATCGCTCATATCGCTGTATCCTAATTCGTCAAGAGCAATTGCCTTTGGGTCATTCGGCGAAACGGTAATTAATGTTACTCCTTTGGCTTTATAATCATTAGCCAAAGCAATCATTCTGTCTTCATAGGCTTGTGCCGTTGGACAGTGGTTACAGGTAAAAACGATTGCCAATATCTTGGCATCGGAAAAACTGTTTAGACTATACGTCTTCCCGTCTGTTCCTCGCAAACTAAAATCAGGAGCAGAAGCCCCGATTTCAAGCGTTTTAACGTCGGTGGCAAAAATGTTTAAACTCACGAAGAGTAAAAAGAGGAAAATTTTTCCTATTAGGAAATTGGGTTTTAAAAAATTCATCATGACACAAAAGTTAAAATTTTAAGAAGATTACAATGTTTATGGTTTAATTATTGAATAATTGACACTATTTGAAATACACAATTATTTATATTTTAAACCATAGTTTACGGTGTCAAAATTGGGGATAAAATAAGCATCCGTACCATGACAGATGTAACAAAAAGCAAGGGTATTTAGGGGAAAAAGTCCAGAGTTAATGACGAATTTAGATTTTTCCAAAAACATAGTAGGAGTACCTTGTTTTTGGGTGATGTAGAATAGAGCCTCAGGATAATTATTTATGTATCTTAATGTAGTACAACAGACGTTCCAACATTAAGCCGATTCAGTAGAATATGGTAGGTAACAGAAACGCTACATAAGTGTATTTTGCGACTACTTATACAATTTTTCCTCAATGATTAAATGCAATAATATACTTCATTACTTCCAATAATTCCAGTTTGTACCGTCAAATACAGGTTGAAAGAATTTTTAATTGTGCTCAACCTACGTCGTGAAGGAGTTATTTGATATTTCTTATCGTTTCATTTGAAACAAACACCAACCAACCATGCTTTTGTGCAAATGTTCAAAATGAGGAAAAGAATGTCGTTTTTGAGTTAATAGAAAAAATGGGAACGAGGTACTTTTGGGAATTCTATTCTTATGGTAGAATTATTTATATTTTCAAAAATACTCACTCCTTAAAACCATTTACGCTATGTGCAGTGTATCTTTTTTTCAAAAAAGCGACTTTAAAGGCAAGGGCAAAGCATTTAATGATGCTCAAGTCCAACCAGATTTAACTTACCAATATTACGACTCCAATCAGTCAGAATTCTTATTTGATAATATTGATACCATACAAACTGACTCCAATGCTTGGGTAATTGTATTTGACAATATCGGTTATAAAGGGAATTATTTATTGGTTGAACCTAATTCAAATATTAGCGACCTCAATAAAGTACATCGTGACAATAAAGGAGACTGGAAAAACCAAATCAAAAGTTTTATCATGTACGATGTCAAACCTCCATTTTGGGATGCTGGGGTAGCAAGACCATACATTGATTACGGAAAATTAGCCAGTTATTATCCCCAAAGCTATACTGAGAAAGATAATAATACTTTTGCATACCAAATCGAAGACTCCATCTATCGTATCAACTGTCCAATATTTTCAAACCAAACACTCGACAAAGTGGTCTATTCTATCACATTAGACCATGAAAACGCTGCAAGCAAAGATGACCACGCTTCATTTTTAGCGGTATTTGATAACAAGGGTGTTTTACAAGATATTACTTCGTTTGTTTGGGCTAAGGGTGGAGCTTTTCAAATAAGTGACGATGCCGTTTCTGATATTGAAGATGGTATTGATTTTATAGCCGATTTAGCAGACCCTTTTACCGATGGAGCCGCTACTGAAATTGCAAAGCAAATTGATAGAGCTTTTAGTATCAGTTGTAAACTATTCAATTTTGCATCAATGAAAATTTATAAACTAACTGATAATGGGGGGATGTTCTACTTTTTACCTGTTATATGCCATACAATTAATCGACTTTCTTGGGCTTCATCCATTGAATATCCAGACCATATAGTCATTATCAAATAGTTTATTCCCATCTTTTTACATAACAACAATAGAAAAATCATGAAATTCGATATAGATATTTTTAACGCAAAAATGAAAGAATACGACTCAGAAAAATTAGTAACCAATAACTGGGGGATAAAAAAGGGTACTAATAATTTAATGATGGAATATACTTACAATCCTGAACCTATGAATGCCTCCTTACTGGAGAATTTCAGAACATGGGAACAAGAATCTTCAAGTCCAAATATAAAAGTAGCAGACACAGAAACGGGACTTATCGTCACCTGTAAAATTGATTATGTAAGACCTGATAAACAATTGGATGACCATATTATTCTCATGACTGGATTTCTGCCGAAGGGAAATACGCCTACACTTTGTTTTGCTCAGGTATTAGTTGAATTTACAGCCAATGAAAATCTAAATTTTAATACCGAAGCCATCACCAATCAGACCGTTGAAAAAGGTAGTGATATAACATCAACACTTATAAAAATACTTACCAAGTATTGTAATTTATTACCTAATTCGATTAAATCACAAAGTGAAATTGGTCAAATGGTTGATGCTCCAAAAGGATGGAAATATTTTCCTGATATAGTGAAGGCAAATATTGAATGTATGGCAGAATCTATTTATTAATTGTTTAAGCTCAGAACCATCAAATATGGTGGTTCTTCGTCAATTTTGGTGAAAATATTTGCTAATGTAGTTTTATAGAATAAAGTTTCTCCAATAATCTGCCCATTTAGAAACATGAGAAGAATATGATAATTTAAGCATCTGCCATTTTAAAAGAAAAACAACCTTTCACCAAAATTGACGAAGAACCAAATTTGTCAGCATTTCTCAATCGTAATAGGAGTTAAATTCGTCGAAACAGCGTTTTGAATGCGACTTTAGTATAATTGAAAATAGTTGAAGTTATTCTCTTCTAATCAAAAAATACTTTTCAGTTAGAAGAATTTTTCATTTTTTGAATTATCTCTTCAATTTTTTGAAATGATAATCCAAAAGACTTAGAAATCAATTCCATCGAAGCTCCATTTTGAATCAGATTTCTGATAACATTAGAAATTGTTTCTTCTTTAAGTTGTTCTGTCGCTGTCATAGCAATATTGGTTACAATAGTTGAAACTTTGGTAAATATAATAACGATTTCATTTGATGTCAAGTTCGATGTACTGTGCAAATAATAAAAAACGGCACTTATAAAGTCGTTTTCGTTATAGGATTCTAACAATCTTAATTTTTCAATCAAAAATGATTCAATTGCTAACAATTTGTCCTTCTCATCACGGCTATGTTTTAAAAGCATTGCCGTAGTTGAAAGAAACGTATTTTTAAAATTAGCAATTTGCTCGTCTTCAAAATCATTGAGCGAAAAGAGTAAATAATCAAACTCAGGTAAAAATTTCAATAAATCTTCATGAGGATTACCAAATTGTTTTCTCATCGAAACTTTTTTCCAAGCACTAATTCCATGATGAATAACAATCGGAATTACCACAGTAGATTTCTTCGTTTTTTTGTCTTTTTTTTGTATCCTTTCTTCTCTATAAGCGTTGTTCATGTATTGAAGTAACTGCAATTCTGGAAAATCCTCCTGATACGACTTATGTTCAAACAATAACGAAATCTTGGCAGGTTCACCCGCATATTCTGCATGATAAACCAAATCTGCCAAATGTTCTGAAAGTTCTTCATCAATAAAGGATGAACTCGACAATCGAAGCGAATCAAGATTGATTCTGTCCCTATACTGTTTTGGTAATACTTCCTCAATAAAACTTCGAACGACATCTAATCGAGAGAAAGATGTTCTGAAAAATTTATCGTGAGGATTGGTAATATTGGCCATGAAATAATTTAGAAAGCACTCATAAATTCAATAATACAAAGATACTCTAAAGAGATAAATATATTACGATTGTCGTCTTTGAGTTACAATTAAGAACCGTCCGTTTTAACATTAAAAAAAGTCACTTCTCGAATGCTAACTCTTCATCAGATGGAATGCACAGAATGATACTTCAATGACACTATTTCTTTGAATTTGGATAAAATTATAGATTTTAAACTATTTTTGTCTTCATTTGTGTACAAAACGTTTATATTTGTATAAATATAAATCCATTTTCTTTTCAGATGATTACAAACGCACAAGTCCTTACCTTCCTTACGAATAAAGATGGTTTGACACTTTCAAAAGTTGAAAAAGAGGCACAAATACCCAAAGGTATGCTTTCTAAATCTTTGAGTGGAGAACGAGAACTTAATCAAGACCATCTTACCAAGTTATATCCTGTTTTAGTTGGCTACGGCTGGAAGGAGTTTTTCCAATCCAAAGCAAAAGTTATTGCCATCGTAAATCATAAAGGAGGCGTTGGAAAGACAACTACAACACTAAATTTAGGTAAAGCCTTAGTTTTATCTGGACATAAAGTTTTAGTGATTGATATAGATTCTCAAGGAAATTTATCTCAGGCATTAGGAGTTGATAATCCTGATAAACAAGTCCTTCATGCCATTATTGATGATGAACCTTTACCGATTTATCCAATCAGTGAAAATTTCGACCTTTCTCCGAGCGATTTAAGTCTTGCCAGTAGAGAAATAGAAATGATTCGAATGGTTTTAAGCGAACTACAATTGCAACGAGCTATTGAGTCAAAATTGAGTCAATACGATTATATTTTGATAGACTGTCCTCCTGCTCTAAATGTCTTTACTACCAGTGCATTAATTGCAGCTAATTCATGCTTAGTTACTTTACAGCCAGAGATTGCTGCTTTAAAAGGTGTAAAAGGATTATTTGACCATATTTTCCAAGTTCAAAAAAGACTTAACACCAATTTACATATCGAGGGCGTTCTTCTTACTATGGTTGACCAGCGTCTAAATATCCATCGTGATATTATAGAACAAGTTCATCAACAATTAAATCCTTTCAGAGTTTTTAAAACACAAATCAGGATGAACGTTGCTTTGAAAGAGTCTCAAATTTCTCAAATTGATATTTTTGAATATGACTCAAATTCAAATGGAGCAAAAGATTACATGAGTCTTGCAAAAGAAATAATGGCATAAAATCATACATACGATGGCAAAAAAATATCAATCATCTTTAGGCGAACAAAAAGTATTTCAACACTCTACATTTGTTCAGCATGAGGAAATTAAAAAAAATATCACAATAATTCCAGCGTTAGAATCTTTGATACCACCCTTACTTGGTGACGAATTAGCTCAATTAGAAGCTAACATTATAAAAGATGGTTGCAGAGAAGCATTACTCGTTTGGCCAACCACGGAGCAAATTGTAGAGCCAATCGATAAGTCTGACTCTACCAAACCAATATTTGTGTTAATTGATGGACATAACCGTTATAAAATCTGCACTAAGAATAACATCGACTTCACAATTCACTTAGTCAATTACAAAACTCTTGAAGAAATTAGAAGTTTTATGATTGATAATCAGTTAGGTAGGAGAAATTTAGGTACTGAGCAAATATCTTATTTGAGAGGAATGAAATATATTCATCTGAAGCAAGACAAAGGTAAATATAGTAGAGAAGAGCATATAGCTCAAAATGATACTTATGCTATTGGAGGCAGAGAAGAGCATATAGCTCAAAATGATACTTATGCTATTGGAGGCGGAGAAGAGCATATAGCTCAAAATGATACTTATGGCTCAAGAGATAAAAAAGTAAATACTGCTGAATTACTCGCAACTCAATTTAATGTAGGTCAAGCTACAATTAAACGTGATGCTGAGTTTGCTGAAGGACTTGAAAAACTTACACCAAATTTCAAAACACAAGTGCTTTCTGGTAAACTAAAAATCAATAAAAAGTATATTCAGCAATTATCTAAAAAAGACCTTTCAGAAAATAAAATAGATTCCATTGAAGAGCTTGAACAGGTTTTAGGGTTCAATTCTACGGATGTAGAAAAACAAAAGGCAATTACAAATAATAACCCAGAAGAATTAATCATTGGAGAGATAAATTCATTAGTGAAAAAATTAAAAGATGTAGATAGAAGGAAGGAAGTCTGTGAAGAAATTATTAGGCTTATCAATAGACTTTCATAAAATGAAAACTGGTGTTTTATCATATCCTTTCCCATAATAGATTTATTGATTAAATAATGGTCTGCGACAACCCATAGTCTAAAAAGTTAATACGAGTTTTTTATGAATCACCTAAGAGTCTAAGTTTTTAATAATGAGATATTTACATCATAATACTATTGTCAGGTTTTACTTTTAAATATGAATGAATTAAGCCAATACGAGTTTTTTATGAATAACTAACATGAAACTTCTGCTAAAAATCATTTTTAAAAACACAACTATCTAAAAATCAACACATTAAACCACAATACGAGTTTTTTATGAATAATAGCCATAAGGGATTTTAGCCCATACAAGTTTATTATTGATTATGCCGCAGAATGTGCTATAATGGCTTCAAATAACTTAAAATGCTGATAATCAATGATTTATCAAATATGAATGAATGTCGAATTAAATAAGTGTCGAATACTAATACGAGTTTTTTATAAATTAAAACCATAAGCATTTTTAGCTAATGCGAGTTTTTTATAAATCGTAATATCCTGATAATCAAATAAATATCTAAAAATTATCTAATATCCGTATTTTCTATTCGTATTCATTAGTAATTCATATATTGTGTAATTTACTGATAATGAGAAAATTACACAATAATGCGAGTTTTTTATGAAAACTACTTTTTATAAACTGAAAAGGTAATAAGTCTTAATAGAAGCTATCTTTAGCAAAAAGTAGTGCAAATACTTTTATTTTTAGTAATTTTTAACTGATTTTTAGATTTATCAATAATATTTGATTGATTTAGGACGCATATAACTGACTGACAGTCAGTATTTTATATTATTTAATACGAGTTTTTTATGAATTAATGCGAGTTTTTTATGAATTATAATACTTTTAATACGAGTTTTTCATGAATTAATGCGAGTTTTTTATAATTTTAAACATCAAAATCTACGCTACTTCTAAACAATATTGACAATATGAGAATACCATCGAATAATAGCCTTGTTTTCCCATTCAAACATAGCAGGACAGACAATTATATATCAAATAAATTTGTAGTTTCTACAATTCCATACAAACGTATAGAACAGAAATTATTTGAACTATTTGTAAATCAGATAGATTATGAAGCTCTGTCTAATGCTGACGACAACACGTCTATCATCATAACAATTCCTCGTAGTGAAATTGTAAAATATCTTACAATTCAGCAGTCGCTATCGGTAACAAAATCAATGATGGAGAAGTCTATTACATTTTTAGATTTTAATAGACCAGAAATTGAATATGAGCATATAACCATATTTTCTCGTATAAGTTACCAAAATGGCTTTTTAGAGTTTGAGACTAACCATGCGATTGGCAAATATTTAAAAGACTTTAAAAAGCAATATGCACGATATAACTTAGAAAAAATACAATCATTTAAGTATGTATATTCGAGTACATTATACAGGATTTTACGGATGCACATCGGTCAAAAACGGCTAACATTCGCCTATACAATTGCTGAGCTGAAAAAGCTGTTACAAGTTGATGAGAAAAAATATACTAATTTCTATGATTTTAACATCAATGTTCTTTCAAAAGCACATAAAGAAATAACCGAATTGAATATTGATAATATCCAGTTCGACTACAATACTGGCAACAAACAAAGAGGAGTAGAAAAAATATATTTCACGATACACACCGCTTTTACAAATAGCGAGCTTGAAAAAAATGAATTTTTAGAGGCAGTATCAATAAACCCAAATGTAGTATTACATCAAGTAGAAATAATTATAGATAAACAATATCATTTTAGAGCTAATCACAAAAAAATGATTCTGGAAGACAAGGATATTTTGGATAAATTCATCACATTACATATCGAATTTGAAAATGGGCTACATTCGAATGTGAAGAATAAAACTGCTTATATTTTAACTTGTTTAAATTTATTGAGGAAAAAGGCATAAATAAAAGAGTCTCACGTCTGAGACAGAAGCGTGGGACTGTATTAAAAATAGAGCTATTCGAATTTTTTATTTTATTTGTTTCATGGTTATTCAGATTAAAAGCATTTAAAAATAAGGCTTATTTTTAAAATTAGGAACTTTGTAGGAGGAACTGCAATATTCCCCAAACTTTCGGATAAATCGACGTAAATCAGGTCGCCGAATCGAAAATTTATAAGTATTTTAGTAGTATCGATATGCGTTTGTACGAAGCAGAAGATTTTGAAGATAATGCACTTTATGTTACTCAAAAGAGTCATTTCTTCGGATATTTTTAGAATTACCTCGTGACATACCTTCCCATGATACTTTTAACAGAGTCCGATGGCTTGCGAAGGTAAAATGCTGATTTAATTACTCAAAAACAAAGGCGTTACATCTTAAAGTTTGTTTTAGAATCATAATCTGCTGATTATTATAGATATAAAAGCAATTTGTATCATAGCTTAAGCAGAAAATACTGTTTTACTGACATCTCCGAATAATCTTCGCCTAAAGCGGAACACTCCAGATTGAATTGAACCAGCCAAAATACCTTTCAACTTACCAACGATTATTTTGGTTAGATTCAACACGCTCTTCAAAAGCTGTTTTATAGCCCACATCGGCAGTTTTTTTTCTAATCTCAGAACTTTGCCATTTAGAAAACTAACTGTTAAAATACCAGCTTGATTATCAGAAATGAAAAAAGTAAAAGATTTTAGCGTTTATCGTCGATAAAAAGTTCATAATTCTCTTTAATCAAATCAAAATGGGGAGAATTAGAAGAAAGTACAAAAATCGTCACCAATCTCACAGAATTTTCAACTTTTATAATCATTACTGCATTCAAAAAGCTGTCCATTATCAACAATTACTTCAATTTCAAATTCTCGAACCACTTCATAAGTTCCGATTCATAATTCAGTTAAAAATGAGTCTTATTTCTTTTATAATTTGAAGATTCATAAATTTTAAAGGTGTATTAGTGATTTTTGTTTCAATAAATGATAAAATAGTATTATCATTTTACTTCAAAAATATATCAATTTTGTACAATTAATTTCAAACATAAAATTAGTCGTATGAAAATTTACATTACTAAAATTTTTCTTTGGGGAGTTCTACTACTCTGTGGAAATGTCTTATTCGCTCAACAGCGGACAATAACGGGGAAAGTAACGGATGAAAACGGCGTGATCCTTCCTGGTGTTGCTGTTTTGGCAGAAGGTACCAAAATTGGAACCTCGACCGACGGTAAAGGGCTATATAGTATTAGCATTCCTTCATCTGTTACTATACTTTCTTATTCATTTGTTGGTATGCAAACATTGAAGCAGTCAGTGTTAAATCGTTCTATTATTAATATTGCTTTAACCCAAGACAATAAGAATCTTGAAGAGGTAATTGTTGTTGGTTACGGTACTGTAAGAAAAAGTGATTTAACAGGTTCGGTTGGTTCAGTAAAGGCTGACGTTATCACAAAAATTGCTACTGCTGACCCAGTTCAAGCATTGCAAGGAAGGGTTGCTGGTGTGGATATAGTTAGTAATTCTGGAGAGCCTGGAGCTGGTACTCGTATTAGAATTAGAGGGGTAGGAACAATAAATAACTCAGACCCTCTTTATGTGGTTGATGGTTTTCAAACTGGAGATATTTCTTTTTTAGCACCTGGAGATATTCAATCAATGGAAATTCTTAAGGATGCTTCTGCAACGGCAATTTATGGTTCAAGAGGAGCAAATGGAGTTGTTGTGATTACAACCAAACGAGGAAAAACAGGGGATACTAAAATTTCGTTTGAATCTTATGTAGGTATTCAAAAATTAAATAAACAAGTTGAGCTTACTAATGCGTCTGAATTTGCAACATTACGATTAGAAGCGTTTGCAAATGATGGAACAACACTTGACCCTGCATCAAATTTATCAACGGTTCTAAATTTTGTTAAAGATGGCAATTATAAAGGGACTAACTGGCTAAACGAAATTTTTCAAACTGCCATCGTTCAAAATTACAGCGTCAATATCTCTGGAGGTAATGAAAAACATAAGTATAGTTTAACAGGAACACATTTTGACCAAACGGGGATTGTGAAAAATTCGCCGCTTGTAAAATCATTTATCAGATTTAATAATGATTTTCAAGTGTCAAAATGGATTGATGGAGGTCTTTCAGCGGCTTATCTAATTCAAGATAAGACTTCTTATAATGGAGCTCAATATGGAGGTATCATTCCAAGTTCAGTAACCACAGTTCCGTTAACACCTGCATTTGACCCAAATACAAATTATTGGGGAACACCTGTAATTAATGGTGGTGGGTCTGGTAATCCAGCACGTGTTGTTGATGAATACAAAAACAATAAAAATTATGATAAACTTCTGAATGTCAATGCTTTCTTAGATTTTAAATTGACAAAACAATTGAGTATTAGGACTCAATATGGTGCAAACATTAAAAACTCACAATCTAAAGGGTACTTTGGAACATACTATTTAGCCCCAGATGATAACCGAACTCTTAGCACTTTAACTGATAACAGAAGAGAGAGTTTTGGTTGGATTTCTTCAAATTATGCAACCTATTCCAATAAATTGGGATTAGACCATTCTATCACTGCTGTGGCTGGAGTGGAAATTCAACAGAGTAAATCCGATGAAACAAGAATCACAGTATTTGACGTACCCAATGACCCAAGTCAATGGTATGTGGGGAGTTCTAAAAACGCTACTCCAAGAATTGGAAGTGATGCCAGTGATGAGTCACTATTGTCATATTTTGGACGATTTAACTATAACTTCAAAAATATGTTATTGTTAACTGGTACACTAAGACGAGATGGTTCTTCACGCTTTCTTCCAGCAAATCGTTGGGGAACATTCCCTTCATTTGCGGCGGCAGTAAACCTACATGAATTTAATTTTATGAAAAATTTAACCGCAGTCAGCCAATTAAAACTACGTGCAGGGTGGGGACAGGTTGGTAACCAAAACGCCGCACAAAACTATGGGTATGTAACTAAAATTGTCCCAGGGTATGCTGTGATTTTTGGTGACCAACAAGTTTTCGGTGCAGTGCAGACACAAGCTACAAACCCTAATATTAAATGGGAAACGACAACCAGTACAAATATTGGTTTTGATGCAGGCCTATTGAATAATAAATTAAGCATTACTGCAGATTATTTTATCAAGAAAACTTCTGATATGATTGTAAGAGCTCCTTTGCCTGTTTTTGCAGGACTTGCTACAACTGATGTAAATGTAGGAAGTGTCGAAAATAAGGGCTTTGAATTCGCTTTAGGATATAATGATAAGATTGGAGATTTGGGATATAATGTAAATATGAATTTTACCAAAATTACCAATGAGGTTACTTCATTGGGTGGTGGAACTCCATTAGCTGGTGGCGTATCTATTGGCTTAGCTCCAACAACACTTACTTTGGTTGGAAGAGAAATTGCAACCTTTCATGGACTTAAAACAGATGGAATTTTTAATTCTAAAGAAGAATTAGATTCTCACGCAGCAATTCAACCCAATGCAGCTTTGGGCGATGTAAAGTTTGTTGATATTAATAATGATGGAAAGATTGATGACGCAGACCGTACCTATCTCGGGAGTGCAACTCCTGATTTCTCATTTGGAGTGAACTTAGGGGCAAATTATAAAGGATTTGATGTAAGTGTTTTCGTTCAGAGTGTACAGGGTACAGAAATCGTTGGAGGGTTAGACCACTGGTTGAAAAGCTCAAATGGTGAGACAAATTCATTGAAAAGTCGTTTGGACAGATGGACACCAACTAATACAACTTCGAATGAGCCACGTATGACAGCAAGAGACCCAAATCAAAATACCCGCTTCAGCGACCGTAACGTATATGATGGGAGTTATACACGTATCAAAAATGTTACATTAGGATATACTCTTCCTTCCTCATTGCTTTCAAAAATTAAAGTGAGTGGCTTAAGAGTATATGTCTCAGCAGATAATTTAATGACAATAACTAAATATCCAGGTTTTGACCCAGAGGTTTCTCAATTAAATGGTAGCCCACTTGCTTTAGGTGTAGACTTAGTTTCGTACCCTCAACCTAAAAGTTATAGAGTAGGTTTAAATCTTAACTTTTAAGAAAGAAAAGAATCAATTGTAAAATATTAAGTTGTTCGTAATCTTAAAATATTAAATTTTAATACAAAATGAAAAAATATGTAATGTTAATCTTCACTACAACCATTGTATTTTTCTTACAAAGTTGTACTGACTTCCTTGAAAAAGAACCACTTGGAAGAGAAACAGATTTAAACTTTTTGAAAGACCCTAATAATGCAATTGCTGCTGTGAATGCTGCCTATGACGTTCTCCAATACGACGAAGGAGTGGATGGACAAGGTAATTATTTACCTCACAATTACGAATGGATGTGGGGAGATGTCTTGTCTGATGATGCTGAAAAAGGTAGTACACCTTCCGATTTTGATGCAATTCAGGAACTTAAGGAATGGAGAACAACTTCAAGCAATGGGCCTGTTACAGGTGTATGGGGGAATTTATGGGTAGGAGTTTTTCGTAGTAATTTCGTACTCCAAAACATTGATAAATCTGGTTTAAATCCTGATTTGTTGAATAGAGTAAAAGGTGAAGCTAAATTTTTAAGAGCTTATTATTACTTTTATTTAGCACGTTTATTTGGGGGTGTTCCTTTATTTACTTCTGCTGTCACGCCTGACCAATATAATACATCTAAAAGAGCTTCTCTCTCAGAGACATACACTTTTATTGAAGCTGATTTAAAAGAAGCGATTAGTTTATTACCTGAAAAAGGTTCTTATGCAACTACTGACGCAGGGCGTGCCACAAAAGGAGCAGCAAGAGGATATTTAGCCAGAGCAATTATGTATCAAATTGGTACTGATAATAAAAATGGGCATAAGTGGGATGAAGTTTACACTTTAACGAAGGATATTATGAATTCAGGGCAATATTCTCTTGTGAATAATTATGCGGAAATTTTTGACTTTGTCGGTGAAAATAGCTCAGAATCTGTTTTTGAAGTACAAGCGAGTGAATTTTCTACCGAAGAGTGGGGCGGAAATGCAAATAAGACTGGAGTTACCAATAACATCATTCAAAATAACCGTGCTACTTGGGGATGGGGATTCAATAATCCTACACAAAGTTTAGCTGCCGAATTTGAACCAAATGACCCAAGAAAAGGAAATACTTTGTATGGTAATGATGATGTGATTTTAGGAGTAAAACAAGTAATAAAATATCCAGAACAAAATGCAACTGGATATTTGAATAGAAAAGCAGCACTTTTAAAGCCCGCTGGACCTAAAGCATCGGGACAAAATATTCGTAAAATGAGGTATTCCGATATTTTATTGATGAATGCTGAAGCGGCTGCCAATACAGGAAAAGCAAGTGAAGCAATTGCAATCTTAAATCAAATTCGTGATAGAGCGAGAAAATCAACCAAATCATTAGGTTCAGTTGAAGGTACAATGACCTATGAGAGTGCTAATACTCCAACAACAGCATTACCAGCAGTTTCATCGTCATTAACTGGACAAGCTCTTATGACGGCGATTTGGCATGAACGTAGAGTGGAGTTAGGAATGGAACAACTACGATTCTGGGATTTAGTTCGTACTGGCAGATATTATAACTCTCTAAATGCAAAAGTGAAAGCTGCTTGTCAATCACACTCAATAGTTGGTTCTGTGAATAGTATTCCAGTATTACCAATTCCTGTAAATGATGTACAATCGTGGGGATTAGAACAAAACCCTAACTATTAATAAGATTTGGAAGGAGTTTTTATTTAAGATTACCTTCCAAATATTATCAGTAGTTTACATAGAATGTTTAATAAAAATCAAAAAGAAGATAACATGAAACGTAATATAAAACTTGTCTTATCAATCTCTTTAAGTTTGCTGACAGGTGCAGCATTCTTAACAGCGTGCGAAAAAGAAAAAATGTTTGGAGAAGGGTTTGATATTCCTTATCCTTTACCGGTAATTGTTGGTTTTACGCCAAACAATGCCCTTGTAGGTAGTGAAATAACTATTTCAGGGGAAAATCTCGATAAAACAAATTCAGTAACAATTGGAGCTGAAAAAGTTAGTGCTGAAATTATTGCAAAATCAGCCTCAAGTGTAAAAATTAAACTTCCTCGAAGATTTTCGGCGGGCGTGATTAATTTATCTACTGCTTTTGAAAAATCAACAAGCAGTGGACAAGTTTACACACCCAAATACCCAGCGACAAGTGTTACAAAATGGCCCACAGAAATAACTCAAACTCAAGATATTATACTAAGAGGTGATAATATGGATTTGATAAAAGAAATTGAGGTAGGGGCGTTCAAAATTGTTGCTAATGCAAGTAGTCTAAGTACAACACAGGCTGTATTCCCGACTACAAACCTCGCTCTGAAAGTAGGTACAAAACTAACAATTAAAGTATCTAAGGCATTTGGGGATTTAACAAATAATGTATCTCCAGCATTAGATGTAAAGGAATTTGACCCCGCTAATACAGCATTCATTCCAGAAGCTCCAGTAATACTTGCTGATTATGAGAATGGTCTCAATAACTATGTTGGTGGTACAAAAATCGCCCAATCTGGTATTAATTTAAGTAAAATAACAAAAGGAAGAGGTGAAAAATATTTAACCGTAAAAACGAATGATGCAGATGGTTGGACAAGTGACTTAGGTTCGATGTCATTTAAGGATATTAATATTTCAGATTTCCATGACCCGCATTTAACATTTATGGTAAACACAAATGGACAAAGAGGATATTTTCAGTTAGAAATCCAACAAAATGGTGTTAAAGGTGGTGGACACTTTACGGGTGCGAGTTCAAGTAGCCCTGAAGATGATTATACTTTTCCTGTAACTAAAGGTTGGGAGTGGAGAAGTATCAGTTTGAAAAACTTTCCGTGGGAAAACTGGTGGGGCTCTTCAAATGGAAAATTAGTTTTTAATCCAAAAGGGAAGATAGAAAATATCGCATTTACTTTTAAACAGGGGAACGGAGGCTCAAATGGTAGTAAGGTGTTTGAATTAAATTTAGACCAAATTATGGTAACTGATGGCAAATCTTTACCTGTAGCTAATCTTTTTGATTTTGAAAATGGGGTGAACCCTTATAGCGGCTCCGCAACCTCAAAAATTAATACAAATGCAACTATTTCAGGAGATAAGTATCTAACTCTTACTAAAAGTGGTGTTAGTAATTGGGATTGGACAGGCGATATTAGCTCAACTGGACCATATTCACTATCTGCAATGAAAAACCCTCATATCAATATTTGGGTAAATACAGGAAATGAAAAAGGATTCTTCCAAATCGAGACATTCCAAAAGGATACAAAATTTGGAGCAAGTGTTGACATCGACAATTACTACCTCGAAACAAAAGGTCAATGGAAGCGATATAGTTTACCACTCGCAACTCTTGGTTGGGGTGTTTGGGGTGGTACTGGTAAATTTGATGTAAAGGGGACGTTTGATTATTTTAAATTTGGTTTTTCAACGGGAAATATATCAGGGAAATACGAAATTAATATAGATGAAGTGACGCTCTCAGATGGACCAGTATTCTAATACTTACTTTATTATCATTACTAATGGATTATTATATTATTGAAATAACACAATTTGAATCGTAAATGGATAAGGATTTTATTATAGAAAATGATAAAATAGTATTAGTTAATGTTGATATTTAGAATGGGATATTTCGCTCACTTGGAGACTTCCATTTTTTTATTGAAAAATGAAAGTAAATGACAGTTTATTTTGTGAATAATATAAAGTAAATAAAACCAAGGGATTGATGCAAAAGTCGGAATCATTTTGATTCCGACTTTTTTTATGTGTCCATGTGAGTTAATCAGTTGAAAGTAGGAGGAAAATCTACATGCTCATAACTATACAAAAATATACATTAACGATAAAAATATTATTTAAATAAAAAATAAATTATTTAAATGGATTCTCAGTGTTTCAATATTTAATTTTTTACTTAAAATATAATCTCAGTATCATAAAAAGGTATAATAGTATCACTTGCCATAAATTGTATTATAAATGGATAATATTGTATTATATGTCATGTTTGAGAAATGTCTTACTTTGTACTGAGCTCAAAAAAACAATATCTCAATTTTAAAAACAATTTATTATGCTAACTCAAAAGACTTTAGTAAGAACATTATGTTTATTTGTCGGAACATCAATGTCCTTTTTTTTCACAAGTTGTTCAGAAGACATTTCAACTGAACCTAAAAACACCAATAACATCAATACCGTTGTTAATGAAGAAGGTATCTATGGAAATGGTGTAAATCTTCAGCCATCTTATTATAACGGAGGTAATTGTGACTTAGGTTGGAATTTAATGAAAGCTAATACCAAGATTAAAACCGTAAGAATTGAAATTGAACCCAATCAGGTAACGAATGCTAAAAGATGGATTGCTGAAGCTAAAGCAAATGGTTATACCGTGATTGCTACTTATCACAAATCAACTGTTTTAGGTTCAGATAATACCTCAGAATTAACAGCGGCAGCTAACTGGTGGAAAACCAATTACAAAACCTTAGGGGGAAATTTTGTTATTAATCTTACCAATGAATGGGGAAGTCATAACATAACATCTAATGCTTATGCTTCAGCATATAATACAGCAATCAGTATTGTACGTACTGTTTATTCAGGTAGAATAATTATTGATATCCCAGGTTGGGGACAAGAAACAGCAACTGCCGCTGCAGCAGTAAAGGGAACCAATGGAACAAAAATCAATGATACCAACATTATTTTGTCAGCTCATATTTATCCTGGTGCATATAATCAAGGAAAAGGACGCTATATGAATACCTCTGATATAGATGATTTGGCTTCTTCAGGAAGAGTATGTATAATTGGAGAGTTTGGACCAATAGGAGGCTCAGGAGCGGATTGGTATGCAATAACAAATTATGCGAAAAGTAAAGGATGGACAGTTCTGGGATGGGCTTGGGCAGGAGACGGAATAGGAATGAATATGATTACTCCTCAATTCCAAGCTTATACTGCTGGTAGTCCTAAAACATACTCAAAGTCTACTTACTTTAATACAGTTTACAATTTATTGTAAACGGATAAATTTTGGGTTTTTCACTCTCTAAATGGCTTTGCCATATTAGAGAGTTTTTTGTTTTAAGATAAAGACAACTGAGCAAAATATTAAATAAATTTTATACCAAAATAATAGCTTTAAAGCTTGAATAGTATAATCTATGGGTAATATTCCAAACACAAGAAAATACACTTTATGAAGTATTTAAAAAAAGTATTAAAACTTAGATGTAATTGTGCATCATAAATCAATAAAAAACATATTAAGGTAGAATTTAGACAAGGATTAGATAAAAAAGTATTATTAAAGAGACCATAAAAAGTGTCAATTTTGTATTATCCTTTATTTAAAAAAATAGGGATGTCATAAATGAAAATATATATAAAATATCAATTACTATTTTTGCTATTAATGATGGTAATAACACTGAATGCACAGTATTCACCTATTGATAAATTTGCAACTCCTCAAACAAAAATATTCTATAAAAATCTCGTTCGCCAAACTCAAAAAGGATTTATGTTTGGACATCAAGATGACTTAGCTTATGGTATCGGTTGGAAAGAAGTTGAAGGAGAATCAGATGTCAAACGAGTTACTGGACAATATCCTGCTGTATTTGGGTGGGATTTAGGGCATATAGAATTAGATAGTTCAAAAAATTTAGATGGTGTTTCTTTCGAAAAAATTAAAAAATATATTCAGGATGTTCACGCTCAAGGAGGGGTAAATACAATGACTTGGCATTTACGAAATCCATACAATGGGAAAACCGCTTGGGATGTTGACTCAGTAGTGAAACATATATTGATTAATGGAGATAAATATTCATTGTATCAATCTTGGTTGAATAAGGTAGCGGTATTTTTCAAGAGTCTGAAAGATGAAAATGGTAACCCAATTCCAATAATTTTCAGACCATTTCACGAACATAACGGAAGCTGGTTCTGGTGGGGCAAAAACCATTGTAGTCCAGAGGAATACAAGCAATTGTATCAAGATTTGGTAAAATATATGTCTTCTCAGGGTGTCCACAATGTAGTATATGCATATTCGACAGATAACTTTCTTGATGAAACTGACTACTTAGAACGTTATCCAGGAAATGACTTTGTGGATATATTAGGTTTTGACAGTTATCAAAAAAATGCCCCATTAAGTAACAAACAATTTATTAGTGATTTAAGACGAATGTTATCAACTATCGGTAACTATGGCAAAAAATATAAGAAGATTACCGCTATTACAGAGACAGGGTTAGAGACAATATCAGAATCAAAATGGTGGACTAACATTTTGCTTAAAGGTATCAACAATCACAAGATATCTTATGTTTTAGTTTGGAGAAATGGAAGACCTGACCACTATTACGCTCCATATCCTCAACAAATTAGTGCGAACAACTTTAAGAAATTCACAAAAAACCCTAAAGTATATTTAGGTCAAAAAATTAAAACCTCTAAACTTTATAATTAGCTCTGGAAAGAACATAAGTCACAAAGGTATCATAGAAGTTTTCATTTATGATACCTCCAATGTGATAATAACCTTTCAATAATAAAAATCTAAACATTTTTATTAGCTTTTATAAATCCCCAAACCCATACCACTTATGAAGATTCAATTATTAGATTTTATTGTCATTATTTCCTATTTAGTGCTGGTTTCAGTCATTGGAGTTGTACTGAAAAAACAAGCCCAAAAAAGCAATAAAGATTATTTATTAGGTGGAAATTCCATGCCATATTGGATGTTAGGTGTATCTAATGCATCTGGTATGTTTGATATTTCTGGAACTGCATGGATGGTTGGAATTATGTTCGTTTACGGTGTGAAAAGTATTTGGCTTCCTTGGCTTTGGCCCGTATTTAACCAAATATTTATGATGGTTTATATGTCAGTTTGGCTACGCCGTTCTAATGTTTCAACAGGTGCAGAATGGATGTTAACGAGGTTTGGGACAAAAAAGGATGCTCAACTATCACATAAAATAATTATTGCTTTTGCTCTCCTATGTTGCTTAGGTTTTATGGCTTATGGTTTTATTGGATTAGGGAAGTTCATTGAAATTTTTATTCCTTGGGAAATTGTCAAAAACTATATTCCTTTAAACATTGCTCCAGAATATGTAGCTCATTTTTACGGAATAATTTTTACATTATTTACAGTTTTTTATTCGCTTTTAGGAGGAATGAAAAGTATCGTTTGGGCAGATTTGATACATTATGTTATTATGGTTTTTGTGTCAATCGCAGTGGCAATAATAGCTATGCAGGCTTTGGCATCACATCAATTAATAGTACCCCAAGGTTGGGATGATATTTTCTTTGGCAGAGACTTAAATTTAGATTGGTCTGGTATCATTAAAGATGCTAATGCAAAAATCAATAATGACGGCTTTTCTCCGTTTGGATATTTCTTCGCACTCATGACAGCAAAAGGTATTTTAGCAAGTTTAGCAGGGCCAGCACCGAATTATGATATGCAAAAAATTCTATCTACCAAATCTCCAAGAGAAGCTGCCTTAATGAGTATGATTGTAAATGTAGTATTGTTGCCCACTCGCTATTTATTAATTATCGGAATTGCGATTTTGGGTTTATTATTTTTTAAGGACATTGATATTTCTACTGCAACAGGAGCTGATTTTGAACGAATTTTGCCTGCAGCTCTAAATACATTCATTCCATCAGGGCTTTTAGGACTTATCTTGGTTGGATTAATGGGGGCATTTATGGGGACATTTGCAGGAACATTCAACGCTGCTCAAGCATATATGGTGAATGATATTTATCTAAAGTCTATCAACCCCAAGGCTTCAAATAGTCAGATTTCCAAAATGAATTATTTAACAGGTCTATCAGTGGTATTTATTAGTATCATGTTAGGCTTCTTGGCTAAAGATGTTAATAGTATTTTGCAATGGATTGTATCAGCACTTTATGGAGGATATATTTCTGCAAATGTGCTTAAATGGCACTGGTGGCGATTTAATAGTTATGGTTTTTTCTGGGGGATGTTTGCAGGAATTGCTTCTGCCATGATTTTACCAACTATTTTTCCAGAAGCTTTACCATTATATTATTTTCCTATTATTCTTTTACTTTCTGGAATAGGTGCAATCTTAGGAGCATTGTTAACCCCTGCAACAGATATTGAGGTATTAAAGGAATTTTATAAAAATATCCGTCCATGGGGGTTTTGGAAACCAATTGAGGATTTAGTGAAAATAGATGAACCAAATTTTGAGCCAAATCGTGAATTCAAGTCTGATATGTTTAATGTATTGGTAGGAACAATAGCACAAACTTCAATTACAGCTTTACCCGTTTACATCGTTTTAATGATGCCTTTACATATTGGAGTGTCTGCGGGCATATTAGCTATTTGTTCGTTAATTCTTTGGAAAACATGGTATATTAAATTACCTAAACATTAATTAAATTCTGTATAAAACCTTAAACGCATTAATTAAGTTATGAGTATTTTTAAACAAAGACTACAAAAATTAGAAACTAATTTTGAATCATTAATTACTAAACCTAATCAAAAAGTTTCATTAGGAAACGGTATTTATGACCGCTACGAAAACGCAATTCTTACTGCTCAACATATACCATTGGCGTGGCGATATGACCTAAACCCAGAAACAAATCCATATTTGATGGAACGTTTTGGGATTAATGCAGCCTTTAATGCGGGAGCAATAAAATGGAATGGCAAATATATCCTTGCTGTTAGGGTTGAAGGCTTAGACCGAAAATCGTTTTTTGCTATTGCTGAAAGTAATAATGGTATTGATAACTTTAGATTTTGGAAGTACCCTATCCGTATGCCTGAAACTGAAAATCCAGACGGAAATATTTATGATATGCGATTAGTGGCTCATGAAGATGGATGGATTTATGGGCTTTTTTGTACTGAAAGAAAAGACCCTAATGCTAAAATTGGCGATGAATCGTCGGCAATAGCTCAAGCAGGTATGGCTCGTACTAAAGATTTAATTAATTGGGAGCGTCTCCCTGATTTAAAAACCCCATCTCCTCAGCAAAGAAATGTTGTATTACATCCAGAATTTGTAAATGGGAAATATGCTTTTTATACCCGTCCTCAAGATGGTTTTATTGAGGCAGGAACGGGTGGGGGTATAGGATTCGGTTTTGCTGATTCAATGGAAAATGCAATAGTTGAAAAGGAGTTTATTGTTGATGAAAAACATTATCATACCGTTTATGAGGTTAAAAATGGTCAAGGTCCAGCACCAATAAAAACGACTTATGGTTGGTTGCATTTAGCTCATGGTGTTCGTAACACTGCGGCTGGCTTACGATATGTCTTGTATATGTTTATGACAGATTTAACTGAACTTACCAAAGTAATTTACAAACCCGCTGGCTATTTTATTGCTCCAGAAGGGATTGAAAGAGTCGGCGATGTGTCCAACGTAACTTTTGCTAATGGTTGGATTTTAGATGATGATGGAAAGGTCTTTATTTACTATGCGTCCTCGGATACTCGTATGCATGTTGCCACTTCTACTATCGACCAATTAATTGATTACGTAATGAATACATCGCCAGATGGACTTCGTTCTGCAACGTCGGTTGAAACTATTTATGACATCATAGATAATAATGAAAGTTTTACAGAGTCAAAATATATGCTTGAGGATATTCTTGTTTCAGAAAATGGAGTAACTGTTTCATAGAATTATTGAAGCGTACTTCTTAATTAAAATCAAACTAAGAAGTTTTATAGACCTTCTTGATTATTAAAATGACCAAAAGCTAAATTCTAAAAGTAAATTTTCTCAGAACACAATGAAGATTATTATCCATTTGGGATTTGATTATCGGAGCTGTTTAAACTTTAGGTATCGTTTGAAAATTTGTTTATTTAAAAATGTCTTCATTAAATAATAGACAATCTAAATTAGTAGCGAAAGTTTAAATAGCTTCATTATGATGTTTTATCAAAGTTCTTCGTTTAACGCTATAATTATACACGGGGTTTATATTTGGACTAACATTATCCAATCGTAAGCCAATTTCTGAGGGTTATCTCAATCAGATAAATATCAAACCCCGAATACAGATTAATAAAATGACCCCACAGGAATACAAATTTGAAGTAACTCAAGAATTAGAAAATATACTTGATTATTGGAAAAAATATACAATTGACAATGAATTTGGCGGTTTTTATGGGCAAATTAACGATAGAGACGAAGTTGTACTCAAAGCTGAAAAAGGATTGGTTTTAAACGCCAGAATTTTATGGACTTTTTCAGCAGCTTATGGCAAAAATCCAAAGCTTGAATATATTGAAATTGCTCATCGTGCTTATCAATATTTACGAGATTTTTTTCGTGATAAAATTAATGGTGGGCTTTACTGGTCGGTAAATTATCAAGGATTTCCGCTAAATACTCGAAAGCAAATTTATGGACAAGCTTTTGCCATTTATGGTTTAAGTGAATATTATAAAATCACCCAAAATAACGATGCACTTGATTGGGCAATTGAATTATTTGAGATTATAGAAAAAAATAGTTTGGATACAATTTATGGAGGATATTTAGAGGCTTTAGCAGAAAATTGGCAACCTATTCAAGATTTGAAACTGAGTGAAAAGGATGCGAATGAGAAAAAATCAATGAATACTCATTTACATATTTTAGAAGCTTATTCCAACTTGAAAAGTGTTTATGAAAATGAACACTTAAACAATAGTCTTGAACAAATTTTAAATGTCTTTTTAAAACATATCATCAACGCTAAAACAGGACATCAAGCGTTATTCTTCGACGATGATTGGAGTATAAAATCTGACATTATCTCTTACGGACATGACATTGAGGCATCTTGGTTGTTATATGAAGCTGCAGAAAGAATTTCGAACGAGCAGATTATCAAAAAAGTACATGAGCTTGCCATTAAAATGACCGATTCTGTACAGATTGGCTTATCTCAGGATGGAGGGTTAGCGTATGAATCGGAAGGTGAACACCATGATGCTGATAAGCATTGGTGGGTGCAGGCTGAAGCAATGGTTGGATATCTAAATACATATCAACTATCAAAAAATGACAAATACCTTAAACAATCAATTAAAAGTTGGGAGTTTATTAAAAAATTTCTAATTACAAGTTCTGGGGAGTGGTTTTGGGCTACTCAAGGTACTGAAAATATACCAATGCCAAATCAAGATAAGGCTGGTTTTTGGAAATGTCCGTATCATAATGCTCGAGCTTGTATGGAAGTTATAGAACGTTTATAAATATAAAAATGGTTAGTGGTGAAAGTCGAAGTCTGATAGGTTTCGGCTTTTTTGTTTGGAATATTATTTGCTATATTCATGTTTATGAGGAATAAATACTATTTTATCTCGATATTTTTTTATTTTTTGGCAACTTTTTTATTGCCAAATATAAATATTGATGAGCAAAAAGTAACAACTAATTATGATAGAAAAATAAAAAATCATTCCGAAGGAGTGACAGAAAATATAAAGGATACCGACTTCGGATTGAATGAAATTACATTATTAAAGTCCACTTATCCAGATTTGGATGGCTCAGCAATCAATATTACTCAGAAAGAACACCGTCCAGAGTTATCAGATAATGATATTTCGAGTAGTATTTATCGCTCTTTTCTCGAATCAACTACAACAACTTTTCATGCTACTCAAGTTGCTACTATTATGGTAGGTCGAGGAATTTCGTCTCCGATGAATACAGGAGTTGTTCCAAATGCAAGACTATTTTCTGTTTCTTTTGATAAAACAAGTCCTGAAATTGATAAGTTTTATCTTCAAAATAAAGTCTCAGTTGTTAATAACTCTTTTGGAACAGAAATAGAACCTTTTTATGGAAAAAATGCCGCAGATTATGATGCAATTGTACAACGTATCTCCTCATTATTTTTTATTTTTTCAGCAGGAAATTCTGGCTTTTCGAATAGTGTTAATGGTAAATATGCAAATCTAAAAGGCATCTCAAACTTAACAGGTAATTATAAAATGGCAAAAAATATTTTGACCGTCGGAGCAATTAACCAGTACCAGCAAATAACAGATATTAGTTCAGTAGGTCCAGCTTATGATGGGCGAATAAAACCTGAAGTTGTGGCTTTTAGTAATGGTGGAACATCACAGGCTGCTGCATTAGCTTCGGGGATTGTAGCGATGGCTCAACAGTTTTTTCAAAAAATGTATAAGGAAATGCCCTCGGTTGCTTTATTAAAAGCACTTTTGATTAATTCTTCGGATGATGTTGGAGCTATTGGCATAGACCATAAAACGGGTTTTGGCAGTATAAATGCCTCAGCAATCATTCAGGATATAGAAAAGAAAACTTTTTGGGAAAGTTCTTTATCTACAAACGAACAAAAAAGTATATTTATAAATATTCCTGAAAATATTGAGCAAATCAAAATTACATTGACTTGGTCTGATTTGCCTGCTAATTCAAATGCTCCTAAAGCCTTAGTCAATGATTTGGACCTATCATTAACGACGGAAAATCCAATTTTTACAATTTGGCAGCCTTGGGTTTTAAGTCATTTCCCTCATCAAGATTCTCTACTTAAAAAACCAATTAGAGCTCATGATAATCTTAATAATATTGAACAAATTACGCTTGATAAGCCCAAAGCTGGTAAATACAAGATATTAGTTTTTGGGAATAAAATATTGAGCCCATCTCAAAATTTCGCAGTAGCATATCGCTTACAATTATCAAAACAATTTTCTTGGATATTTCCAGTACGAGATAGTAAAATTATAAATAACCAACCTAAAATTATTCGGTGGAAAAGTACATTGACCGATGTCAGAGCGAAATTAGATTATTCCCTAAATGATGGTAAAACTTGGATAAACTTAAAATCTGATATTAATCTTAAAACAGGTTTTTATAGTTGGGAAACACCCAATATATTTTCAGAAGTTAAACTTCGACTTAGTACCAGCAATCAACAATTTATTAGTGATAGTTTTATTATTTCTCCAATTATCCAAGCTAATTCCCTTTTTTTCTGTGCTGATTCTACTCAATTATTTTGGAATGAACCACAATTTGGGTTAGATGGCGTAAAGTATAATGTTTATCAGTTAGATAAAATGAATAATAGTTGGAAAAGAAAAATCACCCTCACCAAACTAAATACAGTTCTGCATAATACATCACAAAACGATAGTTTTTCCATAGAACCCATATTACCTTCAGGAAAAACGGGGATAAGAAGTGATATTATTAATACTAAAAATTCTGGCGTATCATGTTTTTATAATGATTTTAGTTCTGTTCTGGAGGATGAAAAAGGTAAGCTATTATTAAAGTTGACGACTACTTTAGGGATTAAGAATCTAAATTTTCTAAAAGTAACAGATTCTGGGTTAAAAAACCTATCAACAGTAACAGTTAATCCAAATATTCAAGATTATACTTTTTTTGATATGCAACTTCAAGAAGGCGTTAATAAATATCAGGTACAACTTAATTTTAAAAATGGTAAGACTATTTACTCAGATATTAGCGTTTTATTCTACTCAGATACAAACTCATTTTGGCTTTTTCCCAATCCATTACAACTAAATGAACATCTAATCGTTCAGAGTAACTCCCCTGAGGTCTCATCATTCACACTATTTAATGTTGTAGGTTCAACAGTTTTAGAACAACCTATTTATTATGGAAGAAATCAACTAAATATATCTTCACTTTCTGCTGGGAATTACTATTTCCGCATTTATAATCCAGAATCCCTTAAAATTAAAAAAGGCAAGATAACTGTTATTTTCTGAGTACAAATTGTATCATTTTTATTTATAATAACACCTGTATTAGTAAATACATGAACGCAAAAAATAAAATATAAAAATATAATTAATGATTTTATTTATGATTTAGTTTGATTTGTAGTTATTGAGAATATCTATGTATATAAATTGTACAACAAAAAGGCAAAATAGTATCACTTGTTATAAATTGTATTATAAATGGATAATATTGTATTATATGTCATGTTTGAGAAATGTCTTACTTTGTACTGAGCTCAAAAAAACAATATCTCAATTTTAAAAACAATTTATTATGCTAACTCAAAAGACTTTAGTAAGAACATTATGTTTATTTGTCGGAACATCAATGTCCTTTTTTTTCACAAGTTGTTCAGAAGACATTTCAACTGAACCTAAAAACACCAATAACATCAATACCGTTGTTAATGAAGAAGGTATCTATGGAAATGGTGTAAATCTTCAGCCATCTTATTATAACGGAGGTAATTGTGACTTAGGTTGGAATTTAATGAAAGCTAATACCAAGATTAAAACCGTAAGAATTGAAATTGAACCCAATCAGGTAACGAATGCTAAAAGATGGATTGCTGAAGCTAAAGCAAATGGTTATACCGTGATTGCTACTTATCACAAATCAACTGTTTTAGGTTCAGATAATACCTCAGAATTAACAGCGGCAGCTAACTGGTGGAAAACCAATTACAAAACCTTAGGGGGAAATTTTGTTATTAATCTTACCAATGAATGGGGAAGTCATAACATAACATCTAATGCTTATGCTTCAGCATATAATACAGCAATCAGTATTGTACGTACTGTTTATTCAGGTAGAATAATTATTGATATCCCAGGTTGGGGACAAGAAACAGCAACTGCCGCTGCAGCAGTAAAGGGAACCAATGGAACAAAAATCAATGATACCAACATTATTTTGTCAGCTCATATTTATCCTGGTGCATATAATCAAGGAAAAGGACGCTATATGAATACCTCTGATATAGATGATTTGGCTTCTTCAGGAAGAGTATGTATAATTGGAGAGTTTGGACCAATAGGAGGCTCAGGAGCGGATTGGTATGCAATAACAAATTATGCGAAAAGTAAAGGATGGACAGTTCTGGGATGGGCTTGGGCAGGAGACGGAATAGGAATGAATATGATTACTCCTCAATTCCAAGCTTATACTGCTGGTAGTCCTAAAACATACTCAAAGTCTACTTACTTTAATACAGTTTACAATTTATTGTAGAAGCGAAATACATAAAATAAATAGTCCAGACTCTCTGAGGCAATATTGCTTTAGAGAGTTTTTTTGTAAATTGTAAATACTAATACAATTGGTACAAAAAAAAGATTGTGTATATATAAATACCATAATTGTCTTTTATATTATTGCTTTATAGCGTTAAATAATGCTATTTTATAAATAATACAAGAATTTAAAGTATGATACTATATTATCAAAATCGTAAAAATAATTACTGAATAAAATGACTAAGATTTATCGTGAAATAACCCCATTAACTTCCAATGATTGCTTTATGGTATTTGCAAGAACCAAAAGTAAATTCGATTTTCCCCTCCATTTTCATGAAGAATTCGAACTTAATTTTATAGAAAATGCTAAAGGTGCAAAACGTATTGTTGGCGACAATATAGAAATAATTGATGATGCAGAATTAGTTTTGGTTGGTTCAAACACTCCTCATGGATGGTTTACAAATGAGTGTAAGAGTCAAAATATTCATGAAATTACTATACAGTTTCATAGAGATTTGTTCGATAAAAAATTCTTAAATAGGAATCAGATGAGTTTCATCCGAACGATGTTTGAACGTTCAACAAGAGGGATTTTGTTTTCTTCAGAAACTATCAAATTAATCAGACCTCGATTAATAGATATCGCTCAAACAAATGGTTTTTGTTCGATTATGGAGTTAATGTCAATCCTTCATGACTTATCAGTATCTCGAAATATGAGAACGCTCGCAACATTATCATTTGCTAATGAAAATGCAACTTATGATAGTAGAAGAATCGAAAAAGCATTTGAATATATGAGGAATAATTACGAGAAGGAAATATCATTAGAAGATATAGCCAAAATTGTAAATATGACGGTTGTAAGTTTCAGTAGATTTGTTAAAAAAAGGACAGGGAAGACATTTATTGATAGCTTAAATGATATTCGTTTGGGTCATGCCTCTCGATTGCTTATAGACACACGTTTGTCAATAGCTGAAGTTTCTTATAAGTGTGGGTATAATAACTTATCCTATTTTAATCGAATCTTTAAGAAAAAACATAATAGTACCCCAAAAGAATTTAGAGAAAATTACTCTGGAACACGAACTTTTATTTAAAAAAAAACTGAGTAAGACTTTGTCCTACTCAGTTTTTACGGAAGAAGCTGTTTAAACTTTCTTTTTTTTATTGATTTTACGTAAGAAAATGACTGAGAATGCCATAAAATGAAGGGACATCCAATTTCTGACTGAGAATTCAAACCTCACAAGCAATGCTTTAAAACCATCAATCCAAGCATTTGCGTGTTCAATTACGGTTCTGTCTTCGTATAATAATTCATCGAAAATTGCTGTCCCAATTGGGGCTAATTCAGCTTCTTTATTTCCTGAATTACGAGAATTGGATTTAACATTTGGAATAATATTTTCTTTTTCACAAGCCTCTCGGAACAAAGCTGAATCAAATCCTGGGTCTGCGTTTAAAAATAATCCATCTAAGTTAATGCCAGCCTCTTTTAGCATGGTACAAATTTCGTCAAAGAGAAATTGTATTTCAAATAAGTCATGATGTTGCCCTTCTTGTGGGGTGGACATTGCCAACATAACCCCTTGATTGTCAGACATAAATAAGGAATTGGTTGTTTTGCAAGCCTTACGACCTTGATAACCCACTGCATCCCCACCATTTTTACATGGAGTATGGCTACCATCGAACTCAACACTTGATAAGTCTAAATATTTGCGATTTTCTTTTAAAATATTAATCCAAATTTTAGCCCAACAACCCGACTTTGCCCATTTATTGTAATGGTAAAATACAGTATTCCAACTCAAAATAGTACCACTGAAAAATTGCTTCGTTGGTAATTCTCGCCATTGACAGCCTGTTTTTAAACGATATAAAATGGCTTCAATTATCTCATGAATTGATGCAGTAGGGTCAAATCCTCTACTGCCAACGGTTAAATGTGGGATAATCCACGTATCAATTGTACTTTTACCGAGTATTCCCATTGCGTGATGTTTTATGATTTAGCACCACAAAATTCTCACTTATTTGGGAATACTTTTCAAAAGTTTAAACAGCTTCGAAGTTATCGTATGGAGTTGTCTCATTTATTTAGGCTAAAACGAAACATATCACGATTGTTAATTTGATAAAATAATTTTCCTTGACAAAATGCTATTTCCCACTTTTAAAGTAATTAGGTATAATCCCGCTCCGAGATTTTTATGTAATTCAATCCTCACTTCGTTGTGCTTTTTGGGTAAAAGAGAAAGTGTTTCGCCATGTACTACTTTCCCGAATAAATCTGAGATAACAATATCCGCTTTAGCATAATTTTCGGTAAAGTAATCAATTATTACTGTGCCTTTTGAAGGATTAGGATATACATTAAATTGAATATCTTGATGTTCTTCCGAATCTATTGCTAACGGTTTTTCTATAATTTCACCCATATATTCTAATTCAACGACTATCCCTTTTGAAAAGGTAGGTAAATTTACCACTTGGCTTGAATTTTTTGCCAAAATATCTAAACTATCAAATTGTATTTTACCAGACAAAATATCTGTATAAATAATCTTATATTTTCCATCTTTCAAACCATAAAAAGTAGCCCCAACACCTGATAAATCATCACGTCCATTGCCATCATAAATAATAACGTAAGCTCGTTTTGAACTTTTAAATCCACGTGCTGATAGTGAAGAATAATTAGTAATATTTACATTAAAATTAGTTATTGAACCTTCTTTAACGAAGTCTTTGTCTTTCAAAAAAACAGCTGCACTTTTAAATAAATTAGCCCATTCTGGTTTTGTATAATTATCCCAAAGCCACATTAAATGTGGTACTTGATTCATAATTCCCGTCCAAATAGATATTCTTTGTGTTTCAAAAGGAACATCTGCCGTGTTGATATCAAGTCCGTATTCTCCATTGATAATTGCCGTTCTTGATAGTTTTTGTTTAAAATCTTCATCCTTAGTATTTTGAGCATCCAATAATTTAGTATCGTACAAATGGTATTGAACTACATCCAACCCTTCCAATTTATCCATTTCTAACAGTTGTTTGTCTTCGGCACTGGTTGTGATTATATGTTTAAATGGGTCGATTGATTTGATGTATTTTCCCATCTCATTATGCCATGATAAAATACCTTCTTTCCAAGCGGCTGATTGATTGGGGTGTATCCCCGTAAATTGTACTTCATTAAATAACTCCCAAGCAAATAATTGAGAAGAATACCCCCAACGTGCAACGGTGTAACGCAGTAATTTTTTTACACTTTTTTTAGCTGTTTCATTGTAGAAAAACTCTTCAGCTTTGGTTAATGGCCCTCCTAATTTGGCATTATAAGGATTATCATTCCAGTTAGAATTGACGTTTTCAGAAAACATTCCATGCTGAAAAAGAACCAATTGAAGGTATATGTTTTTACTTTCAGACAATGAGAACAAAGAATCAGAAATTGCAGCAGCTTCTTGACTATAAACCCCGATACCTTTGTTGTAACCATCATTTTTCCACTCTAATGCTTGACGGTTGAAAGGTACTTGCCAAAACCTTACTAAATTAGCTTCTGCATTAGCTAAATTATTGATGATAGTAGAATAATTTTGAATAGAATTCCAACCCACATTTATTCCTAAGGGATAGTAAGGTTGTCCTGAGGTATGGCGATAATATTGATAATTGTCTGGATCTAATTTGATAATCCCCTTTTTTATATCTTGTTGAATATCAATGGTGTATTCCTGAGAAGTGACAGTTCCGTTTTTGTCAGTAAGTTTAAAGTTAAATGTATGAATTCCTGCTTTTGGAGAAGAAAAGCGTAGCATCCAATATTGATTAGTAGTATCTGTTCGCCAAGTATTTTGACTAAAAAAACCTTTCACAAAATAAAAACATGGAACTGTTATTTTTTGTTGGTCTGGTAATGTAACGATAGCATCAATCGAAATTTCTTCATTATCAAAAGCATTTTTATATTTATCTTTAACAACAAATCCAAATTCTACTTTTTGATTTACTTTGGGAACGGCACTTAACAAAAAAGGTTGGCTGATTTTATCATTTTTGGGCAAAACAAAAATTAAAATTTCCTTTCTACTGACTTTTTTATCATTGTCTGTTAGTGTAAGGGTGGTTTTAAAATTACCACTTTGAGTAAAAACTTTGGTCACTTTTTTTCCTGACAAAGTCGTTCCATCACCGAAACTCCATACATAATCAGTGATAATTCCATCATAATCTACTGATTTTGAGGCGTCAAAATCTACACTTTCGCCAACATTAATGATTGATTTTGAAACTGACAGTAAAGGCACGGCTTCTCCTCCGAGTGAATTGGAGTTACTTAATTTTAAATCATCAAGATACACCAGTGCCTCTGCTTCGTTGTCAACACTAACTGCAATTTCTAATCGAGTAAAGTCTTTATTTTTGATTGTTGATAAGTCAACTTTACATTCAACCCATTTATTAGCATCTGGCTTGAAATTGTATTCGGGTGCCCATTGTTCAAATGGAACAATGTTTCCATCCCAAAATTTTGCAAATACTCTTCCAATAGTGGTAGAATAAATTTTGAAGGTAAGTAAATCGTTTTGTCCAATATTACGTTTATTATCAAACTCAAAACTAATGTATTTCCAATTTCCCGTTTCCTTTTTATAAGATACTATTTTGGCACTTGGATTACCATTTTTAACAGGGTTATCAATAATTTTGGCTTCGGTTGCCACAATTTTTGGAGTTGTAATTGACGTTTCAAAATCGGCTAAAACTTGTGTTTTAGCCTGAAAATGAACGAATAGAATCAGAAAAGCGAGAAAATGAATAGATTTCATAATGATGTTAAAAATCAATTGTTTACAGATTTGTAAATTTTAAAGTTACAATCGAAACTATAAGATTAATGACACTATTAAATCATATTATTGTCTAAAAAAGACCATTTGCTACATTTAATATATGAAGAGTAATAAAAAGACTTTTATTTATGTGAACCGCTATTGAAAATTATAACTCAAATTTTGGTAATTTATTCAAAAAATCAACTTGAACGCTTTATTCAGTTAATAGCGTTTTACTTCAAAATCAGCAGTTTTACTTCGTCTTTAACCCTGAGTCTTCAAAATCTTTGACTCAACGTTCAGCGTAATTAGTGGAAAATCTGTTCCAAATAATATTCTATTTTTCAGCATAGTATTGGCATATTGTACTAATTGATTTGGGAGATATGGGCGACTACAAACATTGAGCTACTTAAAATGCTTCGTCTTGCCCAGTCATCTATATTAAAAATCAAAAGTTATATCTGGAGTGTGTTCATCTACTATTAACCGACCTAAGGTTACCTCTTTTATGTATTCAATTGACACGCCAGGTGCTTTTTCTAATAATTTAAAACCTCCTTCAGGAAGAACTTCTAAAACTGCCAGTTCGGTAACTATTTTTTTGACACAATTAATACCAGTTAAAGGTAAAGTGCATTCTGGCAAAAGTTTCGATTTCCCATCTTTACTAAGATGTTGCATAGCGACAATGATATTTTTGGCTGAAGCTACCAAATCCATTGCACCACCCATACCCTTTACCATTTTATAGGGTATTTTCCAATTGGCAATATCTCCACTCTCAGAAACTTCCATCGCTCCCAAAATAGTTAAATCTATGTGCTCTCCTCTAATCATATTAAAACTTTCGGCAGAATTAAAAAGAGAAGCCCCTTTTTGTAAAGTGATTGTTTGTTTGCCAGCATTGATAAAATCTGCATCAATTTCACTTTCATTTGGAAAAGGGCCAATACCGAGTAAACCATTTTCAGATTGTAAAACAACATTAATTTGGGGAGATAAGTAATTGGCAACTAATGTTGGAATGCCAATTCCTAAATTTACATAATACCCATCTTTTATCTCTTTGGCAATTCTTTGTGCTATTTGTTTTTTACTGATACCAAGAGTTTGTAGCTTTTCTAAATTTTGTTCATTCCTATTTTGTTCAGTAACCATCCTTTGTTCAATTTTTTTTGTGTATTGACTTCCTTTGAATATTCTTTGAACGTATATACCAGGAAGTTGTACTTCGTTAGGATTGAGTGTTCCAACCTCAACTAATTCTTCTACCTCTGCGATTGTTATTTTACCCGCAGTAGCCATCAAAGGGTTAAAATTCTGAGCTGTCCCTCTAAAAATTAGGTTTCCTGCCGTATCTCCTTTCCAGGCTTTTATAATAGCAAAATCTGCTTTTAACCATGATTCCATCAAGTATTTTTTTCCTTCAAACTCTTGTAGTTGTTTACCATTTTCAATTTCGGTACCTACGCCAGCTGGGGTAAAAAAAGCAGGAATTCCCGCCCCTCCAGCTCTGATTCTTTCGGCGAGAGTTCCTTGTGGAATTAGCTCAACTTCCAATACTCCCGAAAGTAACTGTCGCTCAAATTCTTGATTTTCGCCAACATAAGAAGAAATCATTTTTTTTATCTGCTTATTTTTCAACATTAGCCCAAGCCCAAAATTATCCGTACCTGCGTTATTTGAAATACAAGTAAGATTTTTTACTTTTTTGGCAATTAATTCAGTGATTGAGTTCTCTGGAATCCCACAAAGCCCAAAACCTCCAAACATTATAACAACTCCATCAGTAACATCTTGAAGTGCTTTCTGTACATTTTCAACAACCTTATTCATCATAATTTTAGTTAAATATTACTTTAAATTCATTCTGATAGCACCATCCAAACGAATGGTTTCTCCGTTAAGCATCTGATTTTCAAAAATATGCTTTACCAATAAACCAAATTCACTTGGCTGTCCAAATCTGGAAGGAAAGGGAACTTGCAAACTGAGTGAGTCTTGAATTTCTTGCGATAAGGATGCCAATAAAGGCGTTTTGAAAATTCCTGGAGCAATTGTCATTACCCGAATTCCAAATCTTGCTAACTCTCTGGCAATTGGTAGAGTCATTGCAACAATACCTCCTTTTGAAGCCGAATACGCCGCTTGCCCAATTTGTCCATCAAAAGCCGCAATAGATGCTGTATTGATAATTATGCCTCTTTCGCCATCTTTATTTGGTTGGTTATTTTGCATTATATTCGCTGCCAAACGAATGACATTGAAAGTTCCAATAAGGTTAATTTCGATAATTTTAGAAAAAAAATTCAAAGAGTGTGGAATACTCTTTCCAATAACTCTTTGAGCGGGACCAATACCTGCACAATTACACACTCCTTGTAAGCCACCAAAGGTATTTATGGCTAAATCAATTGCATTTTGAACTTGCATTTCATTACTTACATCGGTTTTTACAAAAAGCACTTTATCACTTTCGATACTTTTACCAGTTTCTTCATTGATGTCTAAAATGACAACATTACCGCCATTCTCGACAATCATTTGAGCGGAAGCAAGCCCTAATCCTGATGCTCCTCCTGCTACTAAAAATGTATTGTTTTTAATTTCCATGATAGTTTATTTTGGGTATAAAAATTCTACTAAATCTGGGCGGTGTTTCAAAATTGTCCTTTGGTTTAGTAAACCCTTATCCGTGATTTCACCTAAATCAATTGAAAGTGGTTCTTTGGCTATTACATATTTTACCACTTCATTGAAGCTCCCTGTGGCTTCCTGATGAATTTTTGTATAACATTATTCCCTCTCTCTGTCCTTATTCTGGAGTGTGTTAGACCTTCAACAATGTCTCTTTCTCTTAATTCTGAGAGGTCAAGTCCTGCACTAAAATACTTTCCTTCTCCATGAATAATGACACATTTAACTTCATCAGGATAGATATTTGATTTTTTTCAATACCTAAAATGAGCTCATCATTGACTGCATTACGTTTTTCAGGACGATTAATCAATACCAAAAGTAGATTATCTTTTAGCTCTACATTTAGATTTTTATTGGAAAGATTTATATTTTTTGATTTCATTTCAAATCAAAAAATATCTATTGTAGTTATTGAAGTAATGCGACAGCACGAGTCCAACCTGCACTGGCTTTTTCAATTTTCACAGGAAAACAGGCTACTTTGAATCCTTTTGATGGTAGTAAATCTAAATTGGCTAATTTTTCTATTTGGCAATATTCTTTCTCACGTCCAACCAAATGAGCCGCAAATAAAACACCATTCCGTGGGTTTTTATTGAATTCTTGAGCTTGAAAACGAAGAGGAATATCCCAACCCCATGTATCAATTCCCATCACTTTTATGCCTTGGTCAATAAGCCAGTGAGTAGCCTCTGCCGACATTCCTGCCCCTGTTTTGGCATAATCGTCTTCGTGTTTTTTTTTGTCGTGGTTCGTGCGAATTAAAACAATGTCAAACGGTTTTAGCTGATAGTTTATATTTTGTAAAGCCTCTTTTATTTCATTCGTTGTAATCGCATAACCATCAGACTTATCTAAAAAACTTAATACCACGCCATCCGAAAAAAACCACTCTAAAGGTAATTCATCTATGGTTTTGGAGGGTTTTCCATTACACGTTGGCCAATAGTGCCAAGGGGCATCAATGTGAGTTCCTGCATGAGTGGTTAAACTCAAATGTTCGCCTGCTAAAGCTTTTCCTTCTTCAAAATCAGTAGGTTTTACGCCTGCTATTTTTGCCATCATATCAACAGATTCTTCGTGGTTTTCGTAACGGATTGAAAATGGCAATGGGTCTTTAATATTGCTTCCTATTGAGACAGAAAGGTCTATGATTTTCATAATATTCTTAATGTAAAATGATTTCTATACAATTTTGTTTTGTAATGTGCCTAATCCTTCGATGATTAATAAAACTTCATCCTCAGGTTCAAGCCAAGTATGTATAGTTGCCCCCGACTCCATTAAACATCCCCAACCAACTGTTCCTGAACCAATTACATCTCCAGCGAAAAGCATTGTGTCTTCAGACGCTCTTTCTATCATTTGCCCAAAGGTGAAATGTATATCTTTAAAATTACCATCGGATACTAATTTTCCATTGATATATGCTTTCATTGGCATATCAAATCGGTTGTTGGCGATTCTGAATGGCTCTAATTCGTCCTTCGTAACAATATATTTTCCAAGTGAAGTTGCAAAATCCTTACCCTTCGCAGGGCCTAACATACATTTCATTTCTTGAGCTTGAATATCTCTGGCTGTCCAATCGTTCAAAATAGAGTATCCAGCAATATATTCTTCTGCTTCCTCTGCTTTGATGTTCATCCCATTTTTACTAATTATACAAGCTATTTCAAGTTCAAAATCTAATTTTTGACACTTTGAAGGGCGTTTGATATTTTCTTTGTCTCCTTTAAATGACGAATGATTTGAAAAATAGAAGATTGGCATTTCATACCACACATCGGGTACAGGGTCACCAAAACGTGCGGTAGCATTTTTTAAATGTGTTTCGAAAGCAATAAAATCTCTAAAACTATTTGGATTAGGAATTGGAGCAATTAGTTGAACTTTATCAAGAGGGTAATGTGCATCTTGATTCACTGAATTCTTTATTATTTCAATATTAACTTCATAATCCTGTAAAAAAGATAGCATATCAATGGGCAGTTGAGCATGAGCCAAAGACATATCTACAACGCCGTCTTCTTGTAACCAACCTGCTCTTTGCAACCCCGATGGATTTATAAATGAGATAAATTTCATAAATGAAGAATTTTAATAGTTTAAAATTTATATGTATGTTGATTTCACTTTCTCTCAGTATAAATTTTAGAGAAGGTGAATAATAATAATAAAATACCATTGTTTTTCTAACGCTACCTAAAGACGGTTGTTGGGTAAAAACAAAAAAGATGTTAATTTATTTTAATGAAATAACTTCTAAAATTTATAACTAAGCGTCAAGAAATAAGCTCTTGGTAGAATACCCAGTGTGGAGTAAATACCATTTGGATTTTTATTAAGCATTTCTTTAGTAAAGCCTTGCGTATCAAGAGCCGCAGGGAAGCCTCCTGGGGCAGCCCATCCCATAACTCCATAAGTATTTGCTAAGTTATTTATGCTTGCACTTAATTGTATGTGATTTGAAATTGTGTAGCCTGCATTAAAATCTAAAGAACTAAAGTCTGGTAATTGGAAGGCATTTGCAACATTTGCCCAACGCTTACCCATATATTGAAAGATTAAAGATGTATAAAAACGGTCTGAGTTATACGTTGGTGTTATGGTAAACATAACTGGAGCAACATTATCAGTCTTATTGCCAGAGTAGTCAACTTTTACATCATCTGCGGAGCCATTCGCATTTGCTAAATATACTGTAAAGTCTGTGGCTTTTGAATCTTGGAAAATCCCGACTGCTCTCAAACTGAAACGTTTTGAAAAGTTATAATTTGCCTCAATTTCTAAACCTGTTGTTTCAAATTTTTCATAAACTCTTGGCGGACCATAATACGTACCATCCGTATTCTGAAAAACCTGAAAATTGGGAACATTACTCAAGCGTGTATAAAATGGAGTAACAAACAAATTCAATTTGTCCTTTTTAACTTTTAATCCGAACTCAAGCATTTGTGTACTTTGGGCTTCAACGGGTAGTTCTGCGGCAAGATTCTGATTTGAAAAATCTAAAAACAGACCTAAATCGGGAGATTTTCTACCCTGTGAAAAACGACCATAAAACGCTAATTCATCATTCATTTTATAGTTCATCCCCGCTGAATAAGAAACGGTGCTGGCATTTTTAGTATAGCTAATTGTTGGGTTCTTTGACCAAATTCTATTGTCATATAAAGTTAGGGCATTTCCATCAATACCTGTTTGACTATCAGTACCTCTTTTTGGTGTTGAGAAAGAAGCGGAAATATCAAATGTTTCATAACGAATACCCCAATCAAAGTTTACTTTTGAGCCTATTTGCCAATTATGACCAACGAAAAAAGCTAATTTATCGACGGTTGCTTTATTATCATAATAACCTCCAGCCCCATAGTTAGCAATTCCTTTCGAATCTGTAAAGTCAAAAATTTGTCCAGCCAGATTGGTATATTTTATTCCCACCAATTTAGGTTGATTTTCAACAGTGGCAAAAGCTTGTGCCGAAGGAACGGTAGCAACTCTTGTTACCGTTGAGGTTGAATAATACACGCCTGCCGTCAAAGACATATTTTTTAGTTTTTTAGAGATGGTTGCTTGGTCTATAACTTCTGTTAAATCTATATTCGTATATGGATTAGGGTTATAAAACAAAGCATTTTGTAAAACCTCAATACCAGGTAAATTTAGGTTGTTGGGAATAAATCTAATACCACCACTTGTTGGGGTTGGAGGCAATTGAGATACACTTCCATAAGATGCACCTGTTGCAGGGTTATAAAAATTATACGTTCCAAATTTTCCTGCCATACCTGCTACACCATAAAAAGTAACTTGGTCAACTCTAAATGGGAACACAATTTGAGTCGTATTTAGCTCATTGTTCTTAGCGGAAAAACGGATATTATTATTAAATGTCCAGCCTTCACCAAAGGTTTGTTCCCAATTAAGACCAATCGCTTTATCGGCATATCTTCCAACATTACGAGTATTGTAGTTTATATCAGCACCTGCAAATGGAGTTCCCAAAATAGAAAATTGCACATCTTGTACTAAGGTTGATGATGTGTTGTCAAACCCTTTAACAATTTGCGGGTTGTCAAAACCAATAGTTGGTGTCTGCTCAAATTGTGCAGTTCTATCATCCAAAAACTTAGTATAAAGTTTTAATGACCCCGAACGGTAATTTTTAACGATATTTGCTTTAATCTGTCCACCTCTGCTCAATGGGTATCCCGGATATTTTGGTCCATCGGCATATCGATAAAAGCCCCCCACATTAAATGTTAAATCCTTTGTTTTGTTTAGCGGACCTCCTACATTAAAATCACCTCTATAATATGGTTTTTTGCCATTACCTTCTAAACCCATTTTCAATCTAAACTCAGTAGATAAAGCTGTCGTTCCAACTTTTGAAATATAGTTAAATATCCCTCCTGGTGCGTTTGCCCCTAAAATTGAAGCCGTACCACCTCTAACTGCTTCCACTTTCAATATAGTAGCATCAGCTCTTAAAAAACCATCTGCTTTTAGTGTAGGGTCTGTTGCAGTAGCTCCTGGGTTTGCCATAATTGGGAGTCCATCTTCTTGCAAAGAAATGTATGCAGAGCCACCGCCATAATTTAATCCACGAGTATAAACAGATGCGTTGACCTCCCCTCTTGAAGTATTTACATAGACACCAGGAACATTTTTCAGTAAATCTACCGAACTATTCACAGCCATACGTTCAATTTGCTTTGCACCAATACTTGTAATGGCAACAGACGCTTCCATTCTTGTTCTTTTATCCAGTACACCAGTAATTACAACCTCTTCAAGAGCAGTATCATCATCTTCTAAAATAATATTCAGTGTATTCATATCTCCAATACGACGTTCTACCGTCCTGTAACCAATAAAGCTAAAAACTAATATAGAATTTTCGATGATACCTTCAAGCAGATACTTGCCGTCCTTATCAGTAACAGTACCTCTTTTTGTTCCTTTTATAGAGATATTGACTCCTATTAAGGGTTCTCCAGCTTGAGAAGATACTTTTCCTGAAATACTGTTTTGTATAAACTTCACATTAGATGAAATAGCCGTTTGGGTTGCCCCCAACAGTTGAAAAGTACCAACGAGAAATAATAGAATACATAATGAAGTTAATTGCAGAGTGGTTTGTGTTGTTTTCATGACATGATTGTTTATGGATATTTCTACATACTTTTAAATATAGAATGTTCTTTGTCTGGAGACACGTAATTTTCTATTTTTAATCTGTAAAAACTATATCACAAAGGTGATGAAAATCAACATCATGCCGTTAGGCAAAAAACAGGAGTTATTATGCAAAAACAATCAATTTTTATTTTTTCAAGAATAAATAAAGTAATTCTAATTAATCGTACAAGGTGGACTTAATGTTTTGATACTTTGTATTAGGAGTTAGTTATTGGAAATTTGTATTAAAGTCGCTAATAATCAGATTATTACTATTAATGCAAACCTAAATTGTTTTTTTACGGGTTTAAAAATATTAATTTCTATTAATTATCTGGGTATTATGGAATAAGTGGAGAGACTATTTAAGAATTACTATGACCATAAGGTTGATTATTAATGACTTATGGTATTTCGGGATAGTATTTTTATTTTGATAGTATTCAAACAAGCTGATTAATAGAGGATTTCAATTGTAAGCCCTATTTATTAGACTAATCCTCTATATTCAGTTGGGGTAAAACCCGTTTTGTTCTTAAAAAATCGTGCAAAATCACTTGGGTCTTGTTTCCCAATTTTAAAGGCAATATCGCTAATAGATAAGGTAGATTGTTTTAATAAAACTTTAGATTCCAGTAAAACCATTTCATCCAGCAACGTATGGGCTGATTTCCCTGTGATTGATTTTACACACTTTTGTAGATGATTGGGAGAGATTGATAGTAAGTCTGCATATTCAGAAACAAGCGTTTTTTCATATATAAACTGAATGAGAGCATTTTTGTATTGTTGTGTTATTCTGAGTGCTGCGTTTTTATGTTGAATTAAATCTGGTTCTGCAAATCTCTTAAGTTCAACAAAAAGGCATAGTAAGTTCATTTTAATGACTTCAAATTTACCTTTATGATTATTTAAAAACTCTTTTTCAATTCTAAATAAAATATTCAAAATATCCTGCAAGTTTTCTTGAGGTACAACAAGCATAGGGTTGCTTGCAAAGTTCAAAAAACTAAACTCCTGTACAATTGCCCTATGCCCCAAACTATGTTGCAATAAATCAAGTTCAAAATGGCAATAGAACCCTTTTGAATCTTCTGACATTTTTTCGTGCGTTGAGATTTGATAAGCTGGGAGAAAAAAAAATGTATTTTCTCCCAAAGCGTAGTTATCTAATCCTTTACTTCGGGCAGTAGAACCATGAGTGATAAACTCAAAATCAAAGACCGTTTTACGATGTGGTAAAAGTGGAAATTTCATCGAGTCTTTAAAATTTTCTATTCTACTAATATAGAAAAAATTTGACGGCGGATGCAAGGAGTTTTTTTGTTCAGAATCTTTGAAAAAAAAATTCCTTATTTCAAATGCGTTCAAAGTTGGTATTTCTACACCTTTTTCTTCCATTATATTCGTGATTCAATGATTTGTCTATACGGTTTTAGTACCAAAATTGATAGGGTTAATCCAACCGTTCCACCGATTAAAAATAGCCACATTAAGGAGTAACGAATCATATTTTCATCTTTAAAAATATAATCGGTAAAAATAGCTACTAATGCTGGTCCTAAAGCTAAACCGACAAGATTTAGAATAAAAAGCATGATTGATGATGATAACGCTCTGACTTGATTGGGCATAATTTCTTGAACTGCTGCCGTTGCTGCTCCAAAAGGTGCTGAAAGTCCAAATGCAGGTAGAGCCATCAATAACAACGACCACTCTGCATGAGGCATAAGAACTGCAATTGCCCCAAAAAAGCAAAGTGTAGCACCAATAACACTAATCCGAAGTCTACCATCTGTTTTGCCTTGTTTCGTAAGTCTATCTGCATACCAGCCACCAAATAATACACCTGTAATTGAACAAATTACTAAAACTGTTCCATAAAATGCCCCAGCACGAGGTACAGCCCAACCATAGGTGCGTGACACGAATGTAGGAACCCAAGCATTACATCCAAAATTAACTAATGCTTGTGAAGAAGTAATAAAACATATCATTAAATAAGTTTTACGATACTTGAAGATTATTTTTATTGCCTCTGAAAAGGAAAGTGTTACATCTTGTCCATCTTTTTGTAAAAGGTTTTTTCGAGTAGGTTCTTTTATCGTAAATAACAGTAAAGTAATGACTAAACCAGGTAATCCTACATATAGAAATATAATTTGCCAAGGGAATATTTGCCCTAAAATCGGTACAATTATCATTCCTTCAGTTGGTAAATTAGCAACAATTCCTGAGCCAATCAGTGTTGCCAAACCTGAACCCAAAAAGATTCCCATTGTAAAAATACTCATGGCGGTTGCTAATTTATTTTTAGGAAATAAATCCGCAATCATAGAATATGCCGAAGGAGATAGAGTTGATTCTCCAACGCCAACGCCCATTCTGACCAAAAAAAATTGTAAGTAAGTACCGATACCAGCACATAGCGTTGTCATAGCCGACCAAACAGTGATGCCAATCATAACAATATTTCTACGATTACTTCTATCTGCTAAACGCCCTATGATGACTCCAAATAATGTATAAAATATGGCAAATGAAAGTCCCATCAATAAACTTACTTCCGTATCAGAAAGCATCAAATCTCTCTTGATTGGTTTTACTAATAAACTTAGAATTTGTCGATCTATAAAAGAAGATATATTGGCGAGTGTGAGTAATACAACGATGTACCAAGCATGGGTATTTGAACTATTTGATTTGAGGGAGTCTTCTTTCATTGATTTTGACTTTATTTTAATTCATAAAATATGAAAATATTATATTTGAATAGTGCAAAATTTGCACTATTCATTGAATTAAAAAAGGCGAAAAAACTCTAATACTATGCAAAATCAATTAAAATTGAAAAAGAATAGACAAAAATGAGTGTTTTAGCTTGAGATAATTGTTAATCATTCAACACATCTTAACCATAAAAAATAGATTGAAAATACAATGTTTAACCCAACTGTTCTTTAATTTTAAAAAACCTTTTGAGATAACTTAAACGTTATTTTCCTCCAAAAGTATAGCCTACGGATATATTAAAAATTAAAGGTGAATTATCAATTCCTACGTTGGCAACTTTTTGATTCTCGGTTTTTTGGGTGGTTTTGTTGTGGTAACTAAACGAATCATCGCTTAAAGAACTACCTACATTAGGCCAATATCGTAAACTTGTAGCAGTAGTTATGCCTTGCAAAATCTTCTTCTGACTATTTCTGAACGGGAAATAACGATAATAGACACCCGCCCCCAGCGTAAATGTTTTATAATCTTTTATCCTATTGTTGATATTTTGTGGCTCATCTTTATAATACACTTCCCAGCTATGTAGCTTGGGTTCAAAGCGGACATCAAGATTTGAAGTGAACCTATACCCAATGCCAAAACCCGTTGAAAACGGCAAATATAAATCTACATTTTGACTTTTATATTCTCCTCCCGATGCCGATGGAGGGTTTAGATTAAAACCATGTGAATAATCAAAAATCATTCGATTTGTGGTATAATTCACTTCTATATTGCCGCCTTTTAGAGCTATGGGCTGAATTAATCCCGCCACAATCGAAAGTTTATAACTATACAATAGCTCTTTCTTGGTTTTCTTTTGAGCAAAACATTGAATTGTCAAAGCCAGTAATGCTATACTTAAAAATATTTTTTTCATAGTTTCGTTTTTAAAAATTAATTCCTAAAAGGATGTTTCCGTGGAGAAAATTATCTGGTTTGCCACCACGTGGGCCAATATCAGCGATAATATTACCAAGACCTCCAAATTGTGGCGTCAGGTAAATGATATTTTCCCCTTTTTTGATTAAATTTAATTTGTAGCCCACATTAGTTTCCCAAAACCAAGTTGGTGTTTCGTAGTTTTTCCCATCAATTAGGTTTTTGGTTCCCCAAGCATAACCCATGTTTGACTTGGCTTCGATATGGAGTCCCTTCCATAAGTATTGTCTGTAACCAACTACAAGCATATATTCATTGATTTTCTCTACCACATCATGCTTTACATTTGGACGAATGTAAACTCCAATAATCAATTCGCCATGATTTTTGAAATTAATAGGCGTTAATCGTTTAGTGGCTTGAATACGAATGATTTGAACTGTTGGATAAAAGGGTTGGAATAGCTCAGTTTCTACTCCCCATTTTTGGGATGAAGGCATTTCGACTACTTGGGAAAAGGCACTAAAAGTATGGCAGATATATCCACCAAAGAAAAGAAGGATTGTTTTCATTTTATACTTATGTGTTTGATACAAGTACAAAATTACGCTCACAAGAAGCTTCGAATTCTTAACCTACGTTAGGAAAATGAGCAAATTATTTTTCCATAATATTTTTACGGATTCGACTCAAGGACTCAGGCTTTATGCCAATATAAGAAGCAATATAGTGCTGAGGAATACGCTCCATCACTTTGGGTCGTTCTTTTATTAGGTTAAGGTAACGCTCTTCGGCAGTGAAGTTTTCGAGCATTTCATTTCTACTCCTTACACCCAGAAAAGCATTTTCTGCCATTTTCCTTCCTAATTTTTCAAATTTTGGCATTTCATCATAAATTTCATGTATATTTTTGGATGAAAGCATCAATACATCTGTTTTTTCGAGTGTCTGAATATTTAGTCTGGACGGGCGACCCGTAAGAAAACTATCGAAGTCTGTGTACCAAGTATTTTCAAAGAAAAACTGTGCTGTATTTTCTTCTCCGTCAATGTTATAAAAGTATCTTAAACAACCTTTATTGATAAAATATACATTATCACAAACTTGTCCTTCTTGTAAAATCAATTCTTTTTTCTTGAATTGTCTGACCTGCAACTTATTCACAAAATAATCTTGCTCGCTTTTATCAAGCAAAATAAACTGTGCAAGGCTATTTAATATTTTGTCAAACATACTTAATGGTTTAATATTCAAATGGTTTCGCAAATATAGCAAAACTATAAAATGCGGCTCGTTTGATTTCTAAAAATAGAATGTTTTGTTTTATCTCAACAGTTTGTATGAGCATAAATCTTGCTTTTTTACATAGCTTGGTGGACTCATAAATTCTTTTGTATTGTTTGATACTGCGGTTATTTCAGTAGGAATACACCTTATTTTTCCTATTGCTACTTTTCTTAGTGTAACCAATTTCTCTTTCAAATGAAAATGGTTGTAGGCTAAAATTTATTTCGGAATTATATACTATTTGACGCAAAACCTCACCTCCGACCCCTGGAGGGGGTGAGGTTTTTATTGAAAAAACTTGACTTACGTCAAAGGGTATATACTTCCGATTTATTTTAAGGGTATATAAATTTGAATGTCATATCAAAAATGTACTAAAGAATACCAATTTCAATAAAAATATATTCAAATCTAAAATTTAAAATAACTTTTGCCTACCTCCTAAATCCAATTTATCTTTATACTCTATTTTTAATTATTCCAATTTATTTAAAATCTATTTATGAATTTAACAATTAATCCTACGATTGAAAAGGCTGACCTTTTCAATCAAATCGCCTCTGAACTCTCAAAATTAGGTCTTTCAATTTCTGTTCAAGATCAAACTCGCCCATGGGGAGGTTTTTTTGTATTAGAAGAAAGTCAAGCTACTGAATTTGCAGCTCGATATTTTCCTCAATTAGAAATGTCTGAAATTCAAATTACGAATAAGCTATCACCTAAAATTTTAGTAGTTTCTCCAGATAAACGTTTATCATGGCAATATCATTTCCGTCGTGCCGAAATTTGGAAAGTAATTGCAGGAACAACAGTTGGTGTAAAAGTGAGTGATAATGATGATGAACCCGAAGAAATTCAAGTTTTAGAATCAGGTAGTTTCATCCAATTGAATAAGGGTGAGCGTCACCGTTTGATTGGATTAAATGGTTGGGGAGTTGTAGCGGAAATTTGGCAACACACCAATTCTGAACAGCCATCTGATGAAGAAGATATTGTAAGATTGCAAGACGACTTTGGTAGATAATTTTTAGGGATAAAATACAGCACTGACCAAACTTAATTGTTCAAGTAATAATTTAACAGACTTAAATGTTAGTAAAGTTTTAGCGTTGTCATCCTTAGATTGTAGTTCCAATAAAATCAAAACTATCTGTGTAAGTAGTCTAAACCAGCCCTCACCAAACAATTGGGTGAAAGACGCAACAGCAACATACTCAATTTGTAAATAAATATAGGGAATGATGGGAGACACCGCAAACAAAACTACCGATAATAACTAAGCCTTGATGGTTTGGCATTCAGTCAAACCATCAAGGAATGAAGGACGCTTAGTGTTGAACTTAACCTCTATTGGCGGTCTGCTTCAATGGTTGCTTTTATGGATTGTTTTTCGACTTGAAGATATTTGGAAAAGCAGGTTTTCGAAACACCACAAATTTTAAACAGTTAAAAAATGACAATCAAGAAAATTCATTACCTATCAGGACTAACGATTACGGTTTTTATCGGATTACATTTATTCAATCACTTTTGTAGCATTTGGGGTGCGGAAAAACATATTGAAGTAATGAACACTTTGCGATTATTCTATCGTAATATTTTTATTGAAACAATTTTATTAATTGCGGTACTTCTACAAATTGTATCGGGGTTGAAACTTTTCAAAACGAACAGAAAAATAGCCACAAATCTATTTGATAAACTTCACATTTGGACGGGATTATACTTGGCTATATTTTTCATGATTCATTTAAGTGCAGTTTTAGGTGGGCGACTTTTTTTAAACCTTGATACAAATTTTTATTTTGGTGTAGCAGGACTGAATTCGTTTCCTTTTAATTTGTTTTTTGTTCCATATTACGGATTTGCCGTACTTTCATTTTTTGGACACATGGCTGCTATTCACTATAAAAAAATGCAACAATCTGTATTTGGTTTGACACCCAAAAGACAATCATTTGCCATTTTGATTTTAGGATTGGTTATGACAATTATAATCTTGTATGGTTTAACAAATCATTTTATCGGGGTAACAGTACCGAAAGAATACAATGTACTAATTGGGAAATAAAAAACAGACAACGATTCAATACTATTAGGCAAACAAAATATAAAACATACAATGTATATCGTTACTTTAACATACAAGAAAGACATCAGCGAAGTAGAAAAATTTATTGAACCGCACGTGCAATTTTTAAATAAACATTATTCACAAAAAAAGATTATTTTTTCTGCCCGAAAAAATCCAAGAACAGGAGGTGTCATTTTATTTCGCAATGTAGAAAAAGAAGAATTGATTAATATACTCAGCCAAGACCCCTTTTATGAAAATGAAATTGCTGATTATGACATAACAGAAGTAATTCCAACTAAATATGACGAAGACTTTGCTTGTTTTATTGAATAACCGAAAAAACTACAAAAGGAAAAGATAACATCTTCCAGATAAAGCAAGTAACGACACCACATCAAATTGGATATCCACAAAGATTGGAAACATGATAGGACTGTCATTTTGGAGTATTGAAAATGACTTACTCAAAAGCATTGCGATATAAAATTCAGCATTTATACGTAAATTAAAAACGAACTTCAAGAACATAAAGTCCTGACTACTTGATTCAAGTGGTCAGGACTTTAAACTTAAATATCTCTGCATTAATTCAAAAGTTGTATTGCTTCAAATACATGGCTGACATGAACTTTATTGGTAACATGACAAGAAAAACAATTTGATGCCGATTGTTGATATGTTTCCATCGTTGTTACGGCGTATGTCTCCAACAATCAATTTATTTCTAATATTGTTATTCATCGAAATGACTTGAATGTTTGACATACGCAATACTCTTTCATATTCCTTATTCGGTTGATTCTTGGGATTCTGATTCTTGATTCTTGGGATTCTGACTCAGATTCTTGATTCATAGGATTCTGATTCTTGATTCTTGGGATTCTGATTCTTGATTCTTGGGATTCTGGTTCTGATTCTTGATTCCGATTCTTGATTCTTGGGATTCTGATTCTTGATTCTTGGGATTCTGACTCAGATTCTTGGTTTCTGACTCAGATTCTTGGTTTCTGGGATTCTGATTCTTGGTTCTTGGGATTCTGAATCGGATTCTTGGTTCTTAGATTCTAAATTTTGCAATCACGCTCAGGTTCTGTCAATTCTAATATTATATTTACCATCAAGCAGATTCCAAAATCCCCAACTTATTAATTCAAGCGTTCTCTAAAATGAATTGGTTAACGTATGCACATTAAGGTTCATTCACTTTTGAGAGATTTTATGTTTGACCGTTTGATAAATCAGAAGATAATTTACCCTATGAGAGGACTCAACAAAGTAACACTGATTGGCAATTTGGGCAACAACCCCATCATCCAAAATCTCGAAGGCAATGTAAAAGTTGCCAAATTTTCCTTAGCTACTTCTGAACATTACAAAGACGCTAACGGGCAAAATCAAACTATTACCGACTGGCACAATATTGTCTTATGGCGAGCTTTGGCAGACCTTGCCGAAAAGTACCTACACAAAGGCAGTTTAATTTATCTGGAAGGGAAACTCAAAACCAGAACTTACGACGACAAAGACGGACAAAAAAAGTATGTTTCAGAAATCGTAGCTGAAAACATTTTGCTACTTGATAAAAAGGCAACAGATGGCAATTGAGATAAAATACGAACTCGCAAATCACAAGGGTAAAGACGTTATTTATATCCATTTTGAAAGAGATTTGGAAATGAATCAGCGTGTCCGAAAATTAGTTGGTGTAAAGTGGAGTAATTCTAAAAAGGCTTGGTACGTGCTGGATTCGGCATTTTATCGTGAAAAATTCAAGTTGTCTCCTAAAAGTCCCATTGGAAAAGAAGTTCTTTCTAATATAGATGATGTCAATCAACCTGCTTTACAAAAGTTCGTTGAAACACTCCAATTGAAGGCATACAGCCCGAGTACCATCACAACATATAAGAATGAGTTTGCACAGTTATTGTACATACTGAAAAATATTCCTGTGGACAGCTTAGATGCTACTCGGCTGAGGAGTTATTTCTTATATTGTATAAACACCTTAAAACTTTCTGAAAATACCTTGCATAGTCGTATCAATGCTGTTAAATTCTATTTTGAGACAGTTTTGAGAAGGGAAAAGTTTTTCTTTGAAATTCAAAGACCTAAAAAACCGTCATTATTACCAAAAGTTATTAGTATAAAAGACATCAAGAAACTTTTTGAAGTAACTACCAATCTTAAACATAACACCATGCTTAAACTTTGCTACGGCATGGGCTTGCGAGTGAGTGAAATTGTGGCAATAAAGATAGAAGATATTGACAGTGAACGGATGCAGGTTTTTATAGAAAGAGCAAAAGGTAAAAAAGACCGTTATGTAAATCTCCCAGAAAGTATTTTATGGCAAATGAGAGAATATTTTAAAGAATTTAGACCCAAAGTTTATCTATTTGAAGGGCAATTTGGCGGACAATACAGTGTAAGAAGTGCCCAACAAGTTTTTTCTGATGCCCTCCAAAAAGCGAAAATCAATAAAACAGTAGGAATTCATGGTTTAAGACACAGCTATGCAACACATTTGATGGAAAGTGGAACAGATGTAATGTTTATCCAAAAATTATTAGGCCATAGCGATATTAAGACCACTTTACGTTATGTACACGTTAGTAAAAAGGAAGTAAAAAACATTAAAAGTCCATTAGACACCATGTGTATATTCTTGCGAATGAGGTTCTTCGTCAATTTTGGTGAAAACTACCATTTTAAATAAGTTTTGGATAATGGAACAATCTCTATTTCTCCCCATTGCACTGGATTTAACCCTTTCCAATTTTCAGTATACCGACACTACCATAAATTTGAATGTTGTCAGCAGTCGAGTATCAAGTCAATGTCCTATTTGTCAGGAGAGCAGTTCTAAAATTCACAGTAGGTATTTAAGAATTATTGGTGATTTACCTATTTCTGGAAAAATTACCACAGTACATTTACAAGTTCGCAAGTTCTTTTGTGAAAATACATATTGTGTTCGTAAGATTTTTAGTGAGCGATTCCAACAACATCTTCAGAGTTATTCAAGAAGATTTGACCGCTTCAATGAATTATTATCATCTATGGGGCTTGAATTAGGGGGTAATCTCACACGTCGTATCGGAATTTTATCTTTTGTAAAAGTAAGTGCTTCGACGATTTTAAGGCTCATCATTAAGTGTCCATTTCAGCCAATAATTCTGCCCAAAATCATAGGAGTGAATGATTGGGCTTTTAAGAAACTTTTTGACTATGGGACAATCATTGTTGATTTAGAGAAGAATAAAGTAATTGATTTGCTACCTGATAGGGAAGCTAAAACGCTAACAAAGTGGCTTTTAGAGCATCCCTCAGTAGAAATCGTAAGTCGAGACCGCTCATTAACTTACATCAGTGCTATTACTGAGACCAGCAAAAATATTGCACAAATAGCTGACCGCTGGCATATTCTTAATAATCTGATGGAAAGTTTTGAGTGTTTTTTGAATACCCAACGACAAAGTATTAAGCAGATTGCAGTTGAGTTAAAATCTGAGGAAAAAATTGGCTCATCAGATAATTTATCATCGCCAATTCTTGAAATTGAGCAAAATATAAAGCCTTTCCCAAAGCAAAATCACAGTAAATACCTTGATAATTTTGTTAAGGCGAAGCAGCTACAAAGCGAAGGACATAGCAAACGAAAAATTGCTAAATTACTTGGGATGTCAAGAAATACCTTGAATAGATATTGGGAAAGAACAACATTCCTTCCCAAAGTAAACCATAAGAAAAGTAATATTCTTGATTACGAAGAATACCTCATAAAACGCTGGAATGAAGGAGAACAGTCAGCCAAAATCTGTATAAAGAAATTCAAGAAAAAGGCTTTAAATATAAAATTAGGGTTGTTTATGAGCTGATGAAAGGCTACCCTAAAACTATGGTTGAAACTATGCCTGAAATAGTAAAAGTGAAATATTATCCCTCAAAACAATTAAGTATTTGGTTAGGGTCTGTTCGTAAGGATTGGACGGATGAAGTACCCAAAGCATATTTAACTCGGTTAATTGACGCTAATCCTGTCATCAGAAAAGTAAGGAATGCCGTTTTGAATTTCAGAAGATTTATGAAGGATAAAACAGGTGAAAAGCTAATGCCTTGGTGCAGAAATATCATCAATGATGAAGAAGAGCATATAAAAGGTTTTGCCAAAGGAATTCTCAGTGATTATAAGGCTGTTTTTGAAGGTTTTGAATCTAAATGGAGCAACGGTCCCGTAGAGGGTCAGGTCAATAGGCTCAAAACTATCAAACGGCAAATGTACGGTCGGGCGAGTTTTCAGCTACTTAGAAAAAGAGTAGTGATAACCAGCAAATGGTAGTTTTCACCAAAATTGACGAAGAACCAATTTAATCCGCATTTCTCATATAGTATGTTTTATCAGTCTATTTGTCAGTTTTGTAGTAGTAAATCAAGTTAATTTTACGCTGTACTTATGAATACAGTTAGACTGATTTGTGTACCCTCTTATTCTCCTGTGATTCTATGTACATAAAATAATCAGTTTCAATAAATTATGATAAGTCATGGAATTAACAAACAAACACAAAGACTCCCATTCTCCAGAAAAGAAAAATACATCTGTTGTAGATAAGACAGACAAATCAAATCATTTGAATAATAATCCAGTTATTGTTGATGATGTGGAGTTAAATGAGGATCAATTAGATACAATTTCTGGAGGGGGGGATTTGCCTCCTACTTTTGTTAGATAATATCTATTGAAAACAAGCATTATTACAAAGTATTGAAGCGTGTATATTCTTTAAATGAATACACACGCTTTAATGTTTTTTCAAACAAACCTTTTAGAATACGTGAAAAGTGGTAAAATGTACATATTATTTTTTCTTTTTCTAATTGCTGGAACGAAACCGAAAGTATTTGGTCAAAATAATAATACTAATGGAGAAAATTCTCAAGATAAGAAAATCGCAGACAGCCTTGTTAAATGTGCTACAAAGTATCAGGATACCGGTAATCTGAAACAAGCTTTAGCTCTATTTGAGAACAGTTTAACTATTTATAAGAGCATTGGGGAAAATCAAAAGATTGGAGAATGTCTTAATAATATTGGAATATTACATTATTACCAAGGAAATGTATTAAATGCACTGCGTTTTTTTAGAATAAGTTTGAATGCTTATAAGAAAGCAGGATATAAAAAAGGTATATCGGCACAATTGAATAATATGGGAGGTGTTTACTATTATCTTGGAAATTATCCCAAGGCTTTGGAGTATTACAAGCAAGCGGTTATAGTGCAAGAAGAATTGGGAGACAAAAAAATTACAGCAGCTCTCACAAAAAATATTGGTGGCATATATTCCAAAGTTGAAGATTACATAAATGCTATGAAGTATTTTAACAGTGCCTTTTTAATTTATAAAAGTTTAAACGACGAGAAAGCAATTGCTCAATGCTTGAATTCTATGGGCTTTGTTTATAGCAGACAATCCAATTACAAAAAAGCCTTCGAGAATCTCAGTCAAGCATTAACAATAGCGGATAAGGAAAAAGATAAACAAATAAAAGTTGAAGTACTTTCTAACTTAGGAGAATTATTTTACAAACAATCAGATTTCAAGAAAGCATTGTCCTATTATAATATTTGCCTAAAAGATTCCAAGGAAATAAACAGTTTACAGTACAAAAGCGATTCTCATATCGCCATTGGTAATATCTACCACCAAATAGGGAAAAACAAAGAATCTGTTGATAAATGTAAAGTGGGATTATCAATAGCAGAAAAATTAGGTGCGGTTTCAGTAGAAAAAGATGCCTGCGAATGTCTGTACAAATCTTATAAATCTTTAGGAAAAAATCAATTAGCACTTACCTATTATGAAAAAGTGAATATTTTTGAAGATAGTTTGCATTCCGAAGAAACTTCCAGTAGAATGATGAACATGGAGTTTCAAAAGCAGCAATTAGTAGATAGCATTGCGTATGTAAAGAAACAAAATCTTATTGACCTTAAACATAAAGAAGAAGTACAAAAAAAGGAAAAGCAAAGAAATATCATTATTGTTTCTTTGCTTTTTATGCTTGTGGTAGCGGGTGGCTTATGGAGTAGTTTAAATTTTGTCCGAAAATCAAGGGAAGCATTGAGAATAGAAAAAGACCGTTCAGAAGAATTGTTGTTGAATATTCTTCCAGCAGAGATAGCGGATGAACTGAAAGAAAAAGGAAGTGTAAATGCCCAAGAGTTTAATTTGGTCTCAATTCTGTTTACAGATTTCAAATCATTTACACAAACTGCCGAAAAAATGACTCCACAAAGTCTGGTAGAAGAAATAAATGTATGCTTTAAGGCGTTTGATTTGATTGTCGAAAAATACAAAGTTGAGAAAATCAAAACCATCGGTGATGCTTATATGGCAGCAGGCGGTATTCCGCACCCCGACGAAAACTCAACTAAAAACATTGTATTGGCAGGTTTAGAAATGCAAGAATTTGTTACAAAAAGAGTAATTGAGAATGAGCAAAAGCAAATTCCTTTCTTTGAAATGCGGCTTGGTATTCATGCAGGACCCATTGTTGCAGGTATTGTGGGCGTTAAAAAATTCCAATATGATGTTTGGGGTGATGCTGTAAACACTGCCAGTAGAATAGAAAGCAACGGAATGGTGGGAAAAGTTAATATTAGTGAGACACTTTATGATTTAATAAAAGATGATGAGTGTTTCACATTTGAATATCGAGGAAATATTCACGCAAAGGGCAAAGGAGAAATTAAAATGTATTTTGTAGAGAAAAAAAAGCCCATGAATGCAAGGGAACAGCTACAAGCAGATGAATTAGTATTTAATTGAAATATCAAAATCCATAAAATCCTGTGCAAGCCGCATGGGATTTTATGTTTACCGCCAATCTATATTTTATCTATTTGGCAATTTCACCAACTCATAACTTTACTACATAAAATCGGAGAGCCATCTAAAAATAGAACTTGATTTTAAGAAAGAATAAAATCAGATTGGCGATTTTGACAGTTTTTTAGGCAATTCTCTCAACATTCAATCTCTTAACTTTAATAAATATAAATCAAAGGATTGCGTAAAACGTAAAATTTGATTTTAAGAAAGAATAAAATCAGATTGGCGATTTTGACAGTTTTTTAGGCAATTCTCTCAACATTCAATCTCTTAACTTTAATAAATATAAATCAAAGGATTGCGTAAAACGTAAAATTTGATTTTAAGAAAGAATAAAATCAGATTGGCGATTTTGACAGTTTTTTAGGCAATTCTCTCAACAATTAACCTTTTAATTTTAGAACATAAAAGAACGTCTATAGATAGACGTTGATTTTATGAAAAAAACAAAAGATTTAAGTTGGCAATTTTGACGGTTATTTTGGCAAATTCATAAGAAAATACCTCTCTAAATTTACATCATATTAACAGAGACATGGAACAGAGAAAACAAAAAATCATACAGACGGTCATTTCCAAGGCTTGGGAAGATTCTAATTTTAGGAAGGAACTAATAGCTGATCCTGTAACTGTAATAGAGAAGTTGAGCGGTGTGAAAATAGTGTTACCAGAAGGAAAGACTTTAGTAATTGCAGACCAGACCGACAAGTCAAAAGTATATCTGACTATTCCTGCAGAACCTGAAATGGAAAATATGGAATTGACAGAAGAGCAACTTGAGTCAATTGCTGGTGGTGGTAAACCGATTTGGAATGATTTAGTGAAGAATTTATTCCCTGCATTACAAGATTATATAAAAATTTAATGCGTAAACAAATTTAATTAATATAACTTTTAACAAAATGGACTTTAAAGAAGCACAATCAAACTCAGAGAAAAATTTACAAACAATCATCAACAAATGTTGGGAAGATGATTCATTCAAGCACGAATTAGTGGCAAATCCAGTTCAAGCAATTGAGAAATTATCTGGAAAGACTTTGGATTTGAAAGGTAAAAAATTAGTAGTAATGGATCAAACAGATCCTTCAACTGTATATATCAACGTTCCGGTGAATCCAGAGAATATGGAATTAACGGATGCGGAATTAGAAGCCGTTGCTGGAGGAGCTTTCAAATTAGAGCTTACGTGGACTGGAATTTGTGTAGAATGGAGTTAATCATTCAAAATATATAACCTAAAATAATTAATATAACATTTAAACCTTTAACAAAATGGACTTTAAAGAAGCACAATCAAACTCAGAGAAAAATTTACAAACAATCATCAACAAATGTTGGGAAGATGATTCATTCAAGCACGAATTAGTGGCAAATCCAGTTCAAGCAATTGAGAAATTATCTGGAAAGACTTTGGATTTGAAAGGTAAAAAATTAGTAGTAATGGATCAAACAGATCCTTCAACTGTATATATCAACGTTCCAGTGAATCCAGAAAATATGGAATTAACGGATGCGGAATTAGAAGCTGTTGCTGGAGGAGCTTTCAAATTAGAGCTTACGTGGACTGGAATTTGTGTAGAATGGAGTTAATCATTCAAAACGTATCCTAAAAATCAAAAAACAACACGTAAACCTTTAACAAAATGGACTTTAAAGAAGCACAATCAAACTCAGAGAAAAATTTACAAACAATCATCAACAAATGTTGGGAAGATGATTCATTCAAGCACGAATTAGTGGCAAATCCAGTTCAAGCAATTGAGAAATTATCTGGAAAGCCCTTGGATTTGAAAGGTAAAAAATTAGTAGTAATGGATCAAACAGATCCTTCAACTGTATATATCAACGTTCCGGTGAATCCAGAGAATATGGAATTAACTGAGGCAGAATTAGAAGCCGTTGCTGGAGGAAAATTCAGTTTAGAACTTACATGGACAGGGATTTGTATCGGATGGGGTTGATACTTTAAAAGTAAAATCATGTGGAATTACAGTACGTAACTCCACATAATTTTGCTTTTACTTAAAATAGATTGGAGTTAAAATTGTCTAAACCTAAAAGAAATTTACGCATTTATTTAAAAGTATTTGAGGTGTTGTTAATTCAAAGTTGACAACACCTTTTCTGATGATTTTATTGAAATTATATCAAAATAATATGGAACATTCATCATTTCTTAAAAGATTATATTTTAAATCGTTAACCCCTTTTGAAATCTTAGACTGTAGCAAAAAGGTTGAATGTTCTTATGAAAAGAATGAAAATTTTGACTATTTAGATTATTGGAAAAAAAGTATTTCCAAAGATGGCTCTAATAATACTTTTGAAAAATATTGTCTTATCAATAATCTAAATCCCGATGATTTACCTACAATGATTTCTGAAGTTGTTTGTCTGGAAAATTTTATTGATTTTCCTATTTGGATAAATGTACTGGACAATATTATGAGCCATATAACCGAGGAAAATATAGTATCTACCATAAATGATAACTTTCAAAAACCATTTTATCATTTGTTTCTGCCTTATGTAAATTATTTTTCTAAAAAGTTAAATGAATCAACATTAGGCATCAACAAAAAAGTTGTAAATCAACTAAATATTCTACTCTATGAAGATTTATATAATTTAGCATATTCAGTATTATTTAAAGAGTTTAAAACTGGAGTTTTAGCTGAGGGAATGCCCGAGGATTTCTATTATAAAAAATTTGTTTTGAGTATCTTAGATGATAAGTATCAGCACCTTTTTCTTAAGTATCCAATGCTTGCAAGAAAGCTTTCAGAAAAAACACATAGCTATTGTAGTTTTGTTATCAATATTTATACAAGGTTTTATTGCGATAAAAAGGAGTTAGAATCTCTTTTTAATCGAAAGCTTGGAGAAATAAGCAAACTTCATTTGAATTCAGGCGATTTACATAATGGAGAAACCACAGTAATTATTGAATTTGATGATTGCTTTAAAATAGTTTATAAACCTACGAATGTAAGTATCACTAAAGCCTATAATTCATTTATTACTTGGGTTAACGATAAAATTGAAGAAAAACTATTAACATTCGAAATATTAGACAAACAGACTTATGGTTGGATGGAATTTGTGGAGAATTCTCAATGTAATAGTATTTCCGATGTTAAACTTTATTATGAAAGAGCAGGTATCATATTGGGGATAGCATATTTACTGAATTCAAAAGATTATCATTATGAAAATATAATTGCTTCAGGTAATAGTCCCGTATTAATCGACCATGAAACGATTCTTAGTCCAGCATTGAATAGTGTAAAACAAGAAACTGAAAATAATATCTCCGGAACAGTTTTAGAAACATCACTTATACCCACTAAAAAATTAGATTTGCCTTTTTTTATGTACGGATTTGGCTCTTCTTCACTGTTAGAGTCTACCGTTGAGACTTTAACAGTAAAGAATCCTAATCAAGACAAAATGTCAATAGAGTCTGATTTTAACATAAAAAAACTTTATAAATCAAATAAGCCTATTTACAATGATAATGTAGAAAATCTTATAAATTATCAAGCAGAGTTCAAGCAAGGGTTCCAAAAGTTTTACGAATTGATTGTTCGTAATAAAGTATATTTATTATCTCCACAATCACCAATAAATAGTTTTTGGAATAGTAATATTCGCTTCATAAATCGTCAAACAAAAGTTTATCATAAAATTTTAAAATACCTCAATAAGCCAGAGTATTTATCAGATTCTCTTAAATATGGTATCAAACTTGAAATTTTGGCACGAGCATATACAGTTTTTGATAAAGGGGCAGCCCTACTTACCTATGAAAGAAAACAGATGCTACACGGAGATATTCCCGTCTTTCATATAAAGTCGTTAGACAAAGACATAAATCTACCCGACAAGAAAAAAACTAACTTAATAAAATTTAATGCAATTGAAAATATATTCAAGAAAATTGAAAGCTTCACCTCGGAGGACTTCGATTACCAAATGTCATTAATCTCAGAATCTTTAACACTTTAATATACTTGTTCATCAAACCTGGGTCTATCAACAAAATATATTTCCTTGCATAAGGAACTCAAACACAAAACTTATCTTCAAAATTGGATATTCAGAATAAAAACAAATTGATAAAATTTCACTATTATCTTCATACATTTTGCCGTTACTTTTTAGCGACAATGATTCTTTCCTATGCTTTTGCGAAAATATTAGGAACACAATTTACTACTCAGCCGAGTACTTACGATAAGCCTGTTGGTCTTTTAAGTGGTTTTGAGCTAACATGGTATTACTTTGGATACTCACGGTGGTATGGCATATTAATAGCAAGCTTACAAATCATAAGCTCCTTATTACTATTTTTCAGAAAGACGACTAGAATAGGCGTAATTTTATTTTTATCCTTCATGGTAAATATCTTGTTAACAGATTTTGCCTACAATATTGAAGGGGCAAAAGGTATGGCAAGTGTATTAACCATGATGGCTCTATTTATATTCTTTTCGGAATATCCACTTCTTTATAAGTATTTAATTGAAGAACCACCCTTATTTGCTACTATGGAAAATCCAAAATGGATTGGCAAATTCAGAAAAATAAAATGGATTTATATTCCTTTAGTATTTATTGGTTTCTTCTTATTGATTAGCACCCTAAAAAATAAATACATGGAGACAAATAAGTTTTATGGCACATGGCAAAATGTTGATAATGCAAATCAATTTAATAGAGTACATTTTGAGATTGCCAACACTTTTAAAGTCAACGGATTATGCAACAACCCTGAAATGATAAAAGGTACATACACTTTTACTAACGATTCAATAGTATTAAAATCATTTGACAAGAAATATCAAGTAATATTAGATAGTAACAAAGCAAATGATTTTTTGAAACGTGATACCACAAAAATGGCAACTTTGTTAAAAGGGAAATATCAAATTAATAAGAGCTTCTTAATTATTCAAATAAATGAAAGTACCAATATGAGGTTTAAAAGAATTAGATAAGAAAGATAAACTATAGGAAGGGGAAATACTATTTCATATCAATTGCATTTAAAACAATTTTAATAAAAATACACATGGGAAATAAACGTAATACTCAGATAATAAATGGAAATTACTGTTCTAAATGTGAAGAGTCATTGGAGCTACCACGAATTGATGGACATTATATGTTGCATGAGATTCAGCATATAATTCATTTTGAAAAAGGTATTTTTTATACGATAAAAGAATTGTTACTAAGACCAGGACAAAATGTAAAAATGTTTATCACCAAAAATAGAAGCAGACTTATAAAGCCTGTTGTATTTATTATCATAACCTCTTTGATATATACAATAATCAATAATATTTTTCACATTGAATCAGGTTATATTAATTTTGAAGATACTAATAACGTAAATAACAGTTCTCAAAGCTCAATTGGTGGTATTTTTAATTGGATACAGGATCATTATGGATATGCAAATATTGTTGTGGGAATGTTTATTGCATTTTGGTTGAGATTATTTTTTAAAAAATATGACTATAATTTTTTTGAAATATTAATACTTTTATGCTTTGTAATGGGTATTGATATGTTATTATTTGCGATTTTTGCAATTCTTGAAGGGTTGACACATTTCCATTTAATGCAAATTTCGGGTTTTATAGGGATCGCTTATAGTACATGGGCAATAGGACAATTTTTTGATGAGTATAATTTAGTGAGTTACATAAAATCATTTTTTGCCTATTCGATTGGAATGCTTACTTTCTCTTTTTCTGCCCTACTACTTGGGGGTGTGATAGATTTCTTACAAAAAATAAAAATTCCATAAAATATTAACTTAGAATAATATTGCTGAATAGATGCCTCTGGACGAGAAAATAGTATTATCTGCTTTTTTTCTTATTCATAAACCCTCCAAAAAACTCATTAACTTTCTGTCGATAAGATTCTCCAACTAATACTGCCTTGTTATTTTCAAGAACAAGCTCATTGCCTTCCAGTCCAGTTATCTTTGCAATAGCAACAACATAAGATTTTTGTACCCTCATGAATTTTTCTGAGGGTACTAATTCTTCAAAATCTCTTAGGGTTAAATAGGTAGTAATTTTTTCAGTGATCGTGTGAATAGTAATATAATTCCCGGCCCCTTCTATATATACGATATGGTCATACAAAATTTTTTTTAACCGATTCTTGGTTTCAAGTTTTACAAAAATAAAATCTTCTTTTGTGTTTGTAGTTTCTTTGGTTGTAGTATTAAAAACTTTTTGAACAACTTTCAAAAACCGTTCAAAACGGATTGGTTTCAAAAGAAAATCAAAGACTTCATTTTCATAACCATCAGCAGCATAATTACGATTAGCACTCGTAATAACGACTTTACTTTTTTGGGTAATGCCAGCAAGTAACTCCAAACCTGTAATTTTGGGCATCTCAACGTCCAAGAAAATTATATCATAGTTTCCTTCATTTATAAGTTTCAGCCCGATGATGGGGTCATTGGTAGTGTTTTCTAACTTAAGAAAACTAACATTTTGAATGTAATCAGTAAGAAGCTCAATTGCATGATTTTCATCATCAATGATTAAACATTTCAACATTTTAATTACTATTTGTAGGTTTAATTTCTAACATTAGATGAATATCTGTGGGTCAAGAATGATTATGTTTACTGTTTTTTATTTAGTAGTCATGTATCGATAAAGAATCTTCATTGCAAATATAATTGCTTTAAGCTGAAAACTATTACTATTTAAGAAAATGAACCTTAATACATGAACCTTTATTTGTGGCTCTTAAATATTATATTGGTTTTTTATCAATATTCAAAGGTAGCAATCACGCAAAAAGGATCGTATCTCTCTTTAAATGGATTACCATTTTTTCATCTAAAATCAAGATAAAAATTAACAATATATTCATCTCTTTCAGCTCTGTTAGATAATGTATATCTTCCTGAATATTTTAGTTCCAATCTTTTTTGAGTGTTGGCAATTCCAATTTTATTTGATTTTTTGGCAGTGGATAATTGTTGAATCACGTTTGAGCAGTAAAAAGTTAATCTATCCTCATCAATATTGATTTTGATAGTTATGGGTCTGTCTGGGTTATTTCTATCTCCGTATTTGAAAGCATTTTCTATGAATGTTAATAATACAAGTGGAAGAATTTGGTCTTCTTTGTCAGGGCTACCATTTACATGAAAATCTATATCAAGATCACTTCCATATCTATATTTTTCTAATTCAATGAATCTTTCAATATTTCTAATTTCTTCTTCAAGTGGTACTTCATCATCTGATTTAGTAGCACTTGTTGAGTATGACATTATTTCTGATAAGAGTAAAATAATCTCTCCAGTATCAGGCATTTTTTTGTACACCTTAAAATAAACTGAACTAAGAATATTATAGACAAAGTGAGGGCTAATTTGCTGTCTTAAAAAATCTAATTCGAGTTTATTAAGTTGCAGTTTATACTCTAAAACTTTAACCGCCAAACTCTTATTTTCTCTTTCTTTTTCTATACCTTGAAGAGCATACCAATAACCAAAACTTAAGAGAAAGTATTGTGTTGCAAACCATCCAGAATCAGCAAAAAATTGATTTGATAATGTTTTATATGTAATATATTCTTCTCCTAACAGAGGGAATAGGTAAAAGTTAGAGAGGTAGCGGAAAAATATATAGATGGTTAGTAGTAAAAGCATCCCAAGTAATTGCCCCAAATATTTTTTTTTTGCCAAAAAATTAGGGATAACTATGTAAATATTTGCATAAAAAAGTATAATAGCCACCAGCAACATCCCAATAAAAATACTCAAGACACTTGTATTACCACCAGTACTTAAGTAAAAATTGAAATTGGTAAGAGTAAAATAAATTCCCCATACTAATAAATGATAAAGGTATTCATTTTTGATGAAAGTGTTTTTTAGTTTTTTTTTGACAAAATTTATCAGTTTAAGCATTTCACATAATATTTAATAGTGTTTAAATAATGTTTTTTTTATGGGGTATTCTATGTAATACTTTTGAATCAAGAAACCAATTAAAACAAATTTACTATGAAAAATTCAGCAAATCTTATTTTGAAAAAGAGTACTATTGTCCGTTTCAACATAGAACATTCTTTGAGCAATGTACAGCAAAAATCATTTGATATTCTCAATACTTATAAGACCAGTAAAATTTAGTATCTACTTATTGATAAAGATACAAAATATAGAAAATCTATTCAAAAAGAGGGTTTGACATAACATTTTTGGATTTTTACATAATAAGTTTTCTAAAATTTATCACATCCTATACCTTTAGATTCAGTTTTATCAAACAAATTTACTGAAAAAGCCATTTTGCACGCACGTCATTACAACACATAAATCAAAGTAAGTATCAATTCCCTACAAACCTCGATATGAATAATAGGTTACTCCATATTGAAAACGAATATTTGAATTACTGCAATCGTATATTAGATAAACTCTCAGAAGGAGAACACTTGCATATTTCTTTGAACATGACGGGGTTTAATCTTGATTTATATCATCTTGTTCAGTCTTATTATTCGAGTGATTATTCTCAGCAGAAAGAAATCAAAAGTGTACTTAGAAAGAGTATTGATATTATCTGGCATTATCTAATTCCTTTAGATTTATCTGACGAAGATAATTCTATTCTTCCTGTAGAGTTTGAAGGTGATATACTGGTGACAAACAATGTTATTTCTTTTCATGAAGGAGAATTGCAAACAGCTTTATTGTTTGTAAAAATTGCACTCATTTTGGAAGATAAAAAATTATTTAAATCAGCAAATTTGATTGCTTCTTTCTCGAAAATTAAAGAAGAAAGAGTTAAAGAAGAAACCTTAAATTTTGATTTTAAAAATGGAACAATCGGGGTGGCTCTACTTTATCAAACAATTTATTTTTTGACACACGAGCCTGAATATTTAGAAAGAGCTAATCACTGGTATGAAAAATCTGAGCGTTTGAAGTTATTTTCCTTACAAAAAAAGGCTACTTCAAATTATCAGATTGACCAAGAAACGATTGCCGCATTTGAAGCTTTTAAAAATCCTAAAGATACTATTTGGAGAAAAAATAATTTTCTAGAATTTGAAATATTCATGCGAAAAAAGAATGAAAGTGCGAATACGTATATATATTAGGGTTATACAAATAAGTACACATTATTAGACATATTTGAATTCTAAGTATTTCTTAAATCTATTTTCAAACTATAAATGTTTTTGATAATGAACCCAACTAAAAACTTATCTATCGATTGGTATTCCCCTGATGTACTGGAACAGATTGTTCAGAATATCAAAAATCCATTAGAGAACATAATTGCTGCCAATCAAAATAATACCCTTGAGAATAAAGAGAGATTAGAAGAAATAATATTTTCAAACACGAAAGAAATTAGTGATATAGTAGAAGAAATAATGTTGAAGGCAAGGTCAAAATCTTTGAATTTAACTTTTCAAGGTCGTCCTGATATTTTTGAGATTTATGAAGATAATGAATGTGTAAGAGAAATGTGTGCAGACGAAATAAAACCGCAGAAAATAACGAAACAAGACCAAGAATGGTTAATGAATCTTGAAAAAGAGATTTACGGTTCTATTACGAAAGATTTCTTGAATTTAAACGAGTTATCTTACAAAATGGCAGTAAGTGAAAGGCAATTACACAGGAAAATTGCGAACTTGGTTTATCTAACCCCCAATAAGTATATAAGAATACTTCGTCTGCATAAGGCTAAGCAAATGATTGATAGTTATATTCATCGTTCTATTTCACAGATTGCCTACGCCGTTGGATACAATGACGTACATTATTTTTCAACATTATTTTCAGGACAATACAAAATTACCCCCAAAGATTTATTGAATTCTCTACGTTAGAATTGTATAAATTCTACCACTTCTGCTCTTTACTAATTCCTACAAAACGTCAGTAATCACGGTGTTTTTGTCTTAATTATCAGTGTGAAATAAAATAAATTTGTTCAAACATTTTAAACAACATTCTTATGAAGCGTGTACTTTTTTTCTTAGGTCAATTAAACGATAGAGATGTGGAATGGATGCTAAATAATGGCACCAAGTTGGATTTAGAAACAGGAGATAGATTAATCACTAAGGGTGAACCTATCGACAATTTATACATTGTGTTATCTGGGCAATTAGCTGTCTGTTCAAGTAGTAATCCTCATGAAAGTATTGCGAAATTGGAAGCAGGTGAAATTGTTGGAGAAATGTCATTTTTAGAGTCAAGACCACCTTCTGTCTCGGTTATTGTTGCTAAGCCATCAGTTGTTTATCGAATGTCAAAAGAAGCGATTAATTCCAGGCTTAAAACAAATATGGAATTCAAATCGAATTTCTACTATGCATTAGCATTATTTCTTTCTAATAGATTAAGAAAAACTACCGACCAATTAGGCTATGGAAATCCAGAAGAAGAGGATATAATAGATTCTAATGTGCTTGATGGAGTGGCTCAGGCGGGGTCACGCTTCGGGCAAATCCTCAACAAATTCGCTGAAGTATAAACTAAGCATTATTAAAATGGAAATCAATATGAATTCTTGGAAAATCATATTCACATTGTTATTTGGGATATATTATACTCAATTGCATGGCCAGTCAAAGATCAAATGTGATTTACTCGAAATCACATCGAAGGCATTTGTACATAACCCCACCTTGAAAAGGAGTGCTTATGCTATACAGGATGCTGAGGCTAATTTGAAAGTACGAAGGAGCGTATTTGACTTTAATTCTTACTCAAACCTTGGTGTTAGACACAGTAACTATTCTCTTTTTGAAGCCGACCCAAGAAATCAGTTCATCGATAAAGTGTTGAAATCAAATACGACCGACTTTTCGGCGGGTTTTCGGAAATTACTTCGTACTGGCCAAACTACAGATATTAGTTTAAACTATAGTTTTAATAACAGTAACCTACCTTTCAATGGTTTTAATGAGAACGTTGCAGCGTACTTGGGGAATCATTTAAGTACGGTAAACTTCTCATTAACCCAACCCTTGAAGCGAGGGAAAGGGCGTGATATAGCAACAACAGGAGAAAGAACGTCTTTTTTGTACATAGAAAATTCGAAGAAGAATAACGAGTTTGTCAATTCCTCTGAGATTTTACAAATTGGGTTCGCTTATTGGAATTACTATACAGTTTTTAAAAATTTAGAAATTTACAAACAGAACGAAAGCCGAGTAAGAAATGTATTAGGTATTACAAATGAATTGGTGAAAGCAGATAAGAAACCAGCGGGAGACATTGTACAGATAAATGCAGATTTATTAAATCAAGAAAAATTGACAATCTTAGCTGAGCAAAATCTGTATGAAGCAAGGCTCAACTTAGGAAGAGTAATCGGGTTAAGTAATGAAGAAAGTTTACTGTTGGATGTTCCTTTAAATGAATTTCCAACCATTGCTACATCTGAATATCGAAACAATTTTGATAAATATGATTTTATCAGAATTGCCAAAGAAAAAAGGGCTGACTTAAAAGCGGTAAGAAAAATATCAGAAGCTTTGGAGTTGCAAAATAAATTGGCAGAAAATAATACAAAACCGCAATTAGATTTAACTGGATTTGCGTTTCATAGCAGTGCCAGTACAGGCAATGGAATAGGTGAAACGTTTTCTTCATTTATGAACAATCAGGGGAGAAATATGGGAGTTGGTGCTAAATTGACCTTCACTTTTCCAGTCAATAATAATTTAGCAAAAGGTAATCTTGCCAAAAGTAACATAGCTGTAAACGACCAAAAAATAGCTAACGATAATCTTCAAAGAAACATTGAAATAGACATAACCAACGCTTTGTACAACCTCAATAATAGTGTTCTTGTTTTAGAAAAGGCCAAAAAAGCCTTAGATAATTACAAAGAAGCATTCAACAATGAGCAAGTAAAATTTCAAACCGGGTTAACTACCATTTTAAGTTTGATATTATTTCAAGAACGTCTCACTACTGCTGAATTGCAGTATTTGCAAGCCTATCAACAATTTGCTAATGCAATTGTGAATCTTAGACACCAAACTGGGACATTAATTTCGCAAGACAACAATGGTTTCACTGTGGATTCAAAAGCATTTTATCTAATACCCAATACTGATAATTAAAAACTAAAAACTATGGCAGCAGGATTCTTTAGAAAGTCAGCTTTAGAAAAACTTTCGACTCCAGAGAAATTAGACCAATTAATAAAAGTTACCGGTCCAAAAGCATGGATTGCACTCTTAACCGTTTCATTAGCCCTTAGTACAGGACTTGCTTGGGCTGTTTTTGGTAAAGTAAAAACAAAGCTTAATGCCATTGGTGTTGTGTTGGGCGGACAAGTACATGAGGTTGTTTCTACATCAAATGGACAACTGATAAAGTTAAAAGTGGGTATTGGTGATAAAGTTAAAGAGGGCGACATTATTGCTGCCATACAGCAACCAGAGCTTTCTCAGCAAATAGAAGGTGCAAAAGCTGTATTGACTGACAGAAAGCTGGAAATGGGTAAATTGATGTCTTACGGTAGCCAAGGGTCACAGTTGGAAGGTGAATTAATTAGCCAAAATAGGGTTAGTATTCAAGGGGAAATTGAAGCAGAAAAAAAGAAGTTATCATTTCTTAACAATCAATTAGAATCAGAAAATAATCTACTTACTAAAGGATTAATCATAAAATCGCAAGTTGCCAATACAAAGCAACAAATAGATGCTTCACTGAATACCATTGAAAGACTGAAAGGTCAATTGGTTGAAATATCAAACCGTAAACTAAATATTGGGTTTGATTTACAACAAAAGATTACCTTACAAAACCAACGAATTGCCGAAGCAGAGAGAAATCTTCAGTTTTTGACAGAGAGATATGACAAGCAGTCGAATATCCGTAGCTCTTACAGCGGTGAAGTTGTAGAGGTTTTGACAGATGTAGGTGTTGTGGTCGGTGCTGGAACTCCGTTGTTTAAATTAAAGAATCAGGATGAGGCAAAACTGTCTAATAAATTGAAAGGTGTTCTTTATATTCCATCGCAAGATGGGAAAAAGATTAAGAAAGGTATGGAAGCATTTGTGGTTCCTTCGACTGTACAGCCTCAAGAATACGGTTTTATCAAAGGAAAAGTTACTTATATTTCAGATTTTCCAATTACTCAACAAGGTATGATGACATCAGTCAAAAATGATCAATTAGCTAAAGGTTTATTATCATCAGGTCCTCTCTTTGAAGTACACGTCGAATTTGATAAAGATTCTAATTCATATAGCGGATTCAAATGGACATCAGCCAAAGGCCCCGATATTGCTATAAAGGAAGGAACTTCATGCACAGGTAAAATCACAATAAAACAAGAAAACCCTGCTTCAATTGTGGTACCTGCCTTTAAAAAATTCTTTGACTTGTACTAATAAATAGCCTTTCAAAAAATGGAAAGTAAGACAAAATTTGTTATTGAAAAACAAGCAAGACCAGTCAAAGTTCCTACGGTATTGCAAATGGAAAGTGTAGAGTGTGGAGCTGCGGCATTGAGTATTATTTTAGGGTATTTTGGAAAATTTGTTCCATTAGAAAAACTTAGAATTGCTTGTGGTGTTTCCAGAGATGGTCTTAAAGCTACCAACATTATCAAAGCTGCGAAAGAGTTCGGATTAGAATCAAAAGGCTACGCAAAGTCGCTTGAAAAATTAATGCAAATTCAGACACCGGCTATCATATTTTGGAATTTTAACCATTTCTTGGTTTTAGAAGGATTTACCAAGAATAAAGTATATTTAAGCGACCCTGCCCAAGGAAGATACCACGTAACACATAAAGAGTTTGATGAAGCCTATACGGGCGTAGTACTTACATTCAATCCTTCAACAACATTTGAAAAAGGAAATGAGAAACGAGGGTTGATGTCATCTCTGGCATCAAGAGTTGCCAACTCAAAAGGAAGTATTTTGTACATACTTTTAGTAAGTTTCTTTTTAGTAATTCCAGGGTTGATTATACCATCATTTATCCAAATATTCATTGATAAATATTTAATAAATGGTTATTCGAGCTTCGTTATGCCTCTGTTATTGATTATGGGTGCTACCTTAATCATTAATGCAGTTTTGGTTTATCTACAGCAATATTATCTACTGAAATTAGAAACAAAACTTTCTCTTGCCACTTCCAGTAAATTTCTATGGCACGTTTTTCATCTACCTATTGCATTTTTTACACAACGATACAGTGGTGAAATTGGGAATAGAGTTTCGTTGAATGACAAAGTCGCCCAATTATTGAGCGGAAACCTCGCCAATTCATTATTAAACGTAATAGTGATTATATTTTATGCTCTACTAATGTTTTCTTATGATGTCTCGTTAACACTTATAGGTATATGTATGGCCTTGCTTAATGTGGTCGTACTAAAATATGTATCCAGAGCCAGGAAAGACGGAAACCGCCGTTTGAGTAACGAAACTGGTAAATTATTAGGAACAACCACTTCTGGAATCAGTATGATTGAAACCCTAAAAGCATCAGGAAGAGAAAATGATTTTTTTGCCAATTGGGTAGGGTATTTAGCCAAAGTGATGAATTCTCAACAAGAGTTAGGTTGGCTAACCATAAAACTTAATACGTTGCCACCATTACTTACTTCACTTACCACAACGCTAATTTTGGGAGTAGGAGCTTTAAAAATAATGGACGGAGAAATGACACTTGGGGCTTTGGTTGCTTTTACTTATTTGATGGGAAATTTCATTTCTCCTGTTAATCAATTGATTTCGGTGGGAACAATGTTACATGAAACCGAAAGCGATATGAGTCGTATTGATGACGTTATGAACTACGAAGTAGATGAACAATTCAGAGAAGAAAACGTAAAGAAGAATGACATTCAGCGAGAAGCTTTCAGTAATAAACTAATCGGTTACTTTGAAATGAAGGATGTAACCTTTGGGTATAACACAACCATGCCCGCTTTGATTGAAAACTTTAACCTAAAGTTAAAACCTGGTAGTAGAGTTGCCTTAGTTGGAGGCTCAGGTAGTGGCAAATCAACGGTAGCAAAAGTGGCTTCTGGCTTATATCAGCCATGGAAAGGCGAGGTTTTGTTTGACGGAAAATCGAGAAGCGAGATACCAAGGCATATCATCACAGAATCGTTGGCTGTAATAGACCAAGAAGTATTGATTTTTAACGGTACAATTAAAGAAAATATTTCTTTCTGGGATTCTACCATTTCTGATAAAAATATAATTCAATCTGCCCGTGATGCGGCCATTCATGACATCATAGCAGTAAGAAAAGATGCCTATGATAGTACCGTGATGGAAGGTGGAAGTAATTTTAGTGGTGGACAACGCCAACGTTTGGAAATTGCCAGAGCTTTAGCCACCAATCCATCCATTTTAATTATGGATGAAGCAACAAGTGCCTTGGACCCGACGGCCGAAAAAATAGTGATGGATAATATCAAAAAAAGAGGTTGTACATGCTTGATTGTAGCTCACAGACTAAGTACTATTATGGACTGCGATGAAATAATTGTGATGGAGTATGGTAAAATTGTTGAGCGAGGAACGCATCAAGAATTGCTAAAAAAACAAGGAGTATATGCCCAATTAGTTGAAATAAAATAAATATTGTTATGTCAACAAATCAAAAAATATATATCAGAGTTGAAAAACCGTTCATTTTGAATGAAACAGATAGGTTTTGGATGATACTGTCGGGTGAAGTAAATGTTTTTTATACTAAAGTTGACGAAAAAGGAGAATATCTGAATACATTAAAACATCTATATACTGCTCAAAAAGGAGAGATTATATTTAGTTTATTGACTCCGGAAAATACTGATAATACCAGACTTATTATTTCCTCTAACGAAGCTACGCTTTTACCTATCGACAAAAATAATCTCCTTGAAATGGATCATTTCTTTCTGAAGAATATGATTAATAAATGGATTTTAAAAACGTCATCAATTGTAAATACTATTAATAGTCCAAGAGTTTATAAAGGACTTGATGAATATAAAATTACATCCTTAGAAAAAAATACGGTTGCTTTTCCTTCAAACGGAATCAATTGGATTCATTTACTCAAAGGCGAAATTGAAATTTTCTGTGAAAGCACACTTATCAATCATGAAAAATACCCTGATTTTGTTGCTCCAGTTTCGAATAAATTATGGATAAAGTCAATAAGCAGAAATACCGAAATTAGGGTTCTAAGCACAAGAGAGGTTTTAGTTGAAGACGAAATCTATTTTCTGTTAGCATTAATGAAATTGGAAGAGTACTTTTATGCCCAACTTAATAAAATTATAGAAGCCCATAAAACGGAGGAAAGTAATCATTTTAAAGAAAAATTTATTATTGAAGAACAGGGGCTGAAAAGCACCATTGATAAAATAAAATCTGTTATATCGGGTAATGATGCTACTCCTTTGCTTGTACAAAATTCAACTAAAGCAAATGTTCTTTTTGCAACTTGTCAGTTAATAGGCAATAAAATTGGTTTTGATTTAGATGAACCCAAACACATAGATTCCTATCAGAATAGTACTACCAATCAATTATACGCTATCGCAAAAAGCTCCAAAATAAGGATTCGTAAAATTATTTTAAGAGATACTTGGTGGAAGGAAGAAAATGGGCATTTATTAGCATTCACTAAAAAAGATAAAATACCTGTTGCTCTATTGCAGAAGACTTCTACAAGCTATATATTAAAAGATTTATCAACAGGTATTGAATCAGATGTAAATTATGAAATTGCAGATACTTTAGAGCCGATTGGCTATATGTTCCTTGCTGGTTTTGATAGCAAAATGAGTTCTGTAAAAAAAGTGTTTGCTTTTGCACTCAGAGGAGTAGAAAAGGATGCGAAGATATTGATGTTTTCGGCATTAATAGGTAGTTTAATTGGATTATTAGTACCTACGCTGTCTGGAATGATGTACGATGATGTTATCCCAACGGCTGACAAATCACTTCATTTGGAGATTTTTTCAATCATGATTATGATAGGCTTCGTAACAGCAGGCTTACATTTAGCAAAAGGAGTTTTACAATTGAGGGTTGAGTCTAAGTCCAGTATTAATCTACAAGCAGGAGTAATGGACCACATGCTCAGACTACCAGTAACTTTCTACAAAAAATACTCCACAGGTGACCTTACTAATCGAGTTTTGAGTATTAATGCCATCCGTCAAATTGTGTCAAGTACCTTAATGACTGCGGTATTGAGTGGTGCGTTTTCTTTCGTCAACTTAATACTTTTATTCTACTACGACTCATCATTAGCTTGGGTAGGCGTCGGCTTAGGACTGATTGCAGCAGTCTTTATGGTCTCAATCGGATTGTTTAAATTGAAGTTTGATAGACAAGTTTCTACTTCTCAGGGCAATATACAAGGTTTTCTTTTCGAATTTTTATCAGGAATTACTAAAATCAGAATAGTAGGAGGTGAAAGAAGAGTATTCACACTTTGGGCGGACAAATTTTCAAAATTAAAACAATTGGGTTTTAGCTCAGGAGGTTATCAAAACTTTGTGGAGACTTTCAACGCCTCATATCCTCTTTTCACCAATATTTTATTTTTCTCGTTTCTGTATTACACAGTCTTGCATGCAAGCACTGAAACCAATATGCTATCTGTAGGAGCTTTCATGGCATTTGTTTCGGCATTCAACCAGTTCTTAAATGATAGTTTACGATTAAGTATGGCGTTAATTACTTCTCTTAATGTCATTACTTTATACGAAAGAGTTAAGCCGATTTTAGAAGAAGAAACGGAATCCGCTGAACAAAGCATAGATCCTGGTGAATTAGCAGGAGAAATAGAAATGAATTCCGTTTCTTTTAGATATAAAGAAGGTTTGCCTCTTGTATTGAACAATGTTACCTTCAAGGTTAAACCCGGCGAGATGGTTGCTTTCGTAGGTGCTTCTGGTTCAGGAAAATCTACTATCATGAGATTATTGTTAGGCTTCGAACAAGCCGAAGCAGGTTCTATTTATTATGATGGTGATGCTTATGAATCAATGAATAAAGAGTTGGTAAGAAGACAAATAGGAGTTGTTTTGCAAAATGGAGCATTGATGTCTGGTAGTATTTATCAAAATATTGTGGGGAATTCAGAATTGACTTTGGATGATGCCTGGGAGGCAGCACGTATGGCAGGAATGGAAGAAGATATTAAGCACATGCCTATGGAAATGCACACTGTTATAAGTGAAGGTGCAGGGACTTTCTCGGGTGGACAAAGACAAAGGTTGATGATTGCCAGAGCCATTGCTCATAAGCCAAGATTGCTATTTATGGATGAAGCTACCAGTGCGTTGGATAATAAAACTCAAAATATAGTCTCAGAAAGTTTGGATAAACTTCAAGCTACTCGTATTATCATCGCCCATAGATTAAGCACTATCAAAAATGCTGACCGTATTTATGTGATGGAAAAAGGAACTATTGTAGAATCAGGAACTTACGATGACTTAATGGAAAATGATGCCTTATTTGCTCAACTTGCCAAACGCCAAATTGCATAAACGATGTCAATGTCTTTAATAAATATTATCAGAGAAGATAAAATCATTTTGCCTGAAGAACTAAATCTTTATTTTAAAAACAAATTCAAGTCCTCAGTCAAACTACCTACATTTTTTGCTGATGAACCTTATATACATTCATGGGAAACTTACTGTGAAAAATCTTCCAAACACGGTACTTTTCAAACTTTAAAAAATTGTTATCCTCAATTACATTTTCCCATAGAAGAAGGAATAAATAAAACACAGGCTTATATTGATGCAGTGTTGAAGGGTAAAACAGAGTCAATAAATCTTGTAAATAAGCTGAAACTCAATAATCCAGATGGGATAGAAATTTGCATTCATAAAAGTATCGCTGGGAAAGTTCCTGTATTGAAGATACCTGACGGTCAAGACTTTATAAAAATTATTCAATGTCTTCTTCACAAGAATAACCCTATTTCAGTTCCACTTTCAATGGGTGCTATCTTAATTAATGGAATAAATAATTGGGATAGGTTAAATAATTTGAAGAATGATTGGTTAAAAAATAACCCAACAGGTAATTGGAGTAAGGAGTTTTCCAACAATGTCCTTTCTAATCCAGACTTATTCAAAGATAAAATAATCATTTTGAGTACAAAACCTTACAGTAATGTAAACGCAAGCCAACTAGGAATGTCAGATATTGAGTGGGGACAATATTCTTATTCAATTAGGCTCGAGCATGAATGTACCCATCTTTACACCCTAAAAAAATATGGTTACGCTTCCAATAATCTTCACGATGAACTAATTGCAGACTATATAGGAATCGTCAAAACTAATGGAAAATATAATATAAATTGGATGCTATCTTTCATGGGATTAGAGAATTATCCAAACTACCGTAAGGGGGCAAGACTTGAAAACTATCTAGGAAATTCAGATTTATCTTTTGAGAATTTTTCAACCTTAACCACCATTATAAAAAATGCTATAGAAAATATTGCAAATTTCGATAGTAGATTAGGGAAAATCAATTCTGACAAAGACCGGGTGTCTCGAATTAAGACATTGTGTGAAACAGGTGTTTTAGACATTGCCTCGAAAAGTGGAGTAAACCTACTTGTTGAAAAATACTATAAGATTTCAGAACAGACTGCGTAAATTATTTATGTCTCATAGAAGTCAAGATGGCTTCATATTAAACAATGTTTACATTGTAAGTTAATAAGAAAAAATTAGCGAGGAATTTTAAATAAAATTAGAAGATAGGTAGCAATGTATTCCCCGAAACCGCTTGCTTACTATGTGTCGGGGAATTTGTTTTTGGGGGAGTTGATTTCTTAATTACTAACGTACTAATGGCTTAACCCCCTAATTTTAGGACAGATTTTTCAGTTTTATAGTTTTAGTTTTTTCATGTCTATGCCTCTATTTAAGAGGAATCTATATGGACTTTTGTACTTGACTCCCGAGTGAATTCTTTTAAAATTATAGAACTCTCTAAATTGATTCATGGTAAGAATTGCATCTTTTAAATCATCAAATTCGTAACGTTTGCAGACCACACTTTCCATGATACTATGATAAGATTCAATATGAGCATTTTGCTCAGGTGTAGCTGGTTTAGCGGAGTGCCGCCCAGTAAACTCTTGGATGATATTTTTATCTTGAAAATACTGTTGAACTAAGTCAGCGATAAAGCGGTTCGCCGCCCGTTGCTACCATTGTCATTTCTGACGTAAAAAGTATCAGGTAGTTCATAAGTTTCAAAAATTTTGTCGAATAAAATAATGACATCTTCTTGACGTATATTCCACTTGATAATATGCTCCATATTCCAACGAGAGAACACATCAATGACTGTCAATACCTGGGCATTAGTCTTTTTTCCTTGAACGTAAATATACTTAATGTCAAATTCAAAATAAGTAAATTCCTTGATAGGCTTTGGTACTAATTCTTTCACCCATTGGCGTTTAGTAAATTCACGAGAGCCTTTTTCAGTGCATAAAAGGCTATTGGCGTGCATCAGACGATAAACTTTCTTAGGATTGATGATATAGTTTTTCTCATCTCGTAAGAAAAAAGTTACTTTCAAGTACCCATAATCAACGAACGGTTCGGCTAATAAGGTTTTGATATATTCAACAACAAGTTCATTATCATCATATCCACCAGTCGTTTTTTTAGTAGTTGTCGAGAAAAATCTCCCTACTTGTTGAGTCCCTAATTTAGGTTTATAGTAAAAAGAACTTCGACTAATTTCACAGATTTTCAGAACTAAACTCTTGGTAATTCCTAAGTTGATACAACGCTGAGCAACTGCAAGTCGAATCGTTTTAGCTAAGGACTTTTTTTTAGCAACTCGTTTTGAACTCTTATAATTAGTTCTTTTTCAGCCACTAACATTTTGAGTTCATGGTTCTCTTTTTTAATTCTTTCGAGTTCTGGATTTTTATCAGAAATAGGTTTTGACAACATCCCTTGTTCTCCATGTTTATCAAAATGGCGTTCCCATTTGTATAGCGTTGTACTCGAAATTTCAAGTTGGCGTGAGGTTTTGCCGACCCCTTCTTTTTTCATTAATTGGACCGCTTCGAGTTTCTCGGAAAGACTCCAATTGCGTCTGTGATTGCTCATAATTTCGTAAAGTTATTAAAACTTGTTTTACGAAAAATTTGTCCAGTTAATTAGGGGGTTCGGGAGACTCAACGAGAATAAAAGATAATCAAATGAGTAATGAATTGATGAAGACATCATCAATAATTAATAATTGTAAACCCAATCAGCATTTATAATTGTCGTAAAAATGTAATGACATTCTACGAACAAAAACTTCGTAAAATATCATTACGCTAACTGCAAAGTAACTGTAAAGATACTTCCCGAACCAAAATCACTCTCTACCGAAATTTGACCACCTTGAACTTCAATAAATTCTTTACTGATGGCTAAACCAAGTCCAGTTCCTTCTTTTTTTGTCCCTGGAACACGGAAGTATCGGTCAAAAACTTTGTCTTTATATTGTGGAGCAATTCCTTGTCCAAAATCTTTGACGACGTATCTAATTTGTTGATTATCAGCTATAATTGATAAAATTATCGTGGAATTATCATGAGAATAACGAATGGCATTGGAAATTAAATTGATTAAAACCCATGCCGTTTTTTCGCTGTCTGCCAAAACTTCGGGCAGGTTGTCTTTGTAATGAGTTTGTAATTGTATTTGTTTCTGCTCAGCTTGCGTTTTATTGGCATTAATGGCATAAGTTAAGATAGATTTAGGGTCGGCGGGAACAATAGAAAGTTGAATATTACCCGTTTCGACTTGTGTAATATTTAATAACTCGCTGGTGGTATTTAATAATCTTTGAGTGTCATCTTTTATACTTTTCAATAAATTCCGTTGCTCTTCATTCAATTGCCCAACCCTTTCATTTTCAAGCAATTGCAAACTCATTTTAATGGAAAAAATCGGTGTTTTAAACTCATGAGAAACCGTAGCGATAAAGTTCGTTTTAGCAAAATCCAACTCTTTGTATTGGGTAATATTCCGAAGAATTACCACAAAGCCAATGGTCTTTTTGGTTTGTTCGCCCGTTGGAATAATTAAAATATTATGGGATTCTTTTTCAAAATAACTCTCTTTATTGTTAGCAAAAATCTTTATCATTTCGGCATTTTCTCGCTTATTATTCGTTTTTGGGATGGTTATATCTTGCATCAATGAGCGAATCAAATCATTTCTGAAAGCAAGGTTTTGAGCAAATTCTCCCACTAATTCATAGTGAGGTAAACCAATCATTTTTGTGGCTTCTTCGTTTACAAAAATGATTTTCATGCTTTCATCCAGACCAATTACGGGGTCGTGCATATTATTAATGAGCGTTTCTATTCGCTTTTTCTCAATCATTAAGGTAGATAAATTGCTATCATTGTATTCTTCCAATTTTTCAGCCATCGTATTGAAGGACTTCGCTAACTCTCCGAACTCATTATTACTGGAAAAATGAACTCTTTGCGAATAATTTTTCGCAGCAATTTGTTTAATACTTTCCGTTAATTCTTTAATGGGATTGGCAATATTTGACGGCAGATTTATCAATAAAGTGAAGGCAATCAAAAAACAAATAACGCCCGTTAAAGCAATTCTGAGCGTTGCAACTTCGGCTGTTCGTTTGGCAAATTCACTTTTCCGCTGAATCGCACTCATATTTAAGTCAATGATTTTGAAAATTTCCTTTCTGATTAATTGCTTTGTTGCTAAAACAGACCCATTCTTTAAAAATTGATTATAATTTATTCTCAAAGTTTGTGTGGTTTCCTTTTCTCCAATTTCTGAAATATTATTCTCTTGAAGTTTCAAATTCTCTTCAAATTGCAAAAGTGATTTTGATGCATTTTCCTCCAACGAAGCAAGCATTTTATTGGCATATACTAAGGAATTATAATTATCAACCAAAATATTTTCGGTATCACTTTTTAGAGCATTGATGTAAATTTCACCAATGGCACTGAGCAGTAAAATCATTAAGAATAGAAGTCCTACGCCCAATGTTAATTTGGTTTTGATTTTCATGGTTTTTAAATTGATATTTTGAGGGATGAAGGTTACACAGAGAGCCACAAAGAAAATAGACGAGAACCACAGAGAAAAAACGCTCTAAAATACTCTGAGGTTCTCATTTTTACTCTGTGGCTCTCTGTGTAACCTCCGTTCCTAAACAGATTCATGACAAAATAACTAAGTCAATGTTATTAGAAGATAATTTATTCAACAACTCATTAAAAACGTTAGTTGCCAAGATAATTCTCCATAAACTCAAATGCGGTTTTCCCATGCAGACCGTTGAAATTCCCAATTTTTCGGCTTGTTCAACAATGGTTCGGGCGATAGAATCACTTTCAATTTTAATGATTTCCGCTCCTAATTCAGTCGCTAATTTGAAATTATTAATCAAGTGCCGCTGTTTGTCCAAAGCAATTTTATCAGCACTTTCATTGGGCGTTTGCACGTACAAAACGTACCACTTGCTGTTATAATAATTTGCCAAACGAGCCGTCTTTCTGATAACAGTTTTGGCGGTCGAATCATTACTACTGATACAAGCTAAAAAACGTTCGTGCTTCAAAGAATTGGTTTTGGTTACTTCCGACTCTACTTTTCTTTCTACTTGTGAAGCAACTTCTTTTAATGCTAATTCTCGCAATTGAAGAATCTGGTCGCTTTTAAAGAAATTTTTAAGGGAAATTTCGATTTTATCGGAAGTATAAATTTTACCTTCTTTCAATCGAGTGATAAGTTCATCGGCAGTTAAATCAATATTGACCACTTCATCGGCTTGGGCAAGTACACTGTCGGGAATTCGCTCTTTTACTTCAACTCCAGTTATAATTTTAACCTCTTCATTCAAGCTTTCAATGTGCTGAATATTAACGGCAGTAATGACATTTATTCCCGCCGAAATGATGTCCATTACGTCCTGCCAGCGTTTTTCATTTTTACTGCCTTCAATATTGGTATGTGCCAATTCATCCACAATTACCACTTCTGGACCGAGCATTGATGATGGCTTGTACGTCCATTTCTTCCAATTCTTTGCCTTTATAAAATAGTTTTCGTCTTGAAATAATGGGTAAACCTGCCAGTAATTCGTGGGTTTCTTTGCGGTTGTGCGTTTCAATAAAACCGATTTTTACATCAATTCCATTGCGTAAAAGCGAATGAGCTTCCTGCAACATTCTGTAACTTTTCCCCACGCCCGCACTCATCCCGATGTAAATTTTGAATTTACCTTTCCTTGATTTCTTTATCAAATCAAGGAAATATTGGACGGTTTGGTCTTTTTCTGACATATTGTTTTCGTGACTGATGGAACGCAGATTACGCAGATACTTCGCACCGTAGGCATCAAGACGGACGGTTAGTCTCATCTGCGTGCTATATTTTCCAAAGCTAAATTTAATTTTAAAACATTAACTTTGGCAGTTCCAAATAAACCGAATAATGGTTTTTCTATTTGATTATCAATAAGTTGCAATAGTTTTTCTTCCGAAATACTACGAACTTTTGCAATTCGTTTTATTTGAATTTTTGCCCCTTGTACCGAAATATTTGGGTCTAAGCCACTACCACTTGCCGTAACTAAATCAGAGGGAATTTCTATTCTTTTAACACTTGGATTATGCACCATAAATGTATCAATTCGTGCTTGAACTTCAGCTAAATAAACGGGATTACTTGGACCTTTGTTACTTCCTGCTGACCCTGCGGCATTATAACCTACTGCGGATGGACGAGAATTGAAATATTTATCATCGGTAAATAATTGCCCGATATTACTGTAATATGTTTTACCGTTTTGGGTAGTTATTTCGCCTTTGCCACCATTAGAAGCAAATTTGGCGATGCCTAAAAGACTGAATGTGTAAATTCCTGAAAAGAATATAGCACAAAATAAGGTTAATCTTATGGCTGGAATTATGTTGGTTTTCATGTTTTTTGAATGTTTGTAGGGGCGTATCGCATACGCCCTTTTGCCTAATGAACGGGCGTATGCGATACGCCCCTACGCTTGAATCTATACAAATACTGACACTAAAATATCAATTAATTTTATTCCGATAAAAGGAACAATAACGCCCCCCAAACCATAAATTAATAGGTTTCTGCGGAGTAAAGCACTTGCACCAATCGGTTTGTATTCTACGCCACGCAATGCCAACGGAATCAAGAAAGGAATAATGATAGCGTTGAAAATTACCGCCGATAAAATCGCACTTTCTGGACTGTATAAATTCATGATATTCAAGCCCTGCAATGATGGTATTGCCAAAATAAACAAAGCAGGAATAATTGCGAAATACTTGGCAACGTCATTGGCTATTGAGAAAGTGGTCAGCGTACCACGAGTCATTAATAACTGCTTCCCGATTTCCACAATTTCGATTAATTTAGTGGGGTCATTATCCAAATCCACCATATTTCCCGCCTCTTTTGCCGCTTGTGTTCCGCTATTCATGGCAACTCCCACATCGGCTTGTGCTAAGGCAGGAGCATCATTTGTGCCATCGCCCATCATGGCTACCAATCTACCTTCTTGTTGCTCTTTTTTGATATAATTCATTTTATCTTCGGGTTTTGCCTCGGCAATAAAATCATCAACGCCTGCTTTTTCGGCTATGAATTTTGCCGTCAACGGATTATCACCCGTTACCATTACCGTCTTAATTCCCATTTTTCTCAAACGTTCAAAACGCTCTTGAATACCAGGTTTAATGATGTCTTGTAATTCAATAACTCCAATAACTATCTCATTTTCAGAAACTACCAAGGGCGTTCCGCCATTACTCGAAATTGTTTTCACTCTCGAAGCAGTTTCTTCTGGATAAGAATTCCCTGCTTGTTGAGCCAAATTTCTGATGGCATCAGAGGCACCTTTTCTGATTCTGATATTACCAAAATCAATACCCGAACTTCTGGTTTCTGCCGTAAATTTTATAAATCTTGGATTTTCTACTTTTAAGCTTTCGGGCTTGATTCCTGCTAATTCAATGATGGATTTTCCTTCGGGCGTTTCGTCCGACATTGAACTTAAAACCGTACAGTTGACAAAATGCTTTTCGTCCACGCCATTGGCAGGATAAAAATGAGTCGCTTTTCTATTTCCGATGGTAATTGTTCCCGTTTTATCCAATAATAAAACATCAATATCCCCCGCAGTTTCGACGGCTTTACCGCTTTTGGTGATAACATTTGCTCGTAAAGCTCTGTCCATTCCTGCAATACCGATAGCAGACAATAAACCGCCAATGGTTGTTGGAATCAAACATACAAATAGCGAAATAAAAGCCGCAATAGTAATAGGTGTATGGGCGTAATCAGCGAAAGGTTTTAGCGTAACCGAAACGATGATAAAAACTAAAGTAAATCCTGCTAAAAGTATCGTCAGTGCAATTTCATTGGGTGTTTTTGGGCGACTTGCACCTTCAACCAAAGCAATCATTTTGTCCAAAAAACTCTCCCCATGTTCAGTGGTAACGACCACTTTAATTTTGTCAGATAAAACTTTCGTTCCCCCTGTGACCGAACTTTTATCTCCGCCCGATTCTCGAATTACAGGGGCAGATTCACCTGTGATGGCACTTTCGTCGATGGTTGCTAAACCTTCGATAATTTCGCCGTCGGTTGGAATGGTATCACCCGTTTCACATATAAAAACGTCCCCTTTTTTGAGCTGAGAAGAAGGGATAATCCTTACCTCGTTCAAATACATTTCGCCAATTGGCTGAATTAGTTTTGCGGGCGTTTCTTCTCGTGTTTTACGTAAACTATCGGCTTGTGCTTTTCCCCGTGCTTCAGCAATGGCTTCGGCAAAATTGGCAAAAATGAGGGTTAAAAATAAGACCAAAAACACGATAAAATTATAGGCGAAACTACCCTGTGTGCTTTCGCCAGATAATATCCACACACACACGCCTAACATAATCGCTGTTCCGATTTCAACCGTAAACATGACGGGATTACGAAACATGATTTTAGGATTGAGTTTGACAAAAGACTGCTTAAATGCCTCTTGAATCAACTCTTTTTGAAATAATGATGTATTTTGAGCTTTCATTTTTTTAGTTTTTAGTTTGCGAGCGAGATTTAATTAGACCACAGATTTTACGGATTTAACAGATTTACACTGATTTTTTTAATTGTAGTTTCTTGATTTTTGTAATAACTTATCCGTGTAAATCCGTAATATCCGTACAATCTGTGGTCTAATTTACGTCTCTATTGAGCATATCGCTCAATCTTATTTCATCGAAAAATATTCCGCAATTGGTCCAAGTGTTAAGGCAGGGAAAAATGACAGAGCCGCCACAATGGCAATCACCGCAAATATCATTAAACCAAAAGTTGAGGTATCCGTTTTGAGCGTTCCTGCACTTTCTGGAATAAACTTTTTCCCCGCTAAAGTGCCAGCAATCGCCACTGGACCAATAATTGGTAAGTATCGAGCCAAAAGCATTACCACTCCGCTCGCAATATTCCAAAACGGAGTATTGTCGCCCAAACCTTCAAAACCACTACCGTTATTGGCACTTGAAGAAGTGAATTCGTATAACATTTCACTAAATCCGTGATTACTTGGATTGGCTAACCAACCTGCGTATTCAGTTGGGTTACTGGTAAAAATATAACTTGAAAGTGAGGTTGAAGCAAGTATTAGGAAAGGGTGTAATAAGGCAATAATCATGGCAATTTTCATTTCTTTTGCTTCCACTTTTTTACCAAGAAATTCGGGAGTTCGTCCCACCATCAAACTACTGATAAATACCGCCAAAATCATGAAAATATAGAAGTTCAAAAAGCCAACACCTACACCACCGTAAAAACTATTAACCATCATACCCAACATGGTAAACATTCCCGTGAGTGGGGTCAGGCTATCGTGCATGGCGTTGTGTCCCGTCCTGAAATAAGTTGACCAAATTTTGAACTTAAAACGTATCAAAAGATGGACAAAACCAAGAACACTGGGCAAAAATTTATTCGCTATTTCAGCGAAGAATTCAAACGGCAG
>NZ_JAYGIN010000025.1:0-104523 GCF_034931005.1 Arcicella sp. LKC2W
GCAAATTTGACCCAAATTAACCGCTGACGGGGTGAAAAACCGCCGTCAGGGTCTTCTTCCGTAACCCTGACGGCGGTTTTTCACCCCGTCAGCGGTTTTGCATTAATAAGTATATAGTTTTTTAACACAGTTCATTCCGTTTATTTTTATTCGGAATTATCTACTATTTGTCGCAAGACAAAATTAGACCACGGATAAAACAGATTTACACTGATTTTTCTTTAAATTTATCCCTGTAAATCCGTTGAATCAGTACAATCTGTGGGCTAATTTTATTCTGCGACAAATTGTAGATAGTTCCGTTTTTATTAAATAGCTCCTGCCCCTTCTTTCAACTTCTCGGCGTTTTCAGCAATTCTTAATTGGTCAATAAAATCACCAATTTCTCCGTCCATTACCACAGGCAAATTATAAACTGTATAACCAATACGGTGGTCAGTAACTCGTCCTTGTGGGTAATTATAAGTACGGATTTTATCAGAACGGTCACCCGAACCAATCATCGAACGACGGTCACCTGCAATGGCTTCTTGTCTTTTGGCTGCTTCAATTTCGTATAAACGAGAACGTAAAACGGTCATTGCTTTATCAAAGTTCTTGATTTGTGAACGCTCATCCTGACATTGTACCACCAAGCCAGAAGGCAAGTGAGTCACACGAACCGCTGAGTAAGTCGTGTTTACTGACTGTCCACCCGCACCCGACGAACAGAATGTATCCTTACGAATATCATTCATATTGATTTGGATATCCACTTCATCAACTTCGGGTAAAACTGCCACCGTTGCCGCTGACGTGTGAATACGTCCTTGAGATTCTGTGGCAGGCACACGTTGTACACGGTGTACGCCCGACTCAAATTTCATTTTTCCGTACACATCTTCCCCTTGAATATTAGCAATAATTTCTTTATAACCTCCAGACGATGCCATCGTGAAGTCGATAATTTGAAATTGCCAGCCTTGATTAGCACAAAAACGTTGGTACATTCTAAATAAATCTCCTGCAAAAATACCTGCTTCATCTCCACCCGTACCAGCACGAATTTCCATAATGATATTTTTAGAATCGTTAGGGTCTTTCGGAATTAACATTTCTTTCAAAACGTTTTCCAATTCTTCTTTCTTTGGGAGGAGTTCGTCCAATTCAGCTTTTGCCATATCTCTGAAATCTTCATCTTTTTCAGTAGAAATCACTTCTTTGGCAGAGTCAATATTCGACAAAACATTTTGGTATTCTTTATATTGATTAACGATTTTTTCAAGGTCTTTATATTCCTTACTAATCGTTTTGTATTTTGACATATCCGAAACGATTTCAGGTTGCGTCATTTGCTGGGCAACTTCATTGAATCGTTCGTTGATGGCTTCTAATTGTTCTAACATATCTTAATTAATTGCGGGAGTTTCGAATAGAAATTTCAGTTTTTTTTATTCTATAATTGAAATTAGGGTGCAAAGATACAAAAGATTTGTTTTGGACTATCCTATCTAAAAATTTTCAAAACCAAATAGGGGTATTTTACAGACTTGTTGTCTATTATTCAGATACCTGAGTAAATAGTTTTACACTTTTTAAACCTTTCGAACTCTATATTTTCTAATGTACAAAATTTCAAAATTATGAGAAAGCTAAAAATTCATAAAACCCTTGCAGTCTTGACTTTAGTAATTGGACTTGCGATGTTGGTTGTTTCTTGCGGACCAACGTATGTTCGTGGAGATTATGGTTATCGTCGTCCATATTATAATTATCCTCCACCACGCCCTTATCGTTATGCTCCACCACAACGAGTAGTCGTTGTGCCGAGATATTGCCCTCCTCCACAACGAGCCTATCGAGGTAGAGGAAATGGTAGAAGAGGTTAATTCATAACTCAAAAAGCCGTAGCAATGTGCTACGGCTTTTTTATTGGTCAATGTTGTATCTTTGTGAAAAATCAATGATTCAACATGAACCTTAACAATACACTCAGAAATCTTTTTACAGTCACTATCTGTTGTAGCCTTTTGGCAAGCTGCGACTTTAGCAAACGCATTGACACAACCGCAGCCGTAAAAGAACTTCATGAACGTGAAGTAAAACGAATTACCCCTGCACAATTTACGGCACAAGTAGATGAATGGGGCAAAGTAATTGTAGATTCTCTGAATGAGAATTTAGTAAAAAACCTTGAAAAGAAAGTGTTGATTGATTCCCTTTCAAACAAATACAGAGTTGAGATTTCGTCAGGAAGTCCTCTAAAATTAAAAAATCCAGCTTTGGGAGATAAAATCAATCAAATCTTGGATGCTTATCAATATAATGCAGAAAGACATTTAGAACAAATTGATAATATTCAAAAATCAGACGATGAGAAATTTTTCTATTATACTGCTCCCATTTTATTCAAAAATCAATTTGAAGGATTGAAAAAAGCTAAAATTGAAGAATTAGGTAAAATTGGTAAATTAGACAGTTTAGCTTTCCGCAAAAAAGGGGATTTCATTGGATTATGGATGGTAAAATTCTCGAAAAAAGAAGTTGTTCGCTTAGCTGACCCAAAACATTTGAAAAAATTGAGCGAAAAATAATTAATAGGGATATATGACACATTTAGATAAGTCATATATCTCTCACAATTCGTTTAAAGAAATCAAACTGCACTTTGATTGATTTTTGCCAATAGGCTTTATCGTGTTTCCCAGGTTGAGAAATATAAGTTGCCTTTACTTTCAATTCATCGCAACGTCTTCTAAAATCGTTATTTGCTTCATAATTAACGTCTTCTGTTCCACAGTCAAAAATGATTTCTTTTTGAGAAGCGGCTAATTTTCCAACATTATTAATGACAGAAAACTTCCGTAAAACATCACTTTCCCCAGACCCTAAAATATTTTGCAAACTCGCATTAGTAGCCTCTACACTTAAATCCACAACACCGCCCGAACTTCCTGCTGCTTTAAAAAGTTCTGGTCTTTTAGCAAATAAGCTCAATGCTCCGTGTCCGCCCGAACAAATACCTGTAATGAAAATCTGTTCATCTTCTACACGATATTTTTGCTTGATGGCAGGATATAAATCTTTAAAGAAAAAATCTTCAAATTTACTCATTTGCTTGCGTGGACTATTAATATACCATGAGTCCTTTAAACCATCAGGACAAACAACGATAAAACCGTAAGCATCTGCATACTTTTGGACATTGATTATGGTACTCCACTGACGGTAAGTTGCCCCATAATCATGTAAAAGATACATCACAGGATACTTTTTACCAGATGCCATTGAATAATCTTTGGGTGTAAAAACTAAGGTCGTATCTGTATGAGGCACATAAAGCGGGTTGAAATACAACTGCTCTTGTGCAAACATAGAGAAGGAAGTCAAGAAAATACCTATCGTAATAATTAGGGACTTCATATTTTAAATTCTTGGGTTAAATAATAGTGTAAAATGTTCAAATTTTATGCCAAACAACGTGAGTTTTAAAGCCAATTTATTGATAGTCAAGCCTTAATTATTTTGATGTATTTCAGTAAGAATATTGACGATTTCTTTCCGAATATCAGCAGTCGAATTAATAAAATCATTATTCATCATACTGAAAATGAAAACTTTTCCTTTCTTCGTTACCAAATAACCACTCAAGCAATAAATGTTACTCAATGAACCCGATTTGGCAAAAATGAAGGGTTCGTCAATCTTCATCATACTTCTAAGCGTTCCTGATTTTCCAGCAGCAGGCAAAAGTTTAAAGAGCCTTTCTTCGGGTACAATTTCATGAATTTTACCTAATAACGCTACAATACTACGTGGCGTAAAAAGATTGTATCTCGACAAACCAGAGCCATCAATCCAACGAGGAACATCGGGTAAATCTGTCAAAAGCGTTTCTTTTACTTTTGCAATTCCAACGTTTACATTCAATTCATTTGTTAAAGCATCGGCATTCAAAAGCATTAAATGTTCAGCAATCATATTATCGCTCACGTGCAACATTCGCTTATACAAACTATCTGCGGGCAAACTGAAAATTGTTTTTGTTGACCTTTCTAATGGCTTATTTATCAGTGTAATCTCTTTTTTTAATGTATCCGCCAATAAAACCGTCGTTACTTCAACGCCAGTTTTGAAAGGAACATCTTGTTTATAATTTGTTTTTATTTCTTTTCCTGCGGGATAACTAAATAGGTTCGTTCCTAAATCCCTTTGAACAGAAAATTTTTCAGATTTGGACCAATTATAGGTTTTCTCAGCAAAGAATTTAGGTTGAATATCTAATCCATTTTCTTTATTTCCTGTAAATCTGACTACATTTCCATGAATTGGGAAAGAAGAAATTTCTGCGGCATAGTCATCATTATAATCGTCCCAAGCCCAACCTTGTCCGTAAAATGAACTCGTGAAATTATCATTGGAAAAATAGATTTTTTCTGGACGATTTTTCAAGAAATCATACACTTTACTTTTGGGTAAATCAGGATTGAGAAATGAAGGGTCGCCTGTTCCCCAAACAATCAAAGAATCACCCGAAACCTGATAATGCAAAGCAGGAATTGAATCTCCTAAAGTTTTCAAACTTGCATAAAAAGTAAATAGTTTTGTATTGGATGCAGGCGTGAAATAACGTTCAGCGTTATGTTCGAGCAACATTTTATGTGCCGAAATATCATAAAGGGCAAAACCTGTATGATTCTGGGTAAAAGTTGATGATTGTTTCAGCTTTCGAGATACCGATTTCATGCTAACTTTGGAGGCATCGCACGCCAACAAAAGTACCGTTGAGGAGATAATTATGAATTTAGAGAGAAACTTCAATGCAGATTTTTTTAAAATAAATAGTGATACAAAGTGGCGGTTGTATTTCAATTGAAATTAAATATTTCCTTTGAAAATTACTATTAATGAGTGATAATTTTATTTTTTGGCAAATGTGATTGTCGTTCTTTTCAATGCCCAAACCTCAACAACAAAAAATCTTGCTTAACTTTGTAACAGTTTTTCATGAATTGTCTAAACCAGAAGATTAATCTGAACGTTATTCTTGAAACTTACATTCAATTACAAAAAGTCGAACGCTGATGTCCGTAAAATATTTTCATCTTACAGTAAAAGAAATTATTGAAGAAACCCCCGATACCAAAACTTTCACATTTTGGCACCCAATTCACGCAGCAGTATCTTACAAAGCTGGTCAATTCCTTACCTTGATGCCTGTAATTAATGGGCAGAAAGTACGTCGTAGTTACTCAATGTCGTCTTCTCCAAATAAAGATGCGTCCATTGCGGTAACGGTAAAAAGAGTAGCAAATGGTTTAGTTTCCAATTATTTGTGCGACCACGTGAAAGTTGGGGATGCCATTGAGGTAATGGAACCAATGGGGCATTTTGTGGTTGAACCTAACCCTAATAAAGAACGTACCATTGTTCTTTTTGGTGGAGGTTCAGGCGTTACGCCATTGATGTCAATTATCAAGTCGGTTTTACCAGTAGAACAAAACACAAATGTATTTTTAGTGTATGGTTCTCGTGATGAAGAAAATATCATTTTCAAAAAGCAATTTGCTGAATTAGAGCAAAAATACGAAGGTCGTTTTCGTGTATTGCACGTTTTAACAAAGCCTTCTTATACTTGGACGGGTTATAAAACTCGTATCAACCAAGCATCAGCAGTTACCTTTTTGAAACAAGATTTTGCGATTGATATTGCCAAGGCAGAGTATTTTTTGTGTGGACCAGAAGGCATGATGGACGAAGTAACAAAGTCATTAAAAATCTTTAATGTTCCTGCTGAAAATATCCACCAAGAGCATTTTGGCAGTGGTATTTTACACGTTGAAGAAGATGCTGACGATTCTATCAAAGAACAAACCGTTACGATTCAATACGAAGGAACAGATTATCAAGTTGTGGTAAAACCACACGAAACGATTTTAGAAGCAGCTCTTCGTGATGACATAGACCTTCCGTATTCATGTCAGGCAGGAATGTGTACGGCTTGTATGGGTAAATGCGTTTCTGGAAGTGTACACATGGACGAAGAAGACGGATTAACAGATAAAGAAATTCAACAAGGCTATATTCTTACGTGTGTAGCTCACCCAAAAACTGCGGGAGTGGTTATTGAAGTGGAGTAATATTTAGTGATTATTTACAATTGAAAAACAAAAACATGATTTTAGAACTCGCAACAATAGATATTAAAGCGAAACAAGGAGCAGAATTTGAAGCAGCTTTAGTGAAAGCCCAAGAGGTTTTGGTAACGGCAAAAGGATACGTTAAACACGAATTCAAAAAGTGTATCGAGCAAGAAAACCGCTACATTTTATTAATTACTTGGGAAACGTTGGAAGACCATACTGTAGGTTTTAGAGAGTCAGATTTATTCCAAAGATGGAGAATTATTATTGGGCCATATTTTGACAAAGCTCCTGTGGTTGTGCATTATACTGCGGTGTAGTATTTAATTCGTATGATATTTCTTTTAAGCAATAAAGAGGTCAAGCTAACAAAAAATCCCTTTAACTATTAGTTGAAGGGATTTTTTGTGGACAAACTTCCCGAAAGTTGTTTTACTTTCGGGAAGTTAATCGGCTTAACTAAACAATGCTTACAGGTTGAAAACCTATGTTACTTACCTTTCTTTATCGCCTGATATATTACTTCGTTGATATTTGTTCTCACGTTTAAGTCAGATAATTTTGAGTTGTTGCGGGTTGGATAAACTCTGTTACAAAGAAATACATAAACTAATTGATGTTCGGGGTCAACCCATGTGTATGTACCCGTAAAACCCGAATGTCCAAAACTACTTGGACTTGCACTTGAGGCGGCACTGATACCTGCACGTTTGCGGTCAGGTTTATCAAAACCAACACCTCTTCTGCTATTTACTTCCATCGGGAAAGGGTAGCTTGTCCATTCGTTCATGGTTTTTTCGCTGATGAATTGTTTGCCTCCATAATACCCTTTTTGCAAATACATTTGCATCAATTTTGCTAAATCCTGAGCCGTCCCGAATAAACCTGCGTGTCCAGAAATTCCACCTAACATAGATGCTCCTTCGTCGTGTACTCGTCCATGAATGAGATTTTTACGATAAAGAGAATCATATTCCGTCGGAACAATTCTTGACAATGGGTAAAAATCTCTGGCATTATACGTCAGCGTTGTTGCTCCCAAAGGTTTATAAAAAGTATCTTTTAAATAGCTCTGAAAATCTTTACCTGTGAGGCGTGGAATAATTTGCGGATAGAGATAATACGATAAATCTGAATAAACGTATTCCTTTTTCTCACGTAAAGGCGACTCTTCAATAGCTTTATAAAGCGTATTGTGGTAATCTTTGTGTAACCACAAATTATCTGCGACTTGTACCGAAAATTCATCTGATTTATTATACGCAAAGGTTTTTGGCTTCCATAAAGTTGGGTCTTTCGAAAGATTTACGCAGTCTTTCCAAAGCTGTTTATCGGTCTGAATTGCCTGACACATTCTTTGCAAAGCCTTCTTCTTTCTGAATAATTTATCCCAAAAACTAATAGTATATTTCTCAGAATACTTCTCTTTGTAAATCTTACTTGCCAAGACCATTTTGGTAGAGTCAATACAATCCATCCAAAACGGAATCCATGCTTTTAAGCGAGCTTGGTGCGTAAAAATGTCTCGGTAAACTAAACCTGCTTTATTAGAATTTTGCCACGAAGGCACTAAGTCGCCCATTGTGTAATCTAAATTGAATTTTCCTTCGTCTTCCATCTTCATCATCGACGGTACGGAGGTACTGATTTTCGTTATCGAAGCCAAATCGTATAAATCGGTCAATTGCACCTTTTGCGTGCCTTCGTAGGTTTGTTTTCCGTAGGCTTTGTGCATAATCACTTTTCCGTTTTTAGCAATTAATACCACTGCTCCAGGCGTTGCCTTTTGCTTAATCGCCTCATTTACAATAGAATCCACTTTATAATTCAAGAATTTAGAATCTATTCCAACGTTTTCGGCAAGAGCGTATTGGAATCTTTTGATGGGTTCAGTCGTAATTCCATCATTATATCTGAAAGTCATATTTACCGAAACGGGTAATTTCCCTTTTGCTCCAATCGCTCCAAAAATAACTTCGGCAGTGGCAACGGCTTCGTGCATTTGTGGACTTTCTTGGTAAGTAATTGTCAAGGCTTTTGCTTTATCTAAATTCTCAAATTTCGACAAGGTATAAGCATTTGAAAATAAAGAAACTACCGTTTTTGAAGAATTAGCAAACTCCGCTACCAAAGTCTGAATTTTAGGGTTGATGCTATAATTTTTCGCAGGACGAACCGACTGTCCATTAACTGCCATCAAAACTAAATTATAATTTTTCAAAGATTCACGCACTTTTTGAATAGCCGCTTCATCTGAGTTTTCATCTAAATTAAAGTGCGTAACATCTGTATAATTCGAAAGCATTTTTTGATAATCCGTTGGAGATTTTGAGCCAAAACTTGGATTACCAATATTCAAAGAAGCAATGCGTAAAGTGTCTAAATTTTGAAGTGGAAGAATGTTGTTTGTGTTTTTCAAAAGCGTAATAGTTTCCTCCGCAAATTGGCGATTAAGAGCTTCTGATTTCTTTGGATTCAAATCTTCAATTAAGCCTTTAATTTCAATGGGTTTGTATTTATCTAAACCAGCCCAAGCCTTAGCCGTTAGGATTCTTTTTACTCTAAAATCAATATCCGCCTGAGCAATTTCTCCTTTTTCCAACGCCTTTTTTATCGCATTAAATGCCGCAGGAACATCTATAAAAGTTTCTAAAACATCATTTCCTGCCAAAATAGCTTTTACATTTGCCGTTCCTTCTGGAAAGAATTTCACTGCCCCTTGCATATCCATCGCATCGGTAAAAACTAAACCTTTGAAATCTAAATCCTTACGCAATAAATCAGTTACGATTTTTTGGGACAAAGTCGAAGCTAAATTTTTGGTCGTATCCAAAGACGGAATACTTAAATGAGCCACCATTACGCCTTGCAAACCATTCTTAATTAATTCACGATATGGGAATAATTCAAGCGAATCCAGACGGTTGCGAGAATGTCCAATTATGGGTAAATCCGTATGCGAATCTACGCCAGTATCACCGTGTCCAGGGAAATGTTTTGCAGAAGTGATAATGCCACCTTTTTGCAAGCCACGCATATACGCAAGGGCTTTTGAAGTTACTTTCTCACGGTTTTCACCAAACGAACGGAAATTAATTACAGGGTTATTCGGGTTGTTATTTACGTCCACCACAGGGGCATAATTCACGTGAACGCCCATACGTTTGCATTGTTGAGCCAATTGCAAACCCATTTCTTCTATCATGTTTTCATTGCCCTGCATCGCCCCCAAAGTCATTTGGTAAGGAAAACGGATGGTGCTGTCCAAACGCATTTCCATACCCCATTCCAAGTCCATTCCAATCATCATGGGTACTTTACTCATTGCCTGTAAACGATTGACTAACAACGCCTGAGCCGTTGGACGGTTACGAAAAAGCACAAATCCACCGACGTGATAATCTCTAACAATTTTGTTCAGTCGGGCGGTATCATATTCGTAGCTATAATTGCCACGTGGCATCATCAATTGCCCAATTTTTTCATCGACCGAAAGCGTATTGAAAACCGAATCAACCCAACGTAAATTGGCGTTTGGGAAAAGGTCAGTTGAATTGGTGGGAGCAATTATTGTTGAATTATTCTTCTGTGAAAAAACAGACAAGGGTAATAATGGTAAAATAATAACGAGAAAAATACTTTTGATGAAGTGATTTATTTTCATAAGATATTTAATTTATTTGCCTTGCAATTTACGAAGTAGTTTAGATTTTCCTGCCAAAATAAGAATCATAGTCATGAACCTGTTGAGTATTCCGTTTTAATAAGCTCTCTTAAACTATTACGTCGCTCTTCTCTGCCCATTCATCACAGAACGTTTTTAAATAAAACCATTCTTCTGTATTTTCGTTGTTTATACAAATAATTAACAACACTAATCATCATGCTAAAAATTTCCCACAAAGCTTTACTCTTAGCTTCAGCGGTTTGCCTAACCCTATCCGCACAAGCCCAAGATAAAAAAGGAGATGCTAAAGCACCTGCGGCAGCACCAACTGCTCCCGCAAAACCCGCTGAAGCCCCAAAAACAGGTCCAAAACCATATAAAGAGGTAATTACGGACAAAGCAAAAACGACCAAAGGACTTTTTACGGTTCATAAAGTAGAAGACAAATTTTTCTTCGAAATTCCAGATTCATTGATGGGGCGTGAAATTATGACGGTAACTCGTATCACCAAAGCAGCCACAATTCCAGGAACTTACGGTGGAGAAATGTTGAATCGTCAGGTTATTAATTTTGAAAAAGGACCAGAAAATAAAGTATTTTTAAGAGCCATTCAATACATCAACGTTTCACCAGATTCTACGGCTCCTATGTACAAAGCCGTAAAGAACTCTAATGTTCAGCCAATTGCACAAGCATTTGATATTAAAGCATTTAAGAAGGACTCAGTTAGTAAACAAGGAACTACGGTAATTGATATTACGGATTTCTTCAAAGGAGATAATCAAATTGTTTCATTGCCTTCTTTTACGAAGACAATGTACAAAATCACTTCTATTGCTGCTGACCGTTCTTATATCCAAAGTATTAAAACATTCCCAATTAATACGGAAATTAGAACGGTGAAAACTTTCAACGGAACGCCACCAATGCCATCTTTTGGAGGTGCCCCAAGCCCAATTCCTTCCGTGAATATTCCTGCAATTGCTGCATCGGGTGCAGTGACGATGGAAATCAACACGTCAATGATTTTGTTGCCAAAAGAAACCATGAAGCAACGTTATTTTGACCCACGTATTGGCTATTTTGCTAATGGATATACTGTTTACGATGAAGGCTCACAACGTACCGAAGACCGTACCTTTGCCGTTCGTTGGCGTTTAGAACCTAAAAATGCCGAAGATGCAGCCAAGCAAAAACAAGGTCAATTGATTGAACCTAAAAAACCAATCGTTTATTATATCGACCCTGCAACACCTGCGAAATGGAGAAAATATTTGAAATTAGGCGTTGATGATTGGCAAAAAGCATTTGAAGCCGCTGGTTGGAAGAATGCAATCAGAGCAGAAATTTTAGCGGATAATGACACCACTATTAGCTTGGAAGATGCTCGCTATTCTGCTATTCGTTATTTCGCTTCAGACATTGAGAATGCTTATGGACCAAACGTACATGACCCACGCTCAGGCGAGATTTTGGAAAGTCATATCGGTTGGTATCACAACGTAATGAAATTGTTGAAAAAATGGTACATGACTCAAGGAGCGGCTGTTGACCCAAGAGCAAGAAAAAATAAATTTGATGATGAATTGATGGGTGATTTAATCCGTTTTGTGTCATCTCATGAAGTTGGACACACGATTGGTTTACGTCATAATTTTGGTTCAAGTAGCACTGTGCCAGTTGAAAATCTTCGTAATCCGAAATGGATTGCAGAACATGGACACACCCCTTCAATCATGGACTATGCTCGTTTTAACTACGTGGCACAACCAGAAGATGGCGTAAAAGATTTGTATCCACGTATTGGAGAATACGACGTTTGGGCAGTAAAATGGGCATATCAAACGCTTGAAGGTGCAACAGCCGAAGACGACCAAAAAACATTGAACAAACAGTTTATTGCTGAATATGCTAAGAATCCAAGAATTTGGTTCGGTACAGAAACTAACCCGTATGACCCACGTACACAGTCGGAATGTTTGGGAGATAATAATATGTTGGCGAGTGATTATGGTATTAAAAACTTAAAAAGAATTTTACCAAATTTGATTGATTGGACTAAAGAAGAAGGACAAGACTATGATATGTTGACAGAAGGTTATGGCGAAATTGTTACACAATATCGTCGTTATATTGGTCACGTTACTAAAAATGTCGGTGGTGTTTATGAAACGCCAAAAACAGTGGACGAAGCAGGGCTTGTTTATGAACCAACGCCTCGTACTATTCAAAAAGATGCCGTTTTATGGTTAGGTCGTCAGGTTTTTGACACACCAACGTGGTTATTAGATGGAAAAATTATGGCTCAAATTCGTCCAGACCAAGGCATTGATGCCATCAGCCGTATCCAAGAAGCAACTTTGAATAATTTATTTACGACCGACCGTTTACAACGTTTTATCGAAACTAATGCTAAATATCCTGCTTCATATAGCTTAGATGAAATGTTTACAGACGTTCGTACTTCTATTTGGTCAGAAGTACGTTCACGTAAAACAATTGATGCTTCTCGTAGAAATTTACAGAAAATTTACGTCGAGAAAATGATTGCAACATTAAACGCAACTGGTGTAGCCCCATCTGGAGGATTCAGTTTCAGAGGAACGGTTGTTCCTGCGGCAGTTGACCCACGCAAAACAGATATTATATCAGTAACACGTGGTCATTTATTGACGTTGAAGGATGAAATCAAAAGTGCATTGACTCAACCAACTTTAGACAAAATGAGCAAATATCATTTACAAGATTGTTTGTTCAGAATTGACAAAGGTCTTGACCCGAAATAGTGATTGATTAAAACAAAAAAGGCTTGATTCTGTGTAGAATCAAGCCTTTTTTTATTCGTCAAGATAACCGCTGACGAGGTTATAAATTCATACTTACTAATCTCCTAAAAATTTACGCCTAATCTTATCGCCATACGATTAAAACTGTATTTATTTTCGATAAGATAAGGATACTCCAATGTTCCATTATCAATTTTACTATTGAACCGATTATGTTTATACCCAACACTCAACGTAAAATTGGCATTTCCACCCGTCGGAATTAACAAGCCTACCATTGGACTTATTGCTAAACCTCCATTAATTTCATTACTTGAAGAAGTTGCATCATTGAGCCACATAAATCCGTAGCCTGCATCTATTCCTGCAAAAGTTTTTACCTTTTTCGTTTTTATGTCTCCAAATGTATTACGAATACCCAATGAAATCGGAATGATTTGATAACTACTAAACCAATCCACTCCAACGGTTGCTCCTACTGCCAAATTTTTATAAACCTTCAAGCCATTAAATGTTTGAATGGTAAAATTCGTACTTGCTTTTACGGTGTAGCTATAATTCGGATTCTGGACAACATTTGGCGTTATTTGATATGATTTTCCAAATAAGCCCCCAATATCGGTAAAATTGACATAATTTTCTTTTACAAAACTCTTAAAAGAATTTTGTTTTTTCTCCTGCGAATACGCCATTGTGCATACAAACAAGAATATAAGCGTGATTGTCTTTTTCATATTTGTCAATGCGTTAAGATGCCGTTTTCACTGCTATTTTACTCAATAATTTCAGACTATTCGGATTTGAATAATCATATTGATACAAACCATCTTTGCCGATTAACATTAACGTATTATTAAGCGGAATAACATCAAAAGCATTCATTTCCTTAAAGTGTTGAAGTTGTTTAATATTCATCACATCATTGGCATCAAATGTCTTCAAACCGCCTGTTCCTTCGCAAATAAAAAGTTTTTTATTGTCAATTCCCAAACCGTAAGGGCTATCCATTGGATATGTTTTCTTCAAAACTGGACTTGCAGGATTTGATACGTCAATAACATCTAATTGATTGGCACTCGCTGCTCCACATCTCGAAAAATTATTGACAGAACGGAGCGTTACATACGCAATATCGTTTTCAACCACCACAGGGTCACAGGCTCTGGCATGGTCGAGACGAGATAAATACATTGGTTTTTGTGGATTGGCATTGTCCCAAATTTGTACCCCTGTCGATGTTCCTAAAAACAATTTATTTTTGTACGGAAAAATGGTTTCAATGCCAAAACCCAAATTAATATTGCCTTCCAAAGAAGGATTTGAAGGGTTTTTGAGGTTAAAAAGTTTCATATCACTTTGCGTCACGGCATACAATCTATTATCCACAATGGCAAAACGAGCCGTTGACCCACTAACGCCTGTACCATTAGCAGCAGGCAAACCTGTTTTGATACCACCAGAAAATAAAGTTTGGTCAAAAGCAATTCCACTTCCATAATAATAGATGGGATTTTGAGGCTCACAGGCTACTTCTTGCGTTGTAGTGTACAATTTATACTTAGAGTCATAAATGGTTTGGTCACCTGCATTATAGCTCCAAGTAATACCATCCACTTGTCCATTATTAAAAACGTCTTTATTCCGAGACACCTCTTTTACATCATTAGGATTACTAATATCAAGAGTCACAAAATCGGTATAACTGTCAGCATAAAGGATATTTCCATTGACAGCAATGTCAATATTGCCTAAAATTTGAATAAAAGAAACCGCCTTCGGAGCAGACGGATTAGTATTATCTATTACATGAATTCCTTTTTTGACTTCATTGATAAACAAAAAGTTATCTTTCACGTAGATTTTTCCAGGGTTTTCTAAAGCCTGAGCAGGAAGTGTTTTTACACCACTTCGTAATTCTGAAAGAGTCACTTTCACTGATTCTGTACCTCGATAAGTGACAGTTTGCGTACAATTATCTTTGCAAGAGACAAAAGCAGTCACCAACGCCACCATTTGGAGCGTTCTAAAAATTACCTTTTTCATGACGTTAAAATTTAATTATTTTGAAGTACAAATTCCATTGAGGCAATCAACCGTTGGTGGTGTCAGAGCAATACAAGTACCCATTCTGTTATACTTGATATTCAGTTCTTTTTCTAAATTAGTGTAAGCCGTTATTTTTTCGGTCAATTGCTTTTCATCTGTTTTTGATAAAGCATAAATAATGAATTTCGAAGGCCCTCCACAAGGTCTTGCTCCCATTGCCATTACTTTACAATCGTCGCCACCTGCACAGGCTTTATTTTTAGCAAAAGTTTCTATTTCAGTTGCCAAGTTTGCCAATTGTTGGTCTTCTGTAACAGTCGATAAAGTTTCATCCTTTGCACAAGAAAAAAATAGTACAAAACCAATAATAGAGAGTTTTAAAAAGAGCGTTTTCATTTTAAGGGTGAGTTTATAGTTTATTTTAATATTTAATTGTTGCAAAAACATCGCCAACTGTTTGTCCATATTTAGCCAAATAAGCTGGAAACGGTTGATTCGTTACATCATTATCACTTCTAAAAACGGCATCATCAACTCGCCAAGTCTTTATTTCCTGACCTCCTGTTTTTAGTTGAATAAAAAACATTCCACCGTCTGCACAACCAGGACAGCCAAAAGTTTTGCTCGATTCTTTGGAGAGTTCAGCGGGAAAGCTATTTACAAAAATTTTAGCTTTATTGTATTCACTATCAGGCAATTGATAGCCCGAAAACTGATAATTTTCTTGGTATTTACAAAATACTTTTGAGGTATCAGCGTATAATTTTCCATTTTCAATCTTATAAATTACATCTGCTCCACAAATTCTACCCAAACCAACGTAACCAAAAACCAGATAATCTGAAGATGTCGCTAAGGTAGATTGTACAATATTTATCTCATCTTTTTTACAAGATTTAATTGATAAAACTGCTATAAAGAGCGTTAAAAAAGTGACAATTTTCATCGTTGTATATTTTTAAGTTTAGTATATTTTCAAATCCTAAAACCTTGATTACTTTACTGATAAACTCCTATTCCTCCCGAAATTCTCACATTCTTGAAAATAGAATTTTTCTTAGGTTTTGGTTTAGGCTTTTCATAATAAGGCGTTTGTTCTGTTTGAATTTCGGGTGTAATGGTGGTAAAATCCAACTTTGTCGGTTTCGGTGCAATTGGCATAATAAAATTGACAGAATCGATGATTATTCTTTCTACTTTTTCAGGTTGTATTTCTACCAATTGAGGTTCAATAATTATTTCCTCTTTTGGAATAATTACTTTTTTGATTGTTATTTTATCTTTAGGTTTAACTGCTATTATTTCATCGATTTTAGACGAAACTTCTTCTTTTTTCTCTATAACAACTGGCTTATTTTCTATCGCTGGCATTGGTTTTATTTCTTCTTTATTTCCAACAAAATACCACAAAGCAATACTTAAAATTAATGCTGAAATTGCTCCAAAGTAATACGAATTATTACCTAATTTTGGCAGGACGTTTTTATCTAAACCCAATTCAATTTTCTCCCAGATCGCATCAGGTGGAGTCATGGAGGCATCGTCAAAGGCATTTTGCCATTGTTCCTCAAAAGAATTATGTGATAAATCGTCTATATTCATTTCACTGACAAAATACTCTGTAAAATTGCTTTGGCACGAGAATATTGTGATTTTGAAGTGCCTTCGGTAATATTCAACATCTCGGCAATTTCATTGTGTTTATATCCTTCAATAGCAAACAAATTAAATACTGTTTGGCAACCTTTGGGTAATTTTTGAATCATTTCAAGCAATTCTTTAAAATGGATTCCTTCTATCCCCGACTGATAATCACTGATATGATTTTCGTAATCTTGTACATCGCCCATATCCTGAAAATGCTGTTGGGAACGAATTTGATTAATGGCAGTATTTACCACAATTCGTTTAATCCAAGCACCTAATGTACTTTCTGAGCGAAATTTGTCTAAATTTTGAAATATTTTAATAAAAGCTTCCTGCAAAATATCTTCAGCCTCAGCTTGACTTTGGGCATAGCGGTTACACACGACCAACATCCGCCCTGCGTAGGCATTATACAGCTTTCGTTGGGCATTTCGGTCATTTTGTAAACAGGCTTGTATTAGTTGAGCTTCAGTTTCCAAAGAAATTAGCAAATTTCAATCTTCATTTTTATAAAGACTCAATTTAAGTTAAAACGGTTGGAATGTGGTTTAAAATATTTCCTTACCCAAAGAATAAATTAGACCACAGATTGGACGGATTTAGCAGATTTTCACGGATTACAATTTACAACTTACAAATATCTGTGTAAATCCGCCCAATCTGTGTCATCTGTGGGCTAACATCATTTATCTTTGTAAATAGAAATTTTGAAATACTCAATGAAACAAGAAATCAGAGATAAATACGAAGTCGTTATTGGCTTAGAAGTACACGCTCAGTTACAAACTGAAAGTAAAATTTTTGCGGCTGATGCTGCCTCTTTTGGTGGTTTGCCGAATACACATATTTCACCTATTACGCTTGGGCATCCGGGAACTCTTCCAAAACTCAATCGTAAAGCGGTAGAATATGCTATCAAAATGGGTTTGGCGTGTAATTCTCAAATTACTGAAAATCAATATTTCGACCGTAAAAACTATTTTTATCCTGACCTTCCAAAAGGTTATCAAATTACGCAAGACAAAACGCCAATTTGTATGGGCGGTGGCGTAAAAGTAAAACTTTCGACGGGAGAAAAAACCGTTCGTTTTCACCATATTCACTTGGAAGAAGACGCAGGGAAATCGCTCCATACAGAAGGTTCGACCGATAGTCAGATTGATTATAACCGTGCAGGTACGCCATTAATCGAAATGGTTACTGAACCCGAAATTAAGTCTGCCGAAGAAGCCGCTACTTTTATGAATGAGGTTCGTAAATTGGTGCGTTATTTGGGTATTTGCGATGGTAATATGGAAGAAGGTTCGCTACGTTGTGATGTCAATATTTCGGTGATGCCTGTTGGTAGCAAAGTATTTGGTACGAAAGTTGAAATCAAAAACATGAATTCAATGCGTTTTATCCAAAAAGCCATTGAATATGAAGTAGTTAGACAGATTGATGCCGTAGAAAATGGCGAAAAATTAATCCAAGAAACTCGCAGTTTTGACCCTGCAACGGGACGTACTTCGGGTATGCGTGAGAAGGAAACTCAAAACGATTATCGTTATTTCCCTGAGCCAGATTTAGTGCCTTTAACAATTTCAGAAGCTTGGCTTTCGGAAGTAAAAAACATGATGCCCGCTTTGCCTTGGGAGCTTTTTGAGAAATTCACGAAGCAATATAATTTACCAGAATACGATGCTAACGTTTTGACAGAAACTCGTGAAGTAGCAGAATATTTTGAAGCAACTTGTCAATTTACGAAAAATTATAAAGCCGTTTCTAACTGGATTATGGGTACGGTGAAGTCGTATTTGAACGATAATAATTTAGAAATTGGTCAATTAACAATTTCTCCCGAACGTTTAGGAGCATTGATTAATCTGATTGATGAAGGAAAAGTAAGTACCTCAACTGCTGCACAACAAATTTTCCCAGAATTGGTACAAGATTCGAGCAAAACGCCTTTACAAATTGCAGAAACAAAGAATCTAATTCAGCAAAGCAATACCGATACACTTCAATCGTTAATTGATGAGGTTTTAGCAAATAATCCTGCCAAAGTTAAAGAATACAAATCAGGCAAAAAAGGGCTTTTAGCGATGTTCATGGGCGAAATCATGAAAAAATCAAAAGGTTCTGCTGACCCGAAAGTAACAACGGCATTATTGCAAAAATCATTAGATTTATAAGAGTTTATGAGTAAAAGGTTTATGAGTTAATAGGGTAAAACGATACTTTTAACTTTTAATCTCATAAACACTTAAACTCAAAAAGAGATATGAGAAAAATATTTTTAGGCGTAATATTCGCCATGATTTCTACCCTTACCTTTGGACAAGGTGGTAAACCTGTGCTTATTACAGGAAAAGTCAATAATGTTGTTCCCGATAAAAAAGTATATCTGCAATTTATCAATGGCAGAGGAACTCCCGTAACGATGGACTCTGCCAATGTTGCGGTTGATAAAACCTTCAAATTCAATGCAAATATTATTGATGGAGGCGGTTATTATTTACTTAATTTCTTCGGAATGGAATTGAGCCAAAAGGTTTTATTGATTTTAGAAGGTGGCGAAACCGTAAATGTAATTGCCGATGGTATGGATTTACCCAACAAACGTGGAGCATTCCAACTAACGGGAAATTCTAAAAATATTGAGTATTTTAATAGAATTCTGAAACTTAATACCGATTTACAAGCCAAAGTTGAAACTTGGAACAAACAAGTGGCAGCCGCTCAAGCTAAAAAAGACGAAACCACTTTACAGAAAATCCAAAATGATTTTCAAGCTGCACAGCAAGCTAATATCAACAAAATCAAAGCGATGATTCCAGAAATGGGAACAAATTTGGTAGCATTATGGACGGCAGGAAATTTCTTGAATCCTGAAAATGATTTAGAAACATTAACGCAAGTTTCGGAAAGATTCAAGGCAGAAAAACCAAATTCACCCAATATTCACATCAAGACTTTTCATCAGCAAATTATGCGTTTGAAAGGCGTAGAAGTAGGTTCAGAAGCTCCAGAAATCGCTATGAAAACGCCTTCTGATAGTACATTGGCACTTTCTTCACTTCGTGGAAAATATGTTCTGATTGACTTTTGGGCAAGCTGGTGTGGACCTTGTAGAAAAGAAAATCCAAATGTGGTAAGAATGTACTACAAATTCAAAGACAAAGGTTTTGATATTTTCTCAGTAAGTCTCGACCAAGAAAAAGAATCATGGGTAAAAGCCATTGAAAAAGACGGTTTACCTTGGCATCACGTTTCAGACCTCCAATTTTGGAACTCCGCCGCCGCAGCAGCTTATGGTGTACAAGCAATCCCCGCAACCTTTTTATTAGACAAAGAAGGAAAAGTAATTGCTAAATTTTTAAGAGGAGACGACTTAGAAAGGAAATTAGAAGAGGTATTGAAATAGGTATCAGAGAATAGATTTTAGAGAAAAGAGAATAGAGAGTTATTGTTCACACTTGATTAATCATAGAAATTATACTTTACACTTAAAAATTAATTGAGATGACTAATAAAATAGCCAATCACAAAAGCTATTCTTTTGCTTTAAGAATAATCAAACTCTATCAGTTATTGTCGAAAGAAAAACAAGAATATGTTATTTCAAAACAAATATTGAGAAGCGGAACCGCTATTGGGGCGTTAATTCGTGAAGCTGAATGTGCAGAAAGTAAAGCAGATTTTATTCATAAATTAGCTATTTCTAATAAAGAAGCGAACGAAACCCATTATTGGATTATGCTTTTGAGAGATAGCAATTTGATAGATACTAAATTAGCCAACTCTTTTCTCCTTGATTGCGAAGAATTACAAAAACTGCTTAATTCAAGTATAAAAACAGCCAAAACTAATCTAAAAACAATTAAAAAAGATAATGAGAATCAGAAATAGCAAAGCGATAAACACTATCATCTAAACTCTATTATCTATCATCTAATAACATGAAAGTAGCCATCATTGGAGCAGGAAATATGGGCATGGCATTTGCCAAATCATTTATCCAATACGAATTAGTAAAAAAAGAAAACCTCTTTTTGATTGAAAAAAATGCAGAACGTGCCGAAGCTCTTCGTCAAGAAAAAGCAGGCGTTGTCATTGACACTATTTCTCCTAAACTCGGAGAATATGATTTGATAATTTTATCTGTTAAACCACAAGATTTCGCTTCCTTAAAAGACGAACTTGCGTCTGTTATCCAGCCTAATCAATTGGTTTTGAGCATCATGGCGGGTATTTCGATTGATAAAATCAAAGAATCCCTCAATCATAATTTGGTAGTACGTGCTATGCCTAATACACCCGCATTATTAGGTATGGGTATGACTGCATTCTCGGCGGCAGGAGATATTACTTTAAGTCAATTGAAGAAAATAGAAAACCTCATCAACTCAACAGGAAGAGCAGTTTTCTTAGAAGATGAAAGTCTTTTAGATGCCGTTACAGCAGTAAGTGGAAGTGGGCCAGCCTATTTCTTCTATTTAGTAAAAGCCATGATTGAAGCAGGAAAAGAATTAGGTTTTGAAGACTCAATGGCTTCATTATTAGTGAAACAAACAATGTTAGGTTCGTTTCATTTGATTAATAACTCCGAGAAAAGTTTAGATGAATTAATTAAAGCGGTTGCCTCAAAAGGAGGAACGACAGAAGCTGCCTTGAAACGTTTTGAAGAGGGATTATTAGCTCAAAATCTAAAAGAAGGTATTTTTGCGGCACAAAAAAGAGCAACAGAGCTTTCTAAATAAGCGTTAGGGGTTGGGGGTTAAAATACTACAATAACAACTAACCCCTAACAACTTATAACTCAACAGCTACAAGCTTTCTTATATTTCCAATTAAAGTAATAAGCGGCAGCAATAAACAATGCTCCGACACTTCCAGTAATAAATTCAAAACTCTCTCCTAACCACAATATTTCTACCAATTTGGTGCATAAACTCGCTCCCAATAACATTAAAGGCAAATAATTTTGATGCTTACGGAAATCATTATATAAAAGTGTTCCTGCCAAAATCAAACTTCCGCCAATAAACCAAATTTCCCACGAATGGTTCATTAAGCTACTCCCTAAAAATGGAAGTACAGTTATTAACACAGGCGTTGCAATACAGTGAATTGCACAAGCCACCGAAAGGTAAAAACCCAACTTCTCTATCTTATTATTGTCGTGCGAATGGTTCATTGTTGTAATCATGTTGCAAAAATAACAATTTGCAACATGATTGCAAAAGAAAAACCAATATTTTTAACACAACTGGTATTCAGGCAATGATGCAATACTTTGTGAAGCCATTTTCAACAACTCAATTCCTGTTTTTCCTTCTACTTTTTTTAAAATAAACTCTTTTTGCTGAGGAGATAATGCTCTGGGCAATAAATATGACTCTAATTTATTAAGAACAATTTGACTGTTTTCGTCAGAAAATTCATTTTGAAATGCAGACCAATTAATTACAGCTTGCATTCTATTTAGTTTTTTACTCAGGTTTTCAGTATTAACATCGCCATCATCTTTAAGTCTAATATTGATTTCAGAGTCTTTAAAAATGATTTCTGGCAATTTCATTCTGGTCATTAAGGTAGAAGAATCTATCCAATTTTTTCCACCAGACCAACCTGCAACATTTGGCGGATAAAATAAAACTTGTCCCAACGACTTTTGAATAAATAATACTGCTTGTTTTTGTTGAAAATCTATCCCAAAATTCCGTTGTAAACCTACCAATAATTCAACTGGAGATTTTATGCGTGTGCCAATATTTTCTTGATTATAAAACCAATCGCTTTTAAAAACATATTCCATCAAGTCTGCAATATCATAATCGGTAGAACGAAAACGTTTTGACATTTTTTCAATCAATTGATTATCAACAACTTCATTAACAAAATAGCGAAATATTTTCGTACAAATAAACGTGGAAGTTTGAGGGTTTTGAAGGATAATATTCAAAACATCTTCGCCTTTAAAATTCCCTGTTTTCCCTTGAAAAGTCTTTTGCCCATCATCATGCTGATTAGGTCTAAACACAAACTCTCCTTGCAAATTTGAAGACCAACCCGTAAAAGCTCGGGCGGCTTCTTTTACGTCATTTTCAGTATAATTACCCCGCCCTAAAGTAAATAATTCCATCACTTCACGGGCAAAGTTTTCGTTTGGCGAATTTTTCTTATTTTGCTGATTATTCAAAAACTGCAACATATCAGGGTCTTTTGAAATTGCCAAAAGCAAATCGCCAAATTTCCCTAACGCATTTTCACGCATTACATTATGTTGAATTTGAACAGTAAGCGGTCTTCTTCCTCGACAAGCAAAATGTCCGTGCCAAAATAGCGTCATTTTCTCTCTGAGCATTCCTTCTCCCGATGCCATTCTATTAATCCACAAATAATTCAGTTCTGAGATTTTCTCACGGGCTTCTTTCAACTTTTCCTTAATTTCATCAGCAGAAGCACCTTTTAGTTCTAATAAAGTCTTGAGGGCTTTTTTCTTGATAACTTCTTTATATTCATTATCTACTACGACTAAAGGAGTTATTTTCTCAGAATTGTTCAATAAGGATTTTAAGGCTTTATCAGGAGATTTCTTTCCAAATTCCTTCACTTGGGCAGGTGTAGCTCCAAAACCCGCTCGCATAAATAAATGCTCAATTTTTATCTGATTGTCAATTTTCATGTCTTTGTCATTTTCAATAAGACACATTTTTTATAGAAAGGTTTAAGTTTGGGAATTAGTTATTGGTGATTAGAAATTGGTAGGGACCTTATACCCATTTATATATTTTGTGGAGCTACCCAATAAATTTGAAAATTCATATAAGTAAGTACAGTGACTATTTAAGAATTATGATTACCATGAATTTGATAATACTAAATCCTAACCCCTAAATCCCAAACCCTACTAAAAACAAAAAGCCTTCTCAATTCAGAATTGAGAAGGCTTTTAAATATTCTTAAATGATTATTGACCCAATAAGATTTCAAGTTCTTTCTTGAATTCGATTAAAAGAGTTTCTTTCATTGAAATTTTACGTTTTTGCGTATTGATTTTATTCATAACCAATTTATCCCCCATTTGACCACTGTATTGAGAATCCGTAATGAAAGCATCCAATTCGTTTTTCTCTTTTTTGGTCATATAGTCCATTTGGTTAATCATAATCTTCAATTGCTCAACTCTTGGCTTTTCATCCAAAGCTGGATGACGATAACTGATTACACGTAAAAGGTAGTTCATTTCAAAAATCTTATCACAAACATTTCTGAAACGCTCAGCAATATTACGGTCGAGGTTTTTGGTTTGTGTGGCTAATTCTTTCCATTTTACTAAATAACCTTTTGCTTTTTCTGAAGTTGATGGAATCTCCGACTGGATTTTGAATAAACTTTCCAATTCAGTAGTCATTTCCTTCATTTGTTGTACACGTGGGTCAATTCGTACCGTCATTACGATACCTTTCTCACGGTTATAACGTTCGAAGAAGAAGTCATTTGAACGTTTAAATTGCTTCCAAAGCATACTTTGCTTCTTTGGTGGCACATTCGCAATTGTTTTCCACTCACGTTGTAAGTTTTTGATGACTTCAAAAGCCACATCAACATCTTTTTCATAACGTAAATTACGAGCGTCATCTACGATACGTTGAAGTGTTGCTAATTTCTCATCAATAATTCTGTTTTTCTCTGAATAGTATTCACGACGACGAACAAAGAACTCATCTACAATTTCATTAAACTCTCCTTCTACACCATCTTGAAGAGCTTTATCTACTGGGCCAGTTTTTAACCATTTGGTTTTGATTTCCATAATGGTTTCAGTCGCCACTGCCCAATCTTCAATTTGTCCCGCTTCTTTCAATTCTTCAATCAACGCTTTCTTGATTTCAAGATTTTTGATTTGATTATTCAAAATCAATTCTCTCAATTCAAGCTCCAATCCATCCAAGCGTTCAAGCAAAGGGATGAAATTTCCTAAACCATCAAATTCAGTGAGGCTTTTGCGTAGTTGAAGCAATTTAGTTAGATACGACCCTTTGTTTTGGGCCTCTTCTACTTGTTCAAATAGGGTGCTTACTTTGTTTTCGGCAATAGAGAAGCGATTAATAAAGTATTGTAATGCTTCTTCTTCGGTATTTCTGACTACACCAATTTGTCGGTCTTCGTACTCAGAGTAGGCCTTTAAATAGACCTTACCGTCTTTACAGTAGCCATAATCGGCTGGATTCTTAATTGAGTTTTCCATTGTTTTACATTACATGAATAGAGTTTCTGGCAAGGCTCATTACTCTAAGGGATTCATGGTTTAGGTTAATTAAATTTTTAGTAGTTTTATTAATTTACAGTTGTTTTGGGTTGTTATGAATATTTTTTTGCAAGTTACTGATTTTCAATAAAAAATCTAATCTTTTAACCACATAATCCATTGAGTGGTTAATTTTTAGTTCTACGGTTTCTAAAATACAACAACCAGACCAAAATTAAAAGTCAAACCGATGTTTTTATTACTTTAAATACGATATGAAATGTTTATGATATGGTTACTTCTTCTTGATGAGCTGGAATATAAACACTTGAATAGCCTTCTTTTAAAAGTTTTTCTTTGAAAATAGTCTGAACATCAAGCTCACCGTGTACCAAAAATATTTTCTTTACTTTTGGTTTATCCTGACAAGCCAAATATTGTATTATTTCTTGATAATCAGCGTGGGCAGAAAATGAATCCATCACAATAACTTCGGCTCTCACATCAAATTCTTTTCCGAAGATATTTACCTTTTTTGCCCCTACTTTTAATTGCCCTCCCAAGCTATCAGGCGATGTATATCCTACTAAAAGCACTGCACAGCGAATATCTTCAATATGGTTGGCAATATGATGTTTGATACGCCCTGCTTCTGCCATTCCCGACGATGAAATGATGATACAAGGCTCGTTTAATTCATTCAATTTTTTAGAATCTTCAGTCGAAGAAATATAGAATAAATTAGGGAATCCAAAAGCATCGCCATCACCTTTTTTCAAATATGCCAATACTTCAGGATTAAAACATTCTGGGTGATTTTTCATAATTTGTGTAGCATTTACCGACAGTGGCGAATCTACAAAAACTTTGATTGTAGGTAATTTACCTTCGTTTTCCAATTGGTCGAGAGCATAAACTAATTCTTGTGTACGGTCAATAGAAAAAGCAGGAATCAATAATTTTCCTTTTTGTTCAACGCATACTTTCTGAACAATTGCTCTCAAATGGGCTTTTACATCGGTTTCTGTTTCGTGCAATCTTGCTCCATAAGTTGACTCACAAATAATATAATCTGCCTGTGGGAAAGCCTCTGGAGAATTTAATATTTTATCATTTGGACGACCAATATCTCCAGAGAAAAAGAGTTTAATATCTTTGTCATTTTCTTTAATAGTCAATGAAACTGCCGCCGAACCCAAGATATGTCCTGTATCGGTAAAATAACAACTCACTTCTTCATTAAGCCAAAATTCTTCTCTAAAATTAACCGCAACCATCTGACTAAGTGTTTGTTCTACATCTTCTTGTGAATATAAATTTTCTAAGAGCGTTTCTCCCCGTTTCACACGACGTTTATTAATTCTTTCCAAATCAGTTTCTTGAATTCTGGCAGAATCACCTAAAAGAATTGAACATAAATCTTTAGTAGCCGAAGTACAGAAAATTTTACCTGTATATCCTTTTTTAATTAATCTTGGCAACAAACCTGTATGGTCAATATGAGCGTGAGAAAGAATAACATAGTTTAATTCGGTTGGGTCAAAAGCAAAATTTTGATTTAACTCTTGCGTGTTTAGTCCTTGAAACAAACCACAATCCAACAATATTTTTGTGCCTTTCTCTGTAATTATTAAATGCTTAGAGCCTGTAACTCGTTGAGCTGCCCCGTGAAATTGAATTTTCATGTTATTGTTTAAGTAAAAGTAAGACAGACTTCAGCCTGTTTGAAATAAGACAGACTGAAATATTCATTGCAATATAACAATTATTTAAAAAAATTATACAAATTTGTTATGCAAGCATACTATTTTGTATATTTGAAAACTTTTTATTTAAGGTGAAGGGTACACGGTAAACGGATTTTGGAAAAATGATCATACCAATTAATTTGTTTGCCATTCACCACTTACCATTAACTGATTTTACGATGGCATTAGAAGGATTAAACCTTGATTTAACAGAAGAACATTTGGCTGTTCAGCAAGCAGCAAGAGATTTTGCCCAGACAGAATTATTACCTGGAGTAATTGAACGTGATGACAAAGAATATTTTCCTGAAGAATTAGTCCGTAAGATGGGAGAATTAGGTTTTTTAGGCATGATGGTTTCGCCAGAATACGGTGGTGGTGGTATGGATACCGTTTCGTATGTTTTGGCGATGGAAGAACTTTCAAAAATTGACGCATCGGCATCGGTAATGGTTTCGGTCAATAATTCTTTGGTTTGTTATGGCTTAGAAGCATTTGGTACAGAAGCACAAAAACAAAAATATCTTGTGCCTTTGGCAAAAGGAGAAATTATAGGAGCTTTTGCTTTGTCTGAACCAGAAGCAGGTTCTGACGCAACTTCGCAACATACCATTGCAGAAGATATGGGCGATTATTACCTATTGAATGGAACAAAAAACTGGATTACCAACGGCGGACGTGCGAGTGTTTATTTAGTGATGGCTCAAACTCATCCCGAATTGGGACATAAAGGGATTAATTGTCTCATAGTAGAAAAAGGAATGGAAGGTTTTCAAATTGGGAAAAAAGAACAAAAATTAGGTATTCGTGGGTCGGATACACACTCTTTAATGTTTACCGATGTGAAAGTTCCGAAAGAAAACAGAATTGGAGCAGATGGCTTTGGATTTAAGTTTGCCATGTCAACGCTCAATGGTGGGCGTATTGGAATTGCTTCGCAAGCTTTAGGCATTGCTTCGGGTGCTTACGAATTAGCGGTCAAATATTCAAAGGAAAGAAAATCATTCGGAAAACCAATTTGCGAGCATCAAGCAATTCAATTCAAATTATCGGACATGGCAACCAATATCGAAGCCGCACGTTTATTATGTTTCAAGGCTGCTTTGGACAAAGATAATCACAGAGATTATGTAAAATCGGCAGCGATGGCAAAATTATTTTGTTCGCAAGTGGCAATGGATACAACCATTGAAGCCGTCCAAGTGCATGGTGGATATGGTTTTGTCAAAGAATTTCATGTAGAACGGCTCATGCGAGATGCTAAAATCACCCAGATTTACGAAGGGACTTCAGAAATACAAAAAATGGTAATAGCTCGGGAAATTCTCAAATAATTCAAAAAAAGGCGGAAAACTCAATAAATTTTCCGCCTTTTTCATTTCTAAACCACTCAATCACAATATTTTCATTTCGTTTTGTTTTCAACGTTTAACAAAATACTTCTATATTTTCTCAGTTTTCCTTTAAAACTACAAATAATCATTTTCCTAAATGCCCCCTTTCATTTTCTCCATTCTTAGGATATTACAATAAAATAATATTCAAAAGTCAAGGTATCCATTCAATAAGTATTTTACACTTTTTTTAATTATATTTTGGAATTTTACATGGATTTATTAGTTTTGTCCAAAATTAAACATAGTATAACTGAATATAATTAAAAAAAGCCGCAAAGATGGAAGATTATAATAAGATAATTGAGTCGCTCGGTGTGAAGTTTATAAAGTCACGCAACATTAGAATATTACAACCTATCCGTATCAAAAACTTCTACGATGTTGAAAACACACTCTTGATTTTGTACAATGGTGAGGTTTCATTCGGAGAAGAAGCAGTTCATGCAGAGGTTGGTGATATGCTTTTTATTCCTGGCGGCAAAATGCTTTCTGTTACTTACGGAAATGCAGATAGACCAAAAGCTATTTCAAACGAAGAGTTTATGACTCATCGTGAACTATATTTTGAACCCAACGTTGAACCTGCCAGAATTGGTCAAATCGAAAACTCTTTCGGTATGGTTGCTTTTGAAGCAAAGGTTTTTGACTCGGTGAATTTCTTCACTTCTCTTGATATTCCTCCATTCTTAATCAAGAAAGATGATAAGTTAGCATTTATGTTAGCTGAAATCTTGAAAGAAGATATGACGGATGATTTAGGGAAAGGACGTGTTATTAAGATTAAAACCGAAGAAATCGTTATCGAGATTATTCGTTACATCATTAAAAACCGTTTATTCGTTGAGCAATTAGCTACCAATAGTACGTATTTCAAAGACCCAAGATTAATTGATATTTTTGCTTATATCAAAGATAATATCGGCGGAGATTTGTCAAACAAGGTTTTGGCTAACGTTGCTAACGTTTCTGAAGATTACGTTGGACAGTATTTCAAAATGTTGACAGGTATCAATCCACAAGATTATATCGAATATCAAAGAATGGAAGCTGCCGTTGGTTTATTGAGAACTTCTAAAAAATCTATTCGTGCCATCGGTGCTGATGTAGGTTATAAAGATACTGCTTACTTCTGTCGTCGTTTCAAAATGATGTTTGGTATTCCAGCAGGAAAAATGCGTAGAAGAGAATCATTGATGAATTTGTAGAAGTAAGGTTTTAGGAATTAGGTTTTAGGGGTAAGAGCCATCAATAAACATTTTGCATCCCTTAAATACTAATTAAAATAAAAGTCAAAAAGCCCGATTCATCCTTGAGTTGGGCTTTTGGATTTAATAATCTTGACTATTCCCTAATACCCAACCACTAATACCTAAAAATAAATGAAAACAGTAATTATAAAATATAATGCAGGCAATGTGCAGTCGGTGATGTACGCTTTGGATAGAATTGGCGTAAATTATCTTTGGACAGACGACGAAACAGAAATTCGTTCTGCCGACCGAGTGATTTTCCCAGGCGTAGGTGAGGCAAGTACCGCTATGAGTTATTTACGTGAAAAAGGTTTGGACAAAGTGATTCCTTCGCTTACACAACCTGTATTGGGTACGTGCGTAGGAATGCAGTTGATGTGCCGTCATTCGGAAGAAAACGACACGACCTGCATGGGCATTTTTGAGATTGACGTAAAACGCTTTCAATCAAGTGAATACAAAGTGCCACACGTGGGTTGGAACAATATTTACAATTTCAAAAATGGCTTGACTGAAGGCTTGAATGAAAACAGTTTTATGTATTTTGTTCATAGTTATTACGCAGAATTAAGTCCATATACGGTAGCTACTTGCGACTACGTTCAACCGTTTTCGGCAATGTTACAGAAAGATAACTTCTACGCAGCCCAATTCCATACAGAAATCAGTGGAAAAGAAGGACAACGTATTATTGAGAATTTTTTGAAGGTTTAAAGTAACACAGACTTTAGTCTGTAATTTAGAAGTACAGACTAAAGTCTGCGTTACTTGATTACAGACTGAAGTCTGTGTTACTTGATTACAGACTGAAGTCTGCGTTACTTGATTACAGACTAAAGTCTGTGTTACTTCTCTCCCAAAGTCCGCTTCGTAAACTCACTCAAAACCAAACGTCCGCTTATTTCTGCTCTTTCAGTTAGTAGCTCGTCCCAATGTTCGGTGTTTTTCCAAAGAATTTTCTTTAACTCTTTTAATGCTTCTGGATTGTAGGTTGTGAGTCGATTTGCCAAATTTTCTACGGCTTCGTCCATCGACTTGATGTCTTCAAAAACTTCCATAAAAAGCCCATTTTCCTTTGCCCATTCTGCCGAAAAAAAATCATTTGGATTAAATGTCAGTTTTGAAAATGCCGAAAGTCCGATTTTTCGCTCGACGGCAGGTTCTATCACGGCTGGTATAATTCCAATATTTAGCTCGCTCAATTTTATAGAAGCAAATTGCGTTGCGAAACAATAATCAGTCGCCGCTGCCAAGCCAACACCACCGCCAACGGATTTTCCTTGCACTCTTCCGATGATAATTTTAGGTGACTTTCTACACGCATTGATAACTTTTGCGAAGCCATTAAAAAATATTTTCCCTGATTTTTCATCTTCGATTTGCAATAATTGGTTAAAATCTGCCCCCGAACAAAAAGTACGCTCTCCTCCACTTTGCAAAATAATCGCTTGGACATTTTCATCTTCCCCCAAATTTTCAATGGTCATTGCTAATTCTTGCAATAAATCTATCGGCATAGAATTACTTGGAAGATTGCTAAAAATGATTCTCAACACTCCTTTTTGTTCATTTTCTACCACAATAGAACTTGATAAATTGTCTTGCATAATAAAAATATTTTAAGAAATTACATTACAATATTAAGAAATGAGGCATTAAAATTGGTTAAAACTATATAATTAATCGCAAGGTTGATAAAAATTAGCTTATGACAATTTAGGACTTTTTTAATATTTCAATCATCAACAATATTCAAAAACAATCTCAATCAACAATTTAAAATGTATAAATCAGAACAATTAACCTTAGTACGTGAATCTGCCCGAGATTTTGCTGAACGCTTTATTCGTCCACATATTATGGAATGGGACGAAGCCCAAATTTTTCCCATAGAATTAATGCACCAATTAGGTGAACATGGCTTTTTGGGTGTTTTAGTTCCTGAAGAGTACGGAGGAGCAGGTTTAGGCTATCAAGAATATGTATCGGTTATTGATGAAATTGCTCAGGTTTGTGGCTCAATCGGCTTGTCGGTAGCGGCTCATAATTCTTTGTGTACCAACCATATTTTACAGTTCGGTTCGGAAGAACAAAAACAAAAATACTTGCCCAAACTCGCCACAGGACAAGCGATTGGAGCATGGGCTTTGACCGAAGCTAACACTGGCTCTGATTCGGCACGTATGATGTGCGTAGCTCGTAGAGAAGGCGATGAATACGTTTTGAATGGCTCAAAATGTTGGATTACACACGGAAAGTCTGGCGATGTGGTTGTTGTGATGACTCGCACGGGGGAAATTGGAGCAAAAAATAATTCGACCGCTTTTATTGTAGAACGTAGTAATGTTGGCTTAAAATACGGTAAAAAAGAGAATAAATTGGGCATGAGAGCTTCTGAAACTGCCGAGGTAATTTTGGAAGACTGCCGAGTACCGATTTCTGCTCGTTTAGGAGAAGAAGGCGACGGTTTTAAACAAGCCATGAAGATTTTGGACGGCGGACGGATTTCTATTGCGGCATTGTCCTTGGGAATTGCTAAAGGTGCTATGTCGGCGGCGGCAAAATATGCTCAAGAACGCCAACAATTTGGACAACCGATTGCCAATTTTCAAGGAATTAGCTTCAAATTAGCCGAAATGGCAACAAAAGTACACGCCGCAGAATTAATGACTCGTGAGGCAGCGGCTTTGAAAATGGAAGGCACAAGCATGACAAAAGAAGCAGCGATGGCAAAGTTTTATGCTTCGGAAATTTGCGTTGAAGTGTCAACCGATGCCGTTCAGATTTTTGGTGGTTACGGCTACACAAAGGATTTTCCAGTAGAAAAATTCTATCGTGATTCTAAACTTTGTACCATTGGCGAAGGTACTTCTGAAATCCAGAAAATTGTGATTGCGAGAGAGGTTTTGAAGGAATATTGATTCTTGTATTATGAAAATGGAACACGGATTAAACGGATTAGACACGGATTGAAATAATAGATAAAATTTAAAATCCGTGTCTAATCTGTTCAATCCGTGTTCCATTTTCACGCCACGACAGGCACAACCAATTTAAACTCACTACCCTCTCCTATTTTGCTCTTGAGTTCAATTTTTCCTTTGTGTCCTTCTACCATTTCTTTTACGTAATATAAACCCAAACCAAAGCCTTTCACATCGTGTACGTCGCCCGTATGCACACGGAAAAATTTATTAAAAACTTGTTTTTGGTCACGGTCGGCAATACCAATTCCATTATCTTTTATACTGACAATCAAATCATTACCCATATTTTCGGTAGTAATTCGAATTACTGGTGTTCGTTCACAATATTTCATTCCATTATCAATCAAATTATGAATGATATTGGTAAAATGAAGACGGTCAGCTTTTATCAGTGCATTTTTTGCTCCTAAATTCACAATCAATTCTCCATTTTTTTCTTTAAATAGTGGTTCGCAACTTATCGTTAAATCTTCTAAAAGTTCGTGAACATCTACTTCTTCAAGGTTGAGTTTATCTATTTTTTGAGCAATGTTGGCGGTCTGCAAAACGGTATCTACATTCTTTTTGAGGCGAGCAGCTTCTTTCCTGATAATGGCGGCATAACTTAATAACCTTTCGGGCGTATTTACAATTTCGGGTTTCATTAATACTTCACTCGAAATAGAAATCGTAGAAATGGGCGTTTTGAACTCGTGCGTCATATTGTTGATAAAGTCGTTCTGAATTTCAGAAAGACGTTTTTGCTTGAAAATCAGCATCAATGAATACACAAAAAATGCCATCACTACCAAAAGAATCGCCGATGAAACGAACCAGTTATTCAAATCACCCAACAAAAAGCGTTTTTTATCAGGAAAATGAACCCCAAAATAATAATTGTGAATATCCAAGGCTGGGAAATGGTAATTGGCAGTTGAATCGGAACGGTCGCAGTTTTCAGAAAAACAAACAAAAGAAGCATATCTAATTCTATCTTTCGAACAGTCGTAAATTCCATATTCAAAATTCAAGCGAATATCAGCCTGAGCAAATTCTTGCTTAATAAATTCCTCCAAAATCAAATTATTGATGGTATCGTTTACCTGAACTGTGTAATAATTGGACGTAACTCGTTCGACAGGTTTCAACAATTGACTATTGGGGTTTTTATTAAATTCCAACAATCTTTTACTCACCACCCGCAAAGCAGTGGTAACTCGTTGGTCAAAATCACGGTCTTCGAGGTTATAAGCCTGTTTAAACCAAAAATATTGAACCACCACAACGCTCCCCAATAATAAAACCGACAAGGCTACGAATATTCTAAGTGTTTTTGCATTCATTGAATTAATGTGTATTTCTACAAAATTAACTGATTATGAGCTTCATATATTATGTAATATTTTCTTTAGCTATTCTTTTATCTTAATTTGGAATAGTTTTTGAAATATTCCTGCTTGTAAAACCCATAATATCAACCTAATATGTCGAAGAAAAACAAGGCTACTCAACCATCAACGCAAAAACTACAAAATCCTGTCAATCAACATAATGAAGCTAAAACACAAAATCCTAAAATTTGGTTTTGGGCTTGCATTGGCGTATTGGTAGTTGCCGTTTTTATTGCCTTTTCGGGCGGTTTCAACAATAATTTTGTGGATTGGGACGACAATGCGTATGTAACCAATAATCAGATTGTCCAAAAACCAAACGGCAATTGGGGCAAAGCTTGGACAACTCACGTTGCTCTCAATTATCACCCACTGACTATCACGTCCTTAATGTTAAATTCGGATATTTTCGGGGCAGACAATGCTCGTCCATTTATCGTTACCAATACTTTAATTCATTTATTAAATGCTTTATTGGTCTTTTGGTTTGTGCTTTTATTACTCAAAAATAAAGACGAAGAAAGTATTCCAATGACAGGGAAACCGCTTTTTGTGGCATTTTTCACAGCTTTAGTTTTTGCTATTCATCCTCTAAAAGTAGAATCTGTCATTTGGGTGTCGGAACGAAAAGACGTGCTTTATAGCTTATTTTTTCTTTTGGGTTCTATCAATTATTTGAAATATTTACACAATCCTCAAACAAAAAAATACCTGACTTATAGCTTTTTATTATTCATTCTTTCATGTTTATCGAAAGGGCAAGCGGTGGTATTTCCTGTTGTTCTCCTTCTTTTAGACTATTGGAACGACCGCAAATTTGATACAAAAACTATCATCGAAAAAATTCCATTTTTCCTCATTTCCTTACTTTTCGGGGTAATTGCTTCGAGCATACAGGCAGGCGATAATTTTTATGGATTAATCAAAAGTCTTGACAATGGCGATTATGTAGCGGTCAATACGCAACATAACTTATGGAACGGGATTAAATATTCGGCTTATGGTTTATCGCAATATTGGGTAAAATTCTTTTTTCCGTACAGTTTATCTTCATTTTACCCTGTAACGCTATGGAAACAAGGACCACTTCCTTATAATTTTCCGTTTGGAATTGTCTTTACGTTATTCGTTGTTGGGGCTTTTGCTTATGGCTTTAAAAAATCCAAAGTGATATTTTTTGGGATTGCCTTCTTCGGAATTACGTTCTTTTTAGTATCGCAAATTTTATTGGTTGGTGGGGCTATTATGGCAGACCGCTATACCTATTTACCTTACATTGGATTGGCATTTATGGTATTTTATTTTCTTGCAGATATACTTGAAAAAGGTAATTCTCAGAAATACGGATTGTTAGCCATTCTGATAGGATTTATGCTTTTTTTCTTGGTAAAAACTCGAAATCAGGTTAAGGTTTGGGAAAATACCAGAACTTTAATGACACAAAGAGTTGATTTATTACCTGCCGACGATAGAGCTCATTATAACATTGCAAAATACTCTGGCGAGAAAGAAAACAATTACGAGTTATGTATTAGCGAATATTTGAAATGTCTTGAAAATACCGATTCTACTAAATTAATTGATGTTTGGGCGAATATTGCAACAGCTTATTCTTTAAAAGGCGACTATCCAAAAGCCATTGAATATTATACTTCTTCTATCAAAAAAGAGCCAAAAGTTGGCGTACATTACATGAATAGAGGATTTCAATATTTAAAAACTCAACAACCCGAAAAAGCACTTCCAGATTTAGAAAAAGCAAGTGTTATGACCATGAAAAAAGAAGATAGAGCTTCTGTTTTTGGAGGATTAGGAACGGCACAATTAAACGTTGGAAAAGCTGCGGAAGCCTTTAATAATTTGAATATCGCTATTGACAAAGAAAATAGTAAAGATGCCATTCATTATTTTAATCGTGGTGTGGCTCGGCTTAAACTTTTCAATGATAAAACTGGGGCATTAACAGATGTTAAAGCAAGTTTAAAACTTAACCCAAACTATGCAGATGCTTTGAATGGATTGAAGGTTTTGGAAGGGACAAAGTAAAGGTATAAGATTGATATTTTTGTAGGGACGAATAGCATTCGTCCGTAGTTCTGGAGTTGGACGAATGCTATTCGTCCCTACAAAAATCAAATTAAATAATCAAAACATTTAAAACCCCAATCTAAAAACTGTTCCCGCTCCTTCTTCCGAATGAACCGAAATAGTACCTTTATGCAGTGTCATAATTTGCTTCGACAAACTCAAGCCAATACCAGAACCGTTTGGTTTTGAAGTAAAGAAAGGCACAAAGATTTTATCCATCAAATCAGGCGACATTCCTACGCCATTATCCCGTACTTCAATAACTGGTCTTTCGTCCTGCCCTCGATAAGTAGCAAGCGTTATTTTAGGGTTTTCCTGACTTTTAACGGCATCTATTGCATTGATAATCAAATTAATAAGCACTTGTTCTATCAAAACCATATCGCCTTCAATCGTCATTTCAAAATCTTTAATTAGAACATCAAACTCAATTTTTTTTTGCTCAATTTGATTTTCCAAAAGGATTTCTACGCCTTCAAAAAGGTCATGTACAAAAAATTCGGAGAAAGAAGTTATTGACACTTTAGCTAATTGGCGGTACGTATCCGCAAATTTCAGTAAGTTTTCACTACGCCTACGAATGGTAGAAATTCCCAATGAAATATCATCAAAATCCTCATTCCCTTTATCTCCTTTCTCCTTTTCTCCTTTCTTCCTTGCTACTGCTTTCTCCATCGTTTCTGCCAAAGAAGCAATCGGAGCAACAGAGTTCATAATCTCGTGTGTCATTACTCGCAAAAGTTTTTGGTAAGCCTGTGCTTCGGTATCTTCAATGGCTTCATTAACGTTCTGAAAAGCAATCAAATTAGTCTCAATATCTTCATTCAAAAAGGTAGTTTTAGCTAATAAAACTTGTTTTTGATTAATTTTAACCAATTGACTATCTCCATTTTCAAGACTCATAATTGCCTGATAAACAACCATATCACGTTTTTCTAAGGAAGAAACATTCCGTAAGTAAGGCACATTCATCATTCGCTTAAACGACTCATTTATCCAACCAACTTCTCCTTCTTGATTATACGAGAGAATACCTGTATCAACCAACTCTAAGATTTTTTGGAGATACTGATATTGCTCCTCTCTTTCGGAAGATAATTGTTTGAAAGTTGCATTGATTTGGTTAAAAGCACGACGAAGTTGTCGAACAGAAACGGGAGCATTTTTCTCGGTAAACTGTAAAGAAAAATCTCGATACCGAACCGCTTCAATAAACTGAGTAAGTTCAATATTGGTTTTATTAATGAATTGAACGAAGTTAAATATCTGAAAAACAAGCACTAAAATGGCAAATACCAAGAGCGAATATTTAGCACTCACAATACAAAAAGCCGCCGCCGTAATGCTGGCAAGCAACAAAACGACCCGAATGGTCAGGCTTATTTCATAGCGTGTTTTCATTAATGATAGTTTTGGTAAACGGTTTTAATTTTTAGAGAGTTGCAATATGAGGTTACACAGAGAACCACAGAGTTACAAATTGAGAACCACAAAGAGGATAAGTATTTTTCTCTGTGGTTCTCTACTTAGGCTCTGTGTAACCTCATTCCCTCAAAAACTCAAATATCATACTTACCCAAACGTCTATACAATGCCGTGCGAGTCAAGCCCAACTCACGGGCGGCTTTGGTAATGTTGCCATCGTGGCGTTCAATAGCTTTTAGAATAGTCGATTTTTCGAGTTCATCAATTCGTAACGTAGAAGTCTCTGAAACAACTGTAACAGGCGTTTCAATAGAAGAATTCAAGTCCAAATCTCTCGATATAAGTTCTTGATTATCAGACATTATCACAGCTCTTTCGATGCTGTGTTGTAATTCTCTGATGTTTCCAGGAAAAGCATATTTGCGTAATTTATCCTTCGCTTTTTCATCAATACCAAAGAGCGTCTTTCGGTATTTTTCGGCATAAATTTTCATGAAATAATTTGCCAAAACAACCACATCATCGCCACGCATACGCAAAGGAGGAAGCGTAATTTCAATAGTATTCAGTCGATAAATTAAGTCTTTTCGATACTGATTTTGCGAAGCCATTTCCTTAATTGGGGCATTGGTTGCAGAAATCAAACGAATATCAATTGGAATCGGGGTATTTGTTCCCAACCGAATAACTTCTCGATTTTGAAGAATAGTTAATAATTTTGCCTGTTGCGGTAACGAAATATTACCAATTTCATCTAAAAATAACGTTCCCTCATTGGCAACCTCAAAACGTCCCGCACGGTCTTCTCGGGCATCGGTAAAAGCTCCTTTTTTATGCCCAAATAATTCAGATTCAAAAAGGCTTTCGGTCAAAGAGCCCAAATCAGCATGAACAAAAGGTTTTTTATTTCTGAGTGATTTTTGATGAATCAATTTAGCAACTTCACTTTTTCCCGTTCCATTTTCACCTAAAATCAAAATATTGGCATCGGTTGGGGCAATTTTATCAATTTTATAAAGCACATCTTGCATCGCCTCGGATTCCCCCAAAAGTTGAAGTCCATCTGTATTTTGAGCTTTATTTTTAGCAGATTTAGGTTTGCCATCATTTACTTTTTCAAGAATATCCTCCAACGTAACCAATAGTTTTTCATTACGCCAAGGTTTCAGAACAAAATCGTTTGCACCTTCTTTCACCGAACGCACCGCCAAATCAATATCACCGTAAGCCGTAATCATAATGACGGCAACAGTTTTATTAATTTCTCGGATTTTACGAAGCCAAAAAATCCCTTCATTTCCTGTATTCAAGGAACTTTTGTAGTTCATATCCAACAAAATGAGGTCAAATTGATTCTGAGCCAAAAGGGATAATAGTTTCTCAGGATTTTTCTCCGTAACAATTTCCTTAACCTCTGGGCGAAGCAGCATTTTTACAGCCACCAGTACGTCTTGGTCATCATCAACGGCTAATATTTTGGCATTTTTTAAGAGCATGAAACGTTTAATTTATATGGTATTAAATACCTGTTTAATACAGTCATTATTAACTTCCCGAAACAATATCCATTGCGGGTAAAGAACTTTCTGGAAGTTTCGTAGTCAAAGCTTTTTGGATAAAATCATTCAGAAAGCTTATTAAACAGTGTATATTTAACTTGAAAATTTAGAGAAGTTTATCAATTTTATGTCACATTTTAAAGATGCCTAATTTAGCCCAAAAGTTGCAATGGTATGTAGAATCCACAAATCAATTCTACTCCAACAAAGCCAAAACATCGTCTTTTGATAATGATTTCACAAAACTTTCTTCTGTCGTAATCAAATCATTGGCTAATCGTTTTTTGCTTTGTTGCAAAGCCAAAATCTTTTCTTCGACGGTATTTTTGGTGATGAATTTGTAAGTAAAAACGGTATTGAGTTGTCCAATTCTGTGGGCTCTGTCAACCGCTTGGGCTTCAATGGCTGGGTTCCACCAAGGGTCTAAAATAAAGACGTAGTCAGCAGCGGTAAGATTCAGACCCAAACCTCCTGCTTTCAGCGAAATCAAGAAAATTTTCACTTTTTCATCGTTCTGAAATAACTCCACTTGTGCCTGTCGGTCTTGTGTACTTCCGTCCAAATAAGCATAAGGTAAAACTTGTTTGTCTAAATGTTCCCTAAAAAGGTCGAGGTGTTTTACAAATTGACTAAAAATCAAAACCTTATGTTTTCCTTCTAAAACGGCTTCTAATTTCTGCAAAACATCTTCTAATTTCCCCGAATCTCCATCATAATCAACATCGGTCATACGTGGGTGATTTGCCAATTGACGTAATTTTGTCAAACCCTGTAAAACCACCATTTGAGACTTAGCAATCCCCTCATTTTCAATATGTTGAAGAATTAAATTCCTGTAATACGATTTTGCTTCTTCGTATTCTTTTTCCTGTAATTCCGTCATTTGAGCGTAATGAATTGCCTCAATTTTAGGCGGTAATTCGGTTGCTACTTGCGACTTATGCCTTCTCAACATAAATGGCTTAATAATAGAATACAATCGTCTGAGCTTTACTTCGTCCGCCTTTTTTTCAATCGGAATTTGAAACTCATTTCTGAAAAAATGTTGCGTTCCTAAAAGTCCAGGATTAATAAACGTCATTTGCGACCATAAATCCATTGTGCTATTCTCCAAAGGCGTACCCGTAAGCACCAAACGGTGGCGGGTATTGAGTTGCATTACTGCCTTTGTAATGTACGAAGATGGGTTTTTTATTGCCTGAGATTCATCTAAAATCACATAATTGAAACGATGATTTTTGAGTAAATCAATATCAATTCTGACAATTCCATAAGAAGTCAAAATCACATCATAATTATCAAAATGTTCAATATTTTTATCTCGATATGTACCTGTATAAGTGAGTATTCGGAGATTTGGCGTAAATTTCTGAGCTTCTTTTTCCCAATTATAAATCAGGGAAGTTGGCATAATTAATAAACTTGGCAATTGGATTCCTTGCTCTTTTTGAGACTGCAACAAGGTTAGGGTTTGTACTGTTTTTCCAAGCCCCATATCATCGGCAAGACAACCGCCAAAATGATAATCATTCAAAAAACGCATCCAATCGTAACCTGCCTTTTGGTAAGGACGAAGTTCTCCATTAAAATCTTTTGGTAATTGATAGGCTTGTATTTCCTCAAAATCACGTAATTTCTCTAATTTTCTGCTCAAAACTGCCATAGCCAAAGATTCATTCTGTAAATCTTGAACTAAGGAAATATGGTATTTTTTCAGAATAAAACGCTCACTTTCAGTATCTTGTTCAATAAAAGCAAATAGTTCAGAATACTGAGAAAACCATATTTCTGGAATAACGGCAATTTCTCCATTTGGCAAAGCAAACTCCCTTTTCTTTTGTAAAATTAGGTTACGAAGTTTCAAAAATGGAATCTCATAATCCCCAAAAATTACTTTTGCGTGAATATCAAACCAGTCATTTCCTTCAACGATATTTACCTCAATTTTTGAATATCCTAAAAAGTATTTTTTGCCATCATCTTGTACATTTTGAGAGATTTCAAAACCTGCATCTGTCAGGTTTTCGTAGTTTTTTTGCAACCACATAAAAGCTTCACTTTTGGGCAAAATGATTTTCCCATTTTTCAAATCAAGCCCCAATTCTCTCAAAATCGACAAATTTGCCTTTTCCTTTTTTAAATCTCGGCGTACTTTATGAAAAACATAATCATCACCCTGTTTTTCCATACTCACATTAGCTGAAGCCGAAAAACTATCGAAGCGGAATGAATATTGCCCATATTGAAAAGAAAGTCCTAAAGTAACTTCCGAATCTTCATCATCATAAGCATTGTCAGCGTCTGAGGCATCAAAAAGTGTCGTTTGTAAACGCTTATGTTCCGATAAATTCAACATTGGAATACATGAAAATGCTTCCGAGCGAATTTCAAAACCCTTTGCATAAACATCAAACATGGTAATAATTGACGTGACAAATTTGCGGTAATAATCTTCCTCAATGGTTTTGGGAATAACGATAAATTTCTTGTGCAAAAACGGACGAAGCTTTTTCCCATCAACGTCTTTGGCGAAGTGATAAAGTTTATTTTCCAGAATCATCCAAGCGGGTTCATCGCAAACGATAAAGGCATTTTTGTACTGAAATTCTACCCTTTCTCCTTGATATTTTATTCTTGGGAAATAGTGCGTATTGTCTTCATTTCGCATAAAATGAAAGAGAACAGTTGCTTTTTCGGGAAGAACTTCAATTTTTTGCCAAATCGGATTTCCGTCTCCACCCATAATGAATAACTGTTTACCCAAAAGCAAAGGAAGCATTTCAGCTTTTACCTTTTCTACATAGCCAGCAATTAATTCTTGAATTGGTTTTTCGCCTTTTTGTGGGTCATAAACTTTGAGGTAAAAATCCGTTACAGTACGTTTTTTTGTACCAACGTATTTTTTATAGACATTTTCAGGCTGAAGAGAATCTATCAATTTTACAATCTGTAAATCACTTTCGTCTAAACCATGACTAAACTCTTTTATGTTTTTGATAGAAACGTTTTGATTCAATAAAGTAAGTTCCCCTTTTGAGTCCAATTGAATGACAAAAGCCTCAAAAAGATAACCAAGATACTCGTGATTAAGTATGGAATAAATTATTTGGAATGGTTGCGAAGTGGAAACCTTCATATTAAAAGCTAAAAGAGGTAGTTATTTCTGAATGAGTGATTGAAGGAAGCAATCAAAAGCTAAAGATTTTTCACTTTTTAAATTTTTCCGAATATTAAATATAAAAATTTAAAATGGTAAATCCAAAATTTGAAGTAGATTTTACAAGAATAATCCTATTTTCTAAGGCATAAAAAAGCCGCTTGGAATTTCCAAACGGCTTTCATTTTATATATATTAGTCAATCCGCTTTAAGTGAACATTTTCTACTGGACGGATAATTAACGGCACTTTTTCAACTTTTACGGCTGAAGTATCAAGTCCAAACCATTTATCTTCTGACGGCGTAAAATCTTTGATGAAGAAATACGCTTTCATAATACTACCTTCCACAAGTGAAAGTTGGTTTTCGAATGAAAGGAAGCGTTCTAACACTACAAATCGGAAGTCGCCAATAACATTTTGTTTGTTTAATGACTCATATCGAGAAGTAATATCCACTTCGCCTTTTTTCACCATATCCTCCACAACTTTACGGAAATAGAGGTTAATTTTTTGTTCAACTTTAAAGCCTAATCTGAAATTAACCTTGATAATATCATCCGACTCAATGACGTTCACTTTGTATTCCATTGTATAAGGGTCATCTAAGGTATCAACATGGACGAACCAATAAATATCTGCTCTTTTCGGACGTTTCTGGAAAATAGAGTAAATAATTTTATTTTCAATATCAGAAGTACGAGCTGCATTGGACATAAACACTAAATGCGTTGCATATTTTGGAATACTCATATCTTGACTCAATTCTTTGAGAGGTTCGATATAATCTGCCATTTTCACGTACTCAGTCAATCTCATTTTAATAATATTGGCTCTGTACCAAATCACCATTAAAGCAATAATTGCAGCGGCAATAAACAAGGAAACATAACCGCCATGTACAAATTTGCGAAGATTGGCAACTAAAAACGCTCCTTCGATAGCTACATAAACAATGATAAAACCAACAACCCACCACATATCAAATTTTTTGATGTGTAAGTAATAAGCCATCAAAGCAGTAGTCATCAACATCGTCATCGTGATTGCCAAACCGTAAGCCGCTTCCATATTAGCTGATTCTTTAAACCACAAAACCACTCCAATACAGCCTAACCACAAAAAGATATTCATACTTGGCACGTACAATTGTCCTTTTTGGTCTGATGGATAATGCAAACGAACTTTAGGCCAAAAGTTTAAACGAATCGCTTCAGACACTAAGGTAAATGAACCCGAAATCAAGGCTTGACTGGCAATAACTGCTGCCGCCGTAGCTATGGCAATTCCCCAAATCAAGAACCATTCTGGCATTAATTCAAAGATTGGTTTACGTCCATTTAATAATTGTCCGTTTTGTGTTAAAAGCCAAGCTCCTTGTCCGAAGTATTGAAGGATAAGACAGATTTTTACAAAAACCCAACTAATTCTAATATTACCACGACCACAGTGTCCTAAATCTGAATAAAGTGCTTCTGCACCCGTTGTACATAAGAAAACTGCCCCCAAAATCCAGAAACCACTTTCACTTCCGTGTGGATTAGTTAATAATTCATATCCATAAATTGGCGACAATGCTCTTAAAATAGTCCAATCTTGAGCAATCCAGATAATTCCAAAGATTGCCAACATCGAAAACCAAATCAACATTACTGGTCCAAAAGCACGTCCTACAACACCTGTTCCAAAAATTTGGAACATAAACAAACCCGTAATAATAGCAATTACAATGGGAACGGTTTGTAAATCTGGATAAAGTTTAAGAAGACCTTCAACTGCCGAAGCCACAGAAATTGGTGGTGTGATAACCCCATCCGCCAAAAGCGTTGCTGCCCCGATTATTGCAGGAATAGTCAGCCATTTTGCATGGCGACGAACCAATGCAAAGAGTGCCAAAATTCCACCTTCACCTCGGTTATCGGCTCTCAGAATCAAGATTACGTATTTGAGGGTTGTTTGGAGGGTGAGTGTCCAGAAGATACAAGATAAACCACCCAAAACAGTTCTTTCATCAATAGCTTCTTTGTCGATGATAGACTGCATAACGTACAGCGGAGAAGTTCCGATGTCGCCATAAATAATTCCCATCGCTACCAGCAGACCCGCTGCGGTGGCTTTGTCCATGTTTTTGTGTTCCATAAAGGACGCTAAAAGTAATTTTTAAGCAGAAAAATAATTATTCCTTGAAAAATTACGATTTTTTAGGGTTTGTAAAAATTTAATCAAACAATATTACGATTTGTTTACTATCAAAAGCAAATATAATATTTCTAATGGTTTATTTTCATAAAATAGCCGTTTCAAATTTGATTTTGAAACGGCTATTTCTTTTATTTTAATTTTAATCTGTACTTATCTATCCACTTCCCCCATCACCAAATCCATTGAGCCTATAATCGCCACTAAATCCGCTAACATCGCTCCACGACTAATTTCTGGAATAATTGATAAATTGTGTAATGAACACGCACGAGCTTTTAAGCGTACAGGAATATCTGAACGCCCATCGGTACGGAAGAAGAACCCTAGTTCGCCTTTCGGGTTTTCGGCACGAGCGTAAAAATCCATTGCTTGCGGACGGATTTTCTTGGGTACTAATCCCTGCGGTTCAAAATCTTGCGTGCGTTTATGGTCATTTTTCAGTTGGATAAGGCATTGCTCAATAATTTTGATAGACTCATCACATTCTTGCACCCGCACGTAATTTCTGTCCCAACAATCGCCAACTGTTCCCATTTCACCTTTCCCGACAGGAATATCGAAATCCATTTCTGGATAAACCGAATAGCCATCTACTTTCCGAAGGTCAAGTTTCAAACCAGAACCTCTCAAAACAGGGCCTGTACAACCGTAATTGATTGCCAAATCCATTGGAAGAACGCCTACATTTGCCGTCCGTTGCACAAAGATTTTATTCTCAATGATTAACTGACGCAATTCTACCATTTTAGGTTTTAGGTAATTGATAAATTCCGTACAACGTTCTTCAAAACCTACGGGCAAATCATAAAATAATCCACCCACCCAAATATAATTATAAAGCATTCTTGCTCCACAAATCCATTCCAAAAGTCGCTGAATATGCTCACGGTCACGCATAATCCATAAAAATGCCGTGTATGCACCAATATCCAAACCATACGTACCAATAGCCACAAAATGCGAAGCCATACGATTCAGCTCTGCCACCAAAACACGGATATATTCAAGGCGTTTAGGAAGTTTTCCTGTCAAATCCAGCATTTTTTCTACGCCCATTACGTAAGCGTGTTCGGAGTTCATCGCCGCCAAATAGTCCATTCTATCCACGTAGGGAATAATTTGATTGAATGGCAAAGACTCTGCGTGCTTCTCGAAGCAACGGTGCAGATACCCCAAATGCGGGATAACATCCACCACAAGTTCACCGTCAGAAATTACTTCCATTCGTAAAACTCCGTGCGTAGAAGGGTGCTGAGGCCCTAAAGACAAAATCATTTCTTCCGACCGCAAGTTTTCTAAACGATACTTGTTTGGGTCAGAAAGTTTGAAGTTTTCGGGTTTATATTGATATTGGATTTTGTTCATGTTGTAAAATTACGGAGGGCGGGAGTTTTTAGGTTATTGCTACGAATATTTTATTCATAAACCTTTTTACGATGAGCCACTTTTACGATGGTAACTGTCACAACCTCATCTTCAATCTCATAAATGACTCTATAATCACCAATTCTAATCCGATAAAGTTCATCAGAAGCATTGGGAATATGAAAATTTGTGAGTTTTTTATGCCCCGTAGGTCTTGGGTCGTTGGAGAGTTCTGCTATTCTATCTAAAATTTTAGCTAAAATCTGTTTGGGTAATTTCCCTAATTCTTTTTCCGCTTTATTGGTAAATTCAATGGTGTAAAGCATATTTTTCTATTTTCCTAAAAGACTCTGCTTAATCTCCGCCAATGATTTTCTTGGCGTTGGGTCATTTAATGAATCAATGGCATCTAAAGTATCCATAAAATCTTCCATCAATTCTTTCACAGCCTTATTTTTCAAGTCAAAAACAACGGCTGTTTTTTTGCCCTTATTATTGGTCAAATAGCTGATTCCTTCTTTTATTGTAGTTGCTGTCATGGTGAAACTTGTTTGTAAACAAAGATAATGATTTTTTGAATAAGCGAATCTATTTCAAACAATTGCATTCCCAAATCCCCAATTTACCCCTAACTTTGTACTATGAATTATTTATCAGCAGAGAACATCTCTAAGAATTATAACGAGCGTTGGTTGTTTAAAGGAATCAACTTTGGTATCCTCAAAGGCGACAAGGTGGCTTTGGTCGGGCAAAATGGTACGGGTAAAACTACCTTGATGAACATTTTGGCGGGTATTATTCCTGCCGACGAAGGTACGGTTTCCATCCGTAAAGGCATTTCGGTGGGTTATTTATTCCAAAATCCATCTTTCGACGAAAACTTATCGGTGATGGATACACTTTTTTCGGGCGAATCTCCTGCCAATCAAGCCATTAAAGCTTACGAAAAATCATTACTTCATCCCGAAGACATGGAACAAATGTCGGATGCTTTGGAAATGATGGATAAATACCAAGCTTGGGACTATGAAAGTAGAGTAAAACAGATTCTCGGAAAATTGGGAATTCATGATTTCGACCGTAAAATTTCGGCACTTTCAGGTGGGCAACGCAAGCGTGTGGCCATGGCGAAAGTATTGATTGAAGAACCCGATTTCATGATTTTTGATGAGCCTACCAACCACTTGGATTTGGAGACCATCGAATGGCTTGAGCAAACACTTTCTGCCCAAAATATTACGCTACTTTTGGTAACGCACGATAGATATTTCTTGGACAGAGTTTGTAATAATATCGTTGAATTAGAGAACGGAAATATCCATACTTACAAAGGAAATTACGGATATTTCTTGGAGAAAAAAGCCGAAAGAGAAGCCTCTGAAGCTGCCAGTATCGACAAAGCAAAAAACACACTTCGTACTGAATTGGAATGGATGCGTCGCCAACCAAAAGCCCGTGGAACAAAGGCTCAGTACCGTATTGACGCTTTTCATGAGTTGAAAGACAAAGCTTCGCAAACGAAAGATGATTCAAAAGTACAGTTAAATGTAAAAATGTCTCGTCAGGGAAGTAAGATTTTGGAAATTGACGATTTGTGTAAATCTTTCGGAACACAGAAAGTCGTTGACCACTTTTCATACATTTTCCAACGTGGCGACCGTGTAGGAATTATCGGAAAAAATGGTATCGGAAAATCAACATTTTTGAACATGATTACCCAAAATCTAAAACCAGATTCGGGAAAAATCACAACGGGCGAAACAGTCGTTTATGGTTATTACACACAGGGAGATTTGGACTTCAAACCAGAGGACAGAGTTATTGATGTAATCAAAGAAATTGCCGAAGTGGTAACCGTAGGAACGGGCGAAACCATCTCGGCAAGTCAGTTTTTGACACACTTCAAATTCGACCCAAAAGTGCAATATGGCATGGTTGAAAAACTATCGGGTGGTGAAAAAAGACGTTTGCAATTGATGAAAGTGCTTATCAAAAATCCAAACTTTTTGATTCTCGATGAGCCTACCAACGACCTTGATATTCAGACACTTAATATCTTAGAAGACTTTTTGATGGCTTTTGGTGGCTGTTTGATGTTGGTTTCTCACGACCGTTATTTCATGGATAAATTAGTTGAACACCTTTTTGTTTTTGAAGGAAACGGAGTCATTCGTGATTTCCCAGGAAACTACACTGATTATCGTGATTGGGCAGATAGTCCAGAGGCAATTGAAGCAGGAGCAAAACAAGCGGAAGAGTTTAAAAAGTCAAGTGCCAATAATCTTTCAACAACGGTTAGCAAAACACAAGAATCTGTTATTCAACCTGTTAAAAAGAAATTATCGTTCAAAGAACAAAAAGAATACGACGATTTAGGAAAAGCTATTGAACAATTAGAAGCTAAAAAAGAAGTACTTACTGGGCAACTTAACGGTGGCGGTTCGTATGAAGATTTAGCAAATTGGGCAAAAGAAATCGAAAAAATCACCAATGAATTAGACGAAAAGGAATTACGTTGGTTGGAGATTTCTGAGAATATGTAGTCGATGAAATAGACCACTGATGACACAGATTTAACGGATTTACACGGATTTACACGGATTTACACGGATAAAAATTAAAAAATCTGTGCAAATCCGTTAAATCTGTAACATCAGTGGTCTATTTTCTCTAAATCACCGAAGAATCATAAACTACCACTTTCGACCAAAGATTTTTGTGGTCTTCAATAAATTGTTTGTGCAAAGGATGTACTAAATATTTCTCTTCGTCCGACTTACTTCCGAAAATTAAAAGCACCGAAAACGAGTACGAAGCATCGGTTACAGGCTTATCAAAATCATTAATTGATGGCAAACCAATATGAGCCATTTTGATTTCCTTAATTTTGCCCAAACCTCTCAAACCAGCTAATAATTTATTGTGGTCTTGTTGATTTTTCGGGTCTTTTAACCAAAAGAAAACATGATGAACAAATGGCAAAACTTCACCTTTTACAGTGTTTGCCTCAGCTTCTGAGCTACTTAAAGTTGTCATAACAGTTCCTGCCACTAAAGCAGCGGTTGATTTTTCTAAAAACTCTCTTCTTGATGAATTTTCCATAGTTTTTGAATATAAATAAGCGAAAAAGCGATTTGCTTAAAATTTTGTTTAAATACCTATTTAGTAAAATTAATCAAAATTCCAACTTCTCTAATCCGCCCCTATCTATTCTCTAAAATCTATTCATTATTCTCTATTTTCAACGCTCCACTCCTACTCAAATCAAAATATTTCAAACCCATTTCTTCTGCTTGAGTGGACAACTTATCAGCGTACCAACGAGTATATGAAGCATCAATAATCAAATTATTAAATTGTACTTTACCAATAATTTGATTTAAGTCTTTCACTGATTTATTTGCCAAAATCAAATAATCAACTGATACGTTTTTAGCTTCAAAATCTTTATGCTTCAAGTTCTTCCCAATCCACAGAAATGTTTTATCTTTCCACGAAATCACAGCGATAGAATCTTGACTTTGAACGTTGACCACATCGTTTTTGGAATAGTAATTTTCTAATAAATTAAGTTTTAAGGTATCTCTCACACCAAGACTTGACCAATAATTATTTACCCGAAAACCCACATCCTTTCTACTATCTAAAAAGCTTTTATTAGCCAATATGATAGCATTTTTTCCATTTACAAAGGTAATAGCAGAATGTTTAGGTGTTGATAAAATTGTGCATAAGTCTTGTTGATTTCTTTGTAATTTTTCGTGAAAATTCAAAAAAAATAAGTTACCCACAAATCCACAACTTATCCACACCCAAACGTATTTTCTGGTTTTCCATAAAGCAATTAAGCTAAAAATCAAACCATACATTAACCACATTTCATAAGTAGAAATCCATAAAAATTTAGTGATTGAGAATGGTAAATTCTCAAACCAAAGTACAGTTTTATTTAGCGACAAAATTGTATATTTCAAACATTGACCTAAAATATTTGTAATTGTTGTTAAATCAAATAATAGTAATAATTTAGCTAAAATAACGAAGGCTAATCCACAAATTAACACAATAGAAGACAATACAATAACAGCGGGATTGGCAAATAGAAAATAATTTGGAAATTGATGAAAATAATAAATCGTAACAGGAAGCGTAGCAATCTGAGCAGCAACGGCTACCGTAGTAATTTTCCAAATTCTATCGCCAAGCCAATAAATCCAATTTTTCTTTTTATCAATTACAAAAAGTGGATTTAGTAATGGCTGAAAAAATATCATTCCGAAAACAGCTAAGTAAGACAATTGAAAACCTACATTAAATAAAAAGTTGGGATTATAAAGTAAAATACAAAAAGCAGAAAAAGCGGTGGTATTATAACCATCTTTATTTTTCTGAAAAATTTTTGCAAACAGAAAAATAGAAAACATAATGGTAGAACGCAAAACGGGCGAAGACAAACCTGTGATAAATGCGTAACTCCACAAAATGAGAAAGATTAACCAAAATAATATAAATTTTCCTGTTTTCCCTTTTTTACGCATAAAACCAAAAATCCAGAGCAAAACTCCATAAATCACACCAACGTGTAAACCAGAAACAGAAAGTACATGAATAGCTCCAGCCGCAGAATATGCCTGCATCAAATCATTTGACAAATCATCACGCTGTCCCAAAATCATAGCAATGGCAACTCCATACTGATTTTTGCCCTCAACGAACGTCGTGAGAATTGAATCTACATGAGCATTTATTCGTAAAGCAAAATTTATTAAAATCTCAGGCGGTTTATTTCCTACTTTTTCAATATTTTCAGAACGTAAATATTGTTGATAACTAATATTTTGATTTCGCATATATTGCTGATAATCAAATTCTTTTGGATTTTTGGGTGAAGCAATTTCTTGCGGAATTCCTTTTACAAAAAATATATCTCCATAGCAAGGTTTTTCCACAGTCTGATTGTCAAAATAAAGTAGAATTTTGCCAGATGTGGGTAAAATCTCATTATTGGTAATGACCGAATGAACTTCACCGACACTTTTCCAAGAATTTTCTTTTTCTTCGACCAAGTTATCCACAATCACTTCATAATATTGAACATTTTCAACCCAATGTGTATAATGTTGTGGATAATTGGATTCATGCTTTAGAAATGAAATTTCATAAGCAGTCAAAATCAAAAAAAGACTTCCTGCAAAACCTGCAAAAAAATGATTTGTAATTTTTCTCCTAAAATTAAAAAGAATAGCATACAGAAAGGCGGAAAAAATCCAACACCCAAATACAAAATATATAGGGAGAGACGGGAAAAAATGGTAAAATAAAATGCCTCCAATGAGCAAAATAACATACCGAACAAATGGGAATGTAGAAAAATGATTCATTATTATCTAAGTTGTAGTTAACTAATTGAAATTAGTAAATATTCTTTATTTTTTACATTTTCGGACGTATAAACAAGAAAATAATGCACCTTTTTTCCTTCCATTGCCTTTTTACCCTCTAAATTCAGTACCTTTGCAGATTAGCGATTTTTAAAATTTAGCACATTAGATATGTCTTCAATTATTATAGAGAAATTAAAAAAATACCTCAAGTCAAATGCACTTCCACAAAGCGTTTCAAAGGGAAAAACAATTTTTGCAAACGGAAAAGTAAGTGTCGAGAAGTTTTCAAATGTAGAGAAAGGTGAAGGCATTTTCAAAGTCAAAAGTGACACAGGTTCAAAAAGTTACACCGTTAATGTCAAAAATTGGAACACACCTATATTGAGTACAAATTGCAGTTGTGATTATGATTGGGGTGGAATTTGCAAGCACAGAGTGGCGGCTTTGATGGTTCTTGAAAATGAGATTATAAAATATACAGCTACAAATGCCAATATTTTTGCTCCCAAGAAAAAAACATACCCAACCTCACAACACATTATTCGTATTAGTTCTTTTGATGATTGGACGCTGAAAAATTTAGTATCATTAGATGACTGGAAAAACAGAACCAATGTAAAAAAGGTACAAATTCTTTCTGCTCTCAACGGTGAAGCTACTTTAGATGTAAATTATAAGGGTGAAGATTTTGAGGTAAAATTTACACAATTAAAATTTAATAGTGAATTATCTACTCACTGTTCTTGTTCACAAGACCTTGAAAATCAGGCTTGTATCCATAAATTAGCGGCTTTTATTGCTGTTCGTGATGCATTCGGAGCTAATAATCCTTTCGATAGGATGAGAGATTATACAATCGAAAAAGATAAACTTCTGGCAGAATATGGTTTTACGATGGAGGATGATTTAAAGGGAAAATTTGACTTTAAATTACAAGCTAATGGCGACCTTCAGTTAATAAAATTAGATGCAAGCATTCAGAAAATCAGTCAATATCAAAACTGGAGAGCTGTAAATAATAGTATTTTTAGAAAGCCAGAAACCATTTTTAGTATAGGTGCAAGCGAAGGACAAAGAGAACAACGTCAATTATTATATGTTATCAGATGCAAAGGTGAAGAATTTGTCAATGATGTTGCGGTTGATACCTACTCGTATAAAGCTGCGGGAAATGGTAAAATGACCTATATCCGTTCCCTAAAAGATAGTGATGTTGAAAGCCTCCCTAAAATGGAAGACTCTGATAATCAAATCATTAATTTATCAAATAGCATAAAAGATGATGGCTTAAAGAATTTTGGCAAGAAGAAAGAACTTCGTTTACCATTCTTTTATGATTATCTAAATAGAGAAGAAATTTCAGCTAATGATGCTCCAATTATTGAGGAATACATTAATAAAAAGCTAAACAAAATTTTCCGTTTTCTATCTGAAAAGCAAGTTTTTACAAGCTCAACTTCTTATGTTGCCAACCAAACGGATATTGAAGAAGCACAAATTTCTACAGAGCAGATTCTTCCGTTTTTTACACTTCGAGAAGATGAAGACTTTGTTATTTTAGAAGGTTTTACCAAATTACATGGCAAAAAAGTAAAATTAGCATCCTTAACAAATCCTGGAAGTTACTGGACACGCTCTTTTGGCAAAACAATTTATAAATTAGCCAACCCAGAAGTTGCCAATTTATTAAGTTATTTACCAAAAAATGGACTTATAAAAGTTAGAAAATCAAACTTTGCTGGCTTTTTCAAAGACTTTGTTTTACCACTTGCAGAGAAATTCACAATCGACCTACAAGTTTCTCAATCAATTGAAAATCAGTCACTTAATTTCAAAGAAGCTAAAATTTATTTGAAGGAAGATGAATCAAATTTAATGTTGATTCCTGTGTATGAATATACAAAAAATGATGCAGAGGATGTCGTTGAAAATCCTGTAATAATTGAGTTTGCCCACGATTATAAAACGAATAAAATCAATTACGATTCTGAAAAAATTATGATTCAGGAACGTAACGCCGATGCAGAAAAATATTTCTACGATATCATCCGTGAACAAAACATTGAGTTCAACAGTCAGGAACAATATCCTTTCTTTTTCTTGCCATTTAATGACGTTTTAAAAGATGGTTGGTTATTCAAATTCTTTGAAGCCATGAAAGAACAGAATATAACTATTTTGGGATTCAAAGAATTAAAGAAATTCAAATATAATCCTAATAAAGCGGTATTTAACATTAAAGCTGGTTCTGGAATTGATTGGTTTGATATGCACATTGAAGTGACATTTGGCGACCAAATGGTTGGCATTAAAGAAATTCAAAAAGCAGTTTTAAAGAAACAAAACTACGTTGAATTGAAAGATGGTACGTTAGGAATGTTACCTGAAGAATGGTTAAAAAAATACGAAAATATTTTAAAATTTGGACGAATTAAGGGAGATGAATTACAAGTTTCAAAACTTCATTTTTCTTTAATTGATGAATTGAGCAAAGATATTGATAGCTTTGAAATTGAACAGGAATTATTTGAAAAGAAAAGCAAACTGCTGAATTTCAAGGAAATGGCAGAAATTCCATTACCAAATAACATTGAAGCTAAACTTAGAGATTATCAAGTAGAGGGCTTCAAGTGGTTGAATTTCTTGGATGAATTTTCATGGGGTGGAATCCTTGCAGATGATATGGGGCTTGGTAAAACCTTACAAATGCTAACCTTCTTGCAGGAACAACAAAACCGTGATTCAAAGGCTGTAAATTTAGTAGTTTTACCAACCACTTTGATATTCAACTGGCAAGCTGAAGCCGCTAAATTTTGTCCAGATTTGAAGTTGTACGTCCATCGTGGCGGTACTCGTCAGAAGGCAAATGAACATTGGAGAGAGTATGATATTATTCTAACAACTTATGGAATGGTTCGTTCAGATATTGAACTTTTCCGTGAATTCCATTTTAACTATATTATTCTTGATGAGTCTCAGGCTATTAAAAATCCTGATTCATTAATTTCCAAAGCGGTTAAATTATTAAACTCAAGAAATCGTTTGGTAATGACTGGAACACCCGTTGAGAATAATACTTTCGACTTATATTCTCAAATGGAATTCATCAATCCAGGTTTATTGGGAAGCGGAGAATTCTTCAAAACTGAATTTGCCAACCCAATTGACAAACTTCAGGATAAAGAGAAGGCAGCACAACTCCGTAAAATTGTGTATCCTTTTATGTTGAAGCGTACCAAAGAAGAAGTTGCCAAAGACTTACCAGATAAAACAGAAAGTATCATTTATTGCGAAATGGACACCAAACAACGCAAAGTTTATGATACATTCAGAGAACTTTATCGTCAGAAATTGGTGGACAAAATGGCAACCGATGGAAAGGAAAAATCATCTTTCTTGATTTTAGAGGCACTTTTAAAACTTCGTCAAATTTGTGATAGCCCAGCCTTATTAAATGAACAGGGCGAATATGACCAAACTTCAGCAAAATTAGGCGAAATCATTCGTGAGATTGAAGAGAATGCAGGAAATCATAAAATATTGATTTTCAGCCAATTCCTAAAAATGTTGGATTTAATAAAAGGACATTTAGAAAAACATAAAATCAAATTTGAATATTTAGATGGAAAAACAACTGATCGTGCAGACCGTGTAAATCACTTCCAAGAAGACGATGAATGTCGTGTTTTCTTGATGAGTTTGAAGGCGGGTGGTGTCGGAATCAACCTTACAGAGGCGGATTACGTATATTTAGTTGACCCTTGGTGGAATCCAGCGGTTGAGCAACAAGCCATTGACAGAACGCACCGTATTGGACAAAAGAAGAAGGTATTTGCTTATCGTATGATTTGTAAGGATACCATTGAGGAGAAAATTTTACTGCTTCAAGATAAAAAGCGAGACATCGCCAAAGATATTATTAGTACAGAGGACGGTTTCTTGAAAAAGTTATCTCAAAATGATATTATTGATTTGTTTTCTTAATGTACTGAGTAGGCGTTGGGATTTAGTGTTGGAACTTGAGACTTACCGCACATTCAAGCCCTGCCAGTTTGTCAAATGGCACAGGGTTTGACCATTTAATAAATCACTTTTGTGATTGGGAATTTTAACATTAATTTTATATGTTATGTCATAGTGGCAGAAATTTCAGTTTAAATATTGAGAATCATAAATAAAGCTTTTTGCAAAAAAATTATAAAATCAAAACCACTAAAAATAGCCATACCTCAAACGCTATTCACCAACCAATTTTAATTACTTTCAGAACAATATGAGTTACGATAAAAATTTTTTGAATAATCTTAGACTTGCCGAAATAACTGATTTTGATAACATTGAGCTAATCCCGCTCGGAGGAGAAGAAATTGATGATGAAAAATTAGGGGTACTTTCAGATGAATTACCCATTTTGCCTGTTCGCAATATTGCCTTATTTCCAGGCATGGTCATTCCTGTGACCGTTGGAAGACAAAAATCGGTTCGTTTGGTTAAAAAAGCATATAAAGGAAATCGTACTTTGGGAGTAATTGCACAGGCAAATCCTAATAAAGAAGAACCAACAGGAGAAGATTTATATAAAATCGGAACGGTAGCACATATCTTAAAAATGATTGTTTTACCTGGTGGAAATACTACGATTATTGTGCAAGGACGCAAGCGTTTTGAGGTACAAGAATACGCCAAAACAGAGCCAAATCTCATTGCAAAAGTTGCCTATATTGAAGATAATCTTCCTGCAAAATTGAATAAAGAAAATAAAGCTTTAATTCAATCTTTGCGTGAAATGGCTTCTCGAATTTTATTCTTGAATCCAGAAATACCTCGTGAAGCTCAAATTGCTCTCGATAATATCGAATCGCCCAACTTTCTAATTCATTTTCTTTCTGCCAATGTAAACGCAGAAGTTTCTGAAAAACAGCAATTATTAGAAATTCCGAATGGACTCGACCAAGCTCGTCGTTTATTAGAATTGATGATGAATGACATTGATTTATTAGAAATTAAACGAGAAATTCAGAGCAAAGCAAGCAGCGACATTGACCAACAACAACGTGATTATTACCTTCGTCAGCAAATAAAAGTTTTGCAAGAGGAATTAGGCGTTGAAAATCCAGAAGCTGAACTTGATAAAGTTCGAGCAAAGGGAGCTAATAAAAAATGGAATAAAGAAGTTGGCGACCATTTTCAGAAAGAATTGAATAAATTACAACGTACCAACTCAATGTCGGCAGAATATCCAATGTTGATGAATTACGTTGAATTATTGACAGATTTGCCTTGGAACGAAATCACGAAGGATAATTTCGACCTCAAAAAAGCTCAAAAGGTTCTTGATTCTGACCATTCTGGACTTGAAAAAGTCAAAGAAAGAATCATTGAATATTTAGCAGTTCTGAAAATTAAGGGCAATATGAAAGCCCCAATTTTATGTCTTTATGGCCCTCCAGGAGTTGGAAAAACGTCTCTCGGAAAATCAATTGCCAAAGCATTAGGTAGAAAATACGTAAGAATGGCATTGGGTGGTTTACACGATGAATCTGAAATCAGAGGACACCGCAAAACTTACATTGGTGCAATGCCAGGAAAAGTTATTCAGAACATTAAAAAAGCAGGTTCAGCCAATCCAGTTTTTATCTTAGACGAAATTGATAAAGTTGGAGCAGACCACCGTGGCGACCCATCGTCAGCACTTTTGGAAGTCCTTGACCCTGAGCAAAATAGTGCATTTATGGATAATTATTTAGAGGTTGAATACGACCTTTCTAAAATTTTGTTCATCGCCACTGCCAATTCATTAGACAGTATTCATCCTGCCCTCCGTGACCGTATGGAAATCATTGACATCAGTGGTTATACGATGGAAGAAAAGGTGCAGATTGCCAAAAAACACCTTGTTCCAAAGCAAAAACAAGAACATGGTTTAGACAATAAATCTTTGACCATTACCGATGCAGCTTTGCAAAAATTGGTAGAAGGTTATACCAGAGAATCAGGCGTGCGTAAATTGGAGCAACAAGTAGGAAAATTGATTCGGAAAATCACCAAATCAATTGCGATGGAAGAGGAATATCCGAAAACAGTTAGACCCGAAGAAGTTGTTAAATTATTAGGTCAAGAAATGTATGACCAAGATTTATACGAAACCAGCGATACCGCAGGCGTAGTAACAGGCTTGGCTTGGACACCCGTTGGAGGCGATATTTTATTTATCGAATCAATTCTAAATCGTGGAAAAGGTGGCGTAACGCTTTCTGGACAGTTAGGTGATGTAATGAAAGAATCGGCAATGGCGGCACTTTCATACTTACGGGCTCATGCTGATGATTATGAAATTGATTACAGAATTTTTGATAATTATAATCTTCATATTCACGTACCCGCAGGAGCAGTGCCAAAAGATGGGCCATCGGCAGGTATTACCATGACAACCTCAATTGCATCGGCATTAACCCAACGTAAAATAAGACCACACTTAGCAATGACAGGCGAAGTTACGCTACGTGGAAAAGTTTTACCTGTTGGCGGTATCAAAGAGAAGATTTTAGCTGCCAAACGTGCTGGTATTAAAGAAGTTATCCTTTGTTATAAAAACAGAAAAGACATTGAGGAAATTACGCCTTCGTATATTGCAGACGTTAAATTTCATTATGTAGATTATGTAGATGAAGTGTTAGAAATCGCTTTGCTGAAAGAAAAGGTATCGAAACCCATTCATTTTATTTTTCCAGAAGAAAAGAAGGAATTAGCATTATAAGAATCGAAAAGCCCAGACTACGTTTGGGCTTTTTTTATTTTTATAGAATAGCAACTATTTTTGCACAAAATTATACATTTTGTATAATTAAATATTATATCTTTGTATGCTTAGTTGACACATATAAATGAAAATAAAAATACTAAATGTAAATGATAATATTTTTGTTGATGCAGAGATTATAGATACTGCACAAAACAAAATAGTTCTTCCTTCAATAACCGAAGCGTGGAGGTTTAATTTTAAAAAACACTCAAAAACAAAGGGGTTTAAAACATTTGTCCTAATCTGTGAAGAAACATCCAATATTATAGAAGGCTGTCTAATATTCAAGATGAAGGATAAGATTGAACCTTATATGGCATTTATAGAAGTAGCACCCCATAATAAAAGTGAAAATCGAAAATATGATAAAGTTGCAGGCTGTTTAATTGCCTTTGCTTGTAGATTAAGCTTTATTCATGGCGAAGGCGACTATAAAGGTTGGTTAGCATTTGATGTGTTAGAAGAATACAAAGAGAATGAAATAAAACTAATGTCTCTTTATTCTAAGAAATATAATGCACTAAAGTTTGGCAAAACAACAATGGTTATTCCTCCAGAAGGAGGCGAAAAATTAATTAATGAATTTTTAAAATAATTATCATGAAAGGTCAAGTAATTCAAGTTAATGATATTTGGAATGATGACAAACAAGATGAATTAAAACAATTTATCTTGCTCCATTCTGAAAAGCAATCCAAAGAAAGAAAACTAACAAATCAATTACTTTCAATTCAATATAAAATTGAAGATTATATTAGAAATGACAATGAAAATGAGGAAATTTTAAAGGTACTGGATTTTGTCAAAATGTATTTAAAAACACTTGACATAACTCAAAAAAAATTAGCCGATTTATTTGAAATGAAAGATAGCAATCTACATAAATACCTTGTTGGAGAAAGGAAACTAAATCCAAAATTAGTTTTGAAATTGAGCCATTTTTCTCACACAAAGCCAGAATATTGGATTGGAATTCAAGTGAAAAATGAGTTAATCGAATTAAAGAAGGAAAATAAGAATACAGGATATTACGAAAAGTATGATTATAGAAATTTAATTAGTGTATAACGCTGTATAACCTTTGTAGAATAATTAATTTTATTACTACAAAGGTTTTTTTACGACCTTCAATCTCTACCAAACCACGCAGAAAAAGACAAGTCCTTGAGTGTATCTTGATAACTTACCAATTCATCTCAAAACACGCTCAACAATGAAAAAAATCTTCTCAATTATTGTCATTTCATCCCTTATTATTTCTTGTAAAACTGAATCAAAGCAAAATGCTTCATCATCAATTCTTGGCACTTGGGCGTTAGTATCGGGTACTATTATCGAAAAAGGAGACACGACTTTTACCGATTATACAAAAGATAAAAACGCCATCAAAATTATTAATGATACCCATTTTTCTTTCTTAAATCATGATTTGAATAAAGGTAAAGATTCAACTGCTTCGTTTGGTGCGGGTGGTGGCAAATATACTTTAGTAGGCGATAAATACACGGAATTTTTAGAATATTGTAACGCCAGAGAATGGGAAAACAACAAATTTGAATTTACGGTAACGGTTAAAAATGACACCTTAATTCAAACAGGCGTAGAAAAAATTGATAGTATTGGCGTAAATAGATTAAATATTGAAAAATATGTGAAGGTGAAAATGTAAAGCAATTATTTTCTATTCAACAGCCAGCCTGTTACGCTAAATCTTTCGGCAAAGGCTTCTGTAACTTCATGGTCTAATTTTTCGCTTTCAAAACACACTAAACGTCCTGCCAATGGTGAAATGGTAATTGCTTTTTCAACATTATTTTCCTGCGTATAAATAATGAGGTTTCCGCCATTTTCGGGAATCCAATTGGTGTTCAAATAGTAGATAACTGACAAAATACGCCCTTTTTGAGCTTGAAAAGTATCTCGGTGACGACGGTAAAATTTACCTACATCATACTTGGCAAAATGAATTTCGGTATCGACAATTCCTAAATAACAAGTTTGGTTTAGGTATTTTACAAAAGCCAGATTTTTATCTAAAAGTACACGTTCTGCTGAGTTTGTAGAATCGGTTTCGAGCCATAAAATTTCATCGCCTCTAATTAATGAGGCTTTCTGTACTTCGCTTTGTTTTCCGATTCCAGCCTCCTTAAACTTTCCTTCTTCATAACGTTTCGAGAAGGTTTCTAAAAGGTTGTCAACCTCATTTTTAGCTAAAAAATCATCACAAATAGCATATCCATTGGCTAAAATACCATCAATTAATTGCTCAAATTGCTGCTCATCACTGGTCATTCCCACAAAAAAACCCTTGTAAGTCTTGCCGACTTACAAGGGTTTTTGGGGTTTGTATAAAGGTATCAAATATTCATCAAAAAATTGCTATTGTCTGTTCAGTTTTAAATGATAACCAACGGTCGGAATTAAGTATAATCCTAATGTTCCAGTATTTGTCGGAATGACTATATTCAAATCAAAAGCATGAAACAAACGGTCAAAACGTAAACCTCCCGAAAGAATAACTCCATCATTAATACTTACCCCATTACCAACAGCAAATATGTTTTCGGTAAAAAAGGTAAGCGTTGGCGAAGCCTTTTTCATATAGCTGACCGACATTCCAAAACTTCCAGAACGACTTTCGGTAAAAAAAATAGGGCTAACATTTAAAAAATTATCTTTTTTCCCAAAGCTGAACGAAGGAATTAAAACCGTTGTATTCCCAATACGTCTTCCTCCGATGAGATTTCCTGTCAAAGAAAAATTGAAATTTTCTTTTGCAATCAGTGTTGCTTTTGCTTTCAAATTATAGCCTTCTGCGGGTAAAATAGTTATAAATCCAAACCCTAAACTAAATCTATTGCCCAAAGCCGCCGCAAATTCACTGTAATAAAGCATATAATTATGAAACTCTATCGCTCCTTTTTCCATGGCAAACCCAGACGGTGTAATTACAAAACGATTGACAAACTTATTTTCGTAATAAGGCTTTTCGCCAATAGATTGATTATTATTCATTAGGTTCATACTAACAATCTGATTGGCATTTACCGTAACCGTACCCATATTTTCGGTTTGGATTTTACTTTGTTGGGTATTTTGTTCAACAATTCTACCTCGCAGTACAGTCCCATCTTTTAGGCGAATAATGAAAAGGTTAGATACCGTTTTAGTGGTGTCTTTCTTGAAATAATCCTGGGCAATAGTAAGTTGCGTTACTCCCAATAATAGGCAAATGAACAATATGAGCTTTTTCTTCATAGTTATAAATTATTTTATTTGTATAGTATAGACAATTTGATATGTTAATTCCCCTAAACGCAAACTACAATTTATCCGCAATTCCTCTATCATTCGACAATCTTGGTACTTTATTTTGACCACCTAATTTCCCTTCACTCCTCATATAATTAATAAAAGAATCTCTTTGTAATGATTTAATTTTCAAGGGTCTAAGAATATTCCCTGTCATTAAATCATCATAATAGACATTCAATTCTGCTAATTTTTGATTGAGGTCTTGGGCGAAATTTTCCATATTTTGGGGTTCTCTTGAAAACTCAATTAACCACTCATGATAGGGTAATCCGCCTTCTGGTGGGCTTACTTGCGGGGCAACGGTAAACTCAACCAATTCTACTTCGGGATGACGTTGCATAGCAAACTGCATCGCTTTTTCAACTTCCTCTCCTATTACGTGTTCACCAAAAGCGGAAATAAAATGCTTAATTCTACCCGAAACCACGATACGATACGGATTTAAAGAGACAAATTTTACGGTATCACCAATAGAATAACCCCAAAGCCCAGCGTTGGTATTCATCACTACGGCATAATTGACACCTAATTGTACTTCTCCAATATGTAAACGTCGAGGATTGGGCTTGAAATAATCTTCTACGGGAATAAACTCATAGAAAATTCCCGAATTTAAAAGCATCAAAAGACCTTCTTCTGTTTGAGAATCTTGGTAGGCAATAAATCCTTCGGAAGCGGGATAAGTTTCGATAGAATCTATTTTATAACCAATTGATTCATAAAGCTTTGCACGATATGGTTCAAAATTCACGCCACCATATACAAACAATGAAAACTCTGGAAAAACGTCTTTAATTTTCTTCCCAGTACGAGCTTGAATTCTATCAAAATACATCTGTACCCAAGGTGGAATTCCAGAAATTAAAGACATCGGTTTGTCGATGGTTTCATCTATGATTTTTTCAAGTTTTGTTTCCCAATCTTCAATACAATTCGTCTCATAACTTGGCATTTGGTTACTCCGCAAATAACTCGGTACATGGTGATTGACAATACCCGAAAGTCGCCCCGTGAAAATGCCATTCTTTTTGTGCATTTCGGGAGAACCCGACAAGAAAATGAGGTTTTTATCTAAGAATTTGGAGTTGCCCGTTTCGTGTACATAACTCAACAAAGCATCTCTTGCTCCGTTGATATGGAAACCAATGGATTCTTGAGAGATTGGAATATATTTTACTCCCGAAGTTGTACCCGAAGTTTTGGCAAAATAGAGCGGTTTTCCTTTCCAGAGAATATCAGGTTCACCAGCGACTACTTTTTCAATATACGGTTTTAGATTTTCATAATCCTGAACGGCAACTGACTGCTTAAAATCTTGATAATCAGAAATTTGACTAAATTTATTATCTTTTCCAAAAAGCGTATATGAAGCGTCAGAAACCAACGATTTCATCAAAGAAAGTTGCGTTTCGACAGCACGTTGTTCCCATTTTCGGCGATTATTTACTACGAAAGAGGCAAAAGGTTTAGCGAGTATTGAACGGAAAGACATTTTTGGAGTGTGGAGTTTTGAGCGGATGACGCTTCGTTTTCAAGTACGGAGTGATTTAAACCATTTCAGCCATCAAAGGGCGTTCCCATAGATGAATAATATTTTGACGTTGAACGGTCTTTTCAGCTTCAAATAAATCATAATTTCTTTGAACATTTAGCCAAAATTTTGCAGTTGTTCCAAATGATTCTGAAAGCCTAATAGCCATTTCAGGGCTGATTCCATGATGCCCGTTCAGCACAGCAGAAAGTGTCTTGCGGGTAATACCCAAAGCCTTTGCAACTTCTTCAATGGTAATATTTTTACCTTCTGCACGTAAGCCTTCTATATTTTCTCTGATTAGTATACCTGGATGTGCAGGTTTCATTCCTCTTTTTAGCATGATTTTATTTTTACAAATGTAATAAAATTTATGCTTCTTCTATAATTTATACGGGTTAGAACGCTGGCAGGATTTTGGAACCCTGCCAGCGTTAATCAGACAAATGAATCCCTATATAAATCATAATAGAACCAATTTTATCGCTCAAATCTAAACGTCAACCGATGATGAACTGTTACGCCAAATTCTTTAATAGCTTGACGATGTTTCACCGTTGGATAACCTGCATTTTGTTGCCAACCATATTCTGGAAATGCTTTGGAGAGATTTTCCATCAAATCATCTCGATACGTTTTTGCCAAAATGGAAGCTGCCGCAATTGACATAAATTTGCTATCACCCTTCACAATACAAGTATGCGGAATGAGTGGATAAACGGGAAAACGATTGCCATCAATCAACAAATGTTCGGGGCGAATTTTGAGTTTATCAATCGCCAAGTGCATGGCTTTCATGCTGGCTTTCAGGATATTAATTTCATCAATTTCTTGATTAGAAATTGATGAAATTTCATACGCAAGAGCATCACGGATAATATCAACCCGCAGAATTTCTCGCTGTTTTTTGGTCAATTGTTTTGAATCATTTAATAATTCGTGTTCATAATATTTTGGTAAAATCACCGCTGCTGCTACTACTGGACCTGCTAAGCAACCTCTTCCTGCTTCATCTAATCCTGCTTCGAGGTAGGCTTCATTATAAAAACTTTTTAACATATTTTCTTTTTTGAGATTTCAACTTCAGTAATACAATTACAAATTCTAACTTTATCATCGCACAAAACTACTAATTAGCTTTTTTTCAGACATTTACAGAATATATTTATCCATAACAAAAGTTAATTTGGCATGATTTATGCTATTAAATTGATGAATAATGTAGTTTTATTCAATCATTTCCGCTTAAAATACCCATCAAAAATCCTTACTGATAATTATAATTTTTACGACGATGCGTTTATGGAACGAACTTTGTCAGAATATATAAGGACTTAAGATACTAACACGATGCCTAAGTTAAGAAAAATTGGACTTACCCTCACGTTGGCGACTGCTCTTTTGAGTAATGTTTCTGCCCAACAAACCAATCCGTTGTTGAGTGACGCTATTCGTCATTTTGATTTACGGAGTTATCCGACTGCCATTCAAAAATTTGAGCAGGTACTAAAAGACGGTTCCGCAAATTTATCTGAAAACGATAAACTATCGGTACTTTTAAAATTAGCTACCAGTTATAAGCAAGCGAAAGACGGCTCTAATGCAGAACGTGTATTTCGTCAAGTTTTTGCATCGACGGGAGATTTAATAGGGGAAAATGCCAAATCTTATCTTCAATTTGCTCAAGTATTAGCAGACAATGGTAAATTTAAAGAATCTCAAGATTTTTTAGATAAATACAGTGCATCTCAAGTTGTTGAAAGTCAAAATGCACAATCTTTTAAATCAACTTCAAGTAATGCCAAAATATCTCAAGATGTAAGTGCTTTGACTAATGGAAAAGGTAAGTATAAGGTTGATTTTTTAGACTTCAATACTTCCAATCCAGAATTTAGTCCAATGTATTACCGTGACGGAATTGTATTCTGTTCGGGAAAAGGTACAGGAACAAGTTTGATGGACGATAAAGGTGGATATTTAGATTTATTTTATCTAAATGATTTAACCAAAGTTCAAGGACTTGGAGCGGATGGCAATGCAAAAAAAACAAAAAGAATTACCTCGGGAGGTGCAAAATCTTTAGGAAACGATTATTATTCTCGTCCAACTGCCAACGATTCAAAAACACTTAATTTCTTTGGAGGAACAGAGGAAGCAGTAGCCAAAGTAAAAGGACAAATTGCAGAATCTGAAATATTTAGCAAGTCATTAAATACTAAATTCCATGAAGGGCCTGCAACGTTCAATAAAGACTTTACTCAGATAATTTTTACCAGAAATAACTTTAACGAAGGAGAAAAAGGAACAAGCGAAGACAACGAAATGAAGCTGAAACTGTATTCAGCCGAAAACGTAAATGGTGCTTGGGGAGAAGCCACAGAATTACCTTTTAATGATGATGAAGTATCAACGGCCCACCCTTCGTTATCAAAAGATGGAAGATTTTTATACTTTGCCTCTGACCGTGAAGGTGGTTTTGGAGGAATGGATATTTGGGTTTCGGAATTTAAAAGCGGAAACTGGAGCGACCCCAAAAACTTAGGAAAAGATGTTAATTCAAAAGGAGTTGAAGTTTTCCCATTTGTTGATGAAAGAGGTAATTTATACTTCTCGTCAGACGGTTGGGGAGGTGAAGGTGGTTTAGATATGTTTTTTGTGGAAATCAAAAACGGAGCAAATGCCAACAAACCAGTTGCTTTAGGTGAACCTTTCAACTCGCCAAATGATGATTTTGGGATTATTACTGACGGCAATCGTAAAACAGGTTATTTTAGTTCTGACCGCAAACGTGGTGAAGACGATGATATTTATCGTTTCTCTCGTGAAGGCGGTTCAGCTTATGATTGTCGTGAAATGACTGTGAGTATTTTTGACCCAGAAACCAAAGAACCCGTTGCCGATACAGACGTAGAAATCAATCCTAAAGGCGGAACTTCTGAAAAAAAGAGAACAGATAAAAACGGAAGTTTGAAATTTTGCACAGGTCAGAATTTAGACTATTCAATGAAAATCATGAAAGAAGGTTACGTAACCAACTTTGTAGGATATTCAACCAAAGGAGAATCTGACGATGAACCATCAAGATTGGATGTGCCGTTGATGAAAGTGCAAATTGTTGAACCAGAGCCAGAACCACAAGCAGTTGTTGAAAAAGTAGTTGTTCCTGTTGCTCCTGTATTTACACCAGAAGCGGTTACCAAAAAGAAATCATTATTGAAAGGTATTGTAAAAACCGAAGTTGAAAAAACACCAATTGAAGGCGTATTGGTAACATTTAAAAATGATTGCGACAATACAACTCAACAAGTAATGACAGGGCCAGATGGAGTTTATGCCTTTAATATGACTGATGGTTGTGATTATACATTGGAAGTTTCAAAAGATGGTTATGGAACTAATGTAAATAAAGTAAAGAAAGTAAAAAAAGGAAAGGCAAAAGAGATTTCATTAAACTCTGGACTATTCAAAGAAGGCGATTTAATTACGATGGACAATATTTATTATGATTCAAACAGAGCTCTTATTCGTAAAGATGCCGCTCGTGAATTAGATAAATTGGCAGCAACTTTACAAAAATTCCCTTCAATGGTTATTGAGTTAGGTTCGCATACTGACAGCCGTGGAGATGCCCAAGACAATATGAATCTTTCGGAAAAAAGAGCTCAAGCAGCCGTTGACTATATTGCCAAAAAGGGAATTGAACGCAATAGAATGTTAGCAAAAGGTTATGGCGAAAGCGACTTGGTAAACAAATGTACCGATGGCGTAAGTTGTACCGAAGCAGAACACCAAAAAAATAGAAGAACAACCGTTAAGATTATGAAAGTTAGACCAGAATAATCACTGACACAACAATAACTAAAAGCGATTCAAATTTTATTTGAGTCGCTTTTTTTGTTACTTGCAGTTTTAAAACACACTAAAAATGCCATTATTTCAAATGACTGGACTTTCGGGTTCAGGGAAATCATCCATTGCTAATTTAGTAAAAGAAAGATGTTTATCCATGAATCTCAAAGTAGAAATTATTGATGGAGATGAATTTAGGAGAACACTTTGTGCTGATTTAGGCTTCTCAAAAGAAGATAGAATTGAGAATATCAAACGGCTTGGTTTTGTGGCGAATCTTTTATCTCGCAACGGAGTCATTACCATTATTGCAGCAATCAATCCTTATAACATTGCCCGAAATGAGTTGAAAACACTTTATAAAGCCAAGTTGATTTATGTAAAATGCGACATGGAAACGCTCAGAAAAAGAGATACAAAAGGACTTTATGAAAGAGCTTTTTTACCCGAAAATCATCCCGATAAAATCCACAATCTTACAGGCGTAAATGACACTTTTGACATTCCCGAAAAGCCCGATTTTGTGATTGATACCTCTGAAGAAAACCTTGAAAATTCTTTGGAAAAAGTGTTGGATTTTATTTTGAAAAATTGAACAAAATTCTCAAAGCCACTCACCTATTTCTTCCTGATTTTCAATAGGAAAGTACGTCAAATACTGAACCATTCTGGGCAAATTACTGGTGTTTGGCGTGGCACAATGTGGCAAAGCTTGATGCCAAATCACAAAATCTCCAGCATTTCCAAGTACGGGAATAGGCTTCAATTCTTGAACTGCCGTTTCTCTTGGATTAGCATTTTGGGGCAAATTTTCCATCCAATTTTCTATTTGATGATGAAAACCTGACACACAATGAAAAGCTCCGCTATCTTGTTTTACGTCTGTCAAATATAGTAATCCTTGTAATTTGAATGGAATTGGGAGCTTTAAACTAACATCCCAATGAAGTAAACTCCCCATAAATTTATATGAATCATTTTCAGGAGGGTTGAAACTTACTTTGTCTATTACACGATAAATTTTATCGGTTTCGTACAACTGCTGATAGGCTTTCTGGATTTTTAAAGAAGCCCTATTTCTCTCCAAAGTTGGGTGTTTGGTAAACAGCACCATTAAGCCTTCTTTTGCTTCGTGGTTTTTATACCAAGAAGCTGGATTATCTAATGAAGCCTCCAAATAATCTAAAATTGCGTTTTGTGTTTCTTCACAATCTTGTCTTGAAATGGCGTTTTTGATAACAATATAGCCATTTTCATTCCAAAAATCCAAATCCTCCTGACTAAGCACATCTGGGAAATGTTCAAAATTATCATTTTGATAAATTTGCTTATTTTTATCAATCCAAGTGTGAAAATCTGAGCTATTCGGTTGATTGAAATAGAGAAAATGTAGGGTTTCTTCCATACCAATTCCATATTCAAAAAGTGAAGCTTGAAAAGCATTCCAATCATTTTGCTCAATTGGTTTATTGGCTAAAATATGTTCTCTGAAAGTATTTAAAATGGTGGAATTTATCATTTTCGTAATAGTTTTTCATACATTCCAAATACATTTTTCTGATAATCGGGCAGTTCATCTTCTAATGGTTTCTCATCAAAAAAAGTATTGGGGCTTTTGCTATGAAATTGAGTACGTTCCACCATTTTTTGTTTGATGGCAGGGTCAATTTTTAATGTCAAAAAATGTTCAATTTTATCTAAACTTGTCAAAATTCCTTCGGCATAATTAATAAAGAGAGCATTTTCATCTTTATCAATGATTTCTAAATACCTCTCAAAGTATTTTTCTAAGACTTTCGCTATATAAACTGGGCGTTGGATATTCAAAATTTCGTTCAAAGTTAAGCCAAACAATTCAGGTTGAATCAAACCTTGAACACCGTGCATACCACTCTCTTTTACCTGCGAACGAATAACTTCATCAGGTCGTCGGAACGAGAAAATGAAGGGCGTTTTGGGATATAATTTTCTTAATTTTTCGTAGTAAAAGATGTGCCAACTATCTAATTTGATGAAGAAATTTTGTTCATTTCCAGTTCTTTTTTGACCTAAAAATTTGACAACAGCTTTTAAAGTTTCTTCTATTTTTTCAGATGAAATGTCAGGTTTTTTGAAGGTAATTTCTCGTAAAACTTCATCAAAAATCGGAGGTTCAGCAAGGACGATATTCTGCTCGTCCAACGAAAGCAATTGCGACAAAAGTGTTGAACCACAACGTGATACATGAAAAATAAATGCCGTAGGAGCTAATGATGGTATATTTTCAGAAAAATCAACGATTCCTTTCAAGGTAGAAACAGAGTAAAAAGGTTTCCTATTTTCTTCAAAAGTTCGGCATTGCCTTGTGGTTTCGTCAAAGAAAGGTTCAGTATATTGTTTACCGTCAACATATAACCAACGACAGTATAATTCTTTTTCGTAAAAATCTAATCGGAAAGGAATCCAGTTCTTTAGTGGATGATTATTCATGTTTTGATGTGTTTTTAATCTATAAATATCATAAGAAAGTTTTAGAGGAGTCGTTTATTGTGTCAATTCTCCTTGCAACTGTTTAATCAAATTATCTGCCACCTCAGTTTTCATCAATGATAGATGTTCAATCATCATCAGTTTGGTTTGTTGGTTGTATTTACTCTTTTTTTCCTCCTCAAAATCATAGCCAAAGGTTGCAAATAATTGGTCTGACCAATCATTTCTTAGACAATCAATAACCAGATGAATTCTGTCATTCTCGCCATGATTAGACACAAAATGAGGCTTATTGAAGTTTGCATACCAACATTCACCCTCACGCATGGGCAAAGGTTTTTTGTTGACCGTAAAAATTACTTTGTCATTGGTCTGAATGGGAATATGAATTCTGAAAAAACCATCTTCGTAGCCTCCATCTGAATCTGTATGCTCTTTGATATAACTATTTGGAGAAAGGGAAAGTAGCCTTACCGATTCCTTTTCACATTGAAAAGAATCAACAATCTCTTTGAAATACAGACAGTTACTGAGCGTTGGCGTGTCTTGAAAAGTGGCATTAGGTGTTGCTAAAATGTCTAATTCGCTACCAGAAATGGAACGTAAAGCAAAACTTGACCAGTTGCCTGTGAAATCATTTTGGTTGAAATGCAGTAACCATTCTTTATTTTGACATTTTTTCAAGTCAATTTTTAAACGGTCAATCTCGTATGTTTGAGGGAGTTTATAATTATTCATATACATAATTTTGTTGTTTGCATACGTTTAATAACTTTTTCATAACAAAATTGCTCAAAATTATCATTTGATAAAAAATATTCTATAATATTGTCCCACTTCTTGTTACAATCTTAATAAATGTATTCTCCCAAAGTAGTTTAGAATATTTGATATTTTCTACCTTTCAATCAATAATTTATTCAATATTTCTTTTAGTTACTCAGTATGGTCTTTAATGAAATGGTTTTTCACAAGATTACCGATTTTATTCAAAAGATAGGCATTCCTATCAGCTATTGTCAGATTGCTGAACAGACTTTTTTGCCTGGATTATTGATTAAAAATGGAACGCTTCTGATTGATAAAAATCAGTTAAAATACATTGGTGATACCCTCCACGAAGCTGGTCATATTGCTTTGATGCTTCCCGAAGAGCGTAAAAACTTGTCAGGTTCTTTGGAAGGGCAAAATGATTCTGAAGCCATTGAAATGGCAGTTATTGCTTGGACGTATGCAGCTTGTTTGAAAATCGAGATTGACCCTGCAATTGTCTTTCATCCAGACGGTTATAAAGGTGATAGCGAGAATATTTTACAGAATTTTAATAACGGACAATATTTTGGAGTTCCGATTTTGGAATGGTTCGGAATGACCGAAAGAATAATAAACACACAATCAAAAAATACGCATTCATTTCCTAATATGGTTTCTTGGATAAGAATGTAACTCATAAAGATGAGTACGATATTACCTCTATTACTAACACATGAAAATGAACAAACAGACGCTTTTTATCAAAAATCGTTTGTTTGTTCATGAAACCAATTATCTCACCTTTTGAGAAACACCCTTTCTCATTTAAAAACTTTACAGTTTTTCATTTTCTACTACTATTTATTTAGTGTGAAAAAACTCCTACTTACAAAAATACACCCAACATAATTTCATTTACCTAAGTAAAACTCATTGATTTATTCGTAAAGCATAAGGTATCATTATGACTTGATGGATAGATTTCGTCAGTAGATAAAACAGGTATTTTTACCCTTACATCAAAGACCAACCAAACATAACTTTGTCTTTTCTGGATAAATGAATATTGGGTGGTTATTACTGAACATTTGTAAATAAAATATATCCCAACCACCAAAAACTTATGTTAAACAGTCGTAGAAAATTTTGTAGAAACTCTGTCTATTTAGGGCTTGGACTTAGTTTTTCCCCTTTGTTGATTAACGCTCAGACGAAAGAAAGTAGTAAAACATTACGAATAACGAAGAAAGCACAGAAAGTAGTAAAAGTAAACGGTAAGGTTTGTTATGAAGATTTGAGTGCTGCTCGAAATATACAAATAGAGATTTGGCATAACAATTCAGAAAAGAATCCTTCAAAATTTGAATATGAAGGAAAGCTCATTACTGATTCGGAAGGTAATTATAGTTTTGAAACGGATTTTCCTGAAAAGCATTATCAAGATAAATTTTATAATACACGAAGAATTTACTTCAAAATTAAAAAACAAAATGGAGCTGAAATTTTAACTAAACTCCATTTTGGTTTCGACGGAAAAGCTTTTGTTGATAACATTCATGTTAATATGATACCCGAAAAATTCAAGTCCATATTACCCAAAACGAAGTTTGAAGAAGATTTGCTTACTGTTCAATTTGATATATACCTGAATGCTAAGGACGAAACCACTTTTGTATAGAAGGAAATGGCTGTACTCCATGTTGGGCAGCATTTTGAGCGTCAAAAGCCATACCAAGCCACTGAAGCATAGGCAAACCGATATATTGACCAGACTGAAAACCAAATAAAATACTATCGTTTTGTCCTTTGTATCCTTCAGGGTGGAATAAAACCTCTAAGGGAATATTTGCTTCAATAGCTGCGGCATAAGACCATCCGATAGTCATCATAGAATTGGTGGGAACATCAAAGTCTAATTGCGATTCAATAGGATGTGAAAGACTGGAACGAACAGCACTTGGGGCAAGGGCTATACGACCTGCTTCGTGTAATAAATCTCCAGGGAATTTTAATTGGGCAAGGTCAATTTGTAAAGAACCATTATTAATAAGTATTCCTGGAAGGGACATTTCTGAGGTTAACGTTGTGATTTGTACAGGAATACCTATTCTTTCTAAAAAGCTAAGAATTGGCGAAACATAGACATGGTCTTGATAGTCAATCATATTTTGGATAGTTAATGTGTTTAGGAAAATTAATGATTGCAAAGCTAAATTTTATTATCAGCATGGCAAAGCAAAAAAACTATCTTCTTTGATAAAACAGGTATTTTCACCTATACCAAACCTATTTTTCAAATATACTCCCACACCTAAAAAAGACCGTTTTGAGACAGTTTAAGCAGATTTAAAAACCTCAAATTCAATAAAAAATATTATTTATTACTTACCCCAAATACATATTTTCTTATTTAATAACCATTTAAACTATTTAACACTATGACTCCTTATCTTGGAATGTTAGCCATATTTGGATTTAATTTTCCTCCTCGTGGCTGGGCATACTGTAATGGACAATTGATTTCTATTGCACAAAACTCAGCATTATTTGCCTTGTTAGGCACCTATTTTGGCGGTGATGGGGTTACGACATTTGCCTTACCCAATCTTCAAAGTAGAGTACCTATTGGCATGGGTCAGGGCTCAGGGCTTAGCTCCTATTTTATTGGACAAGCAGCTGGTACTCAAACAGTAACCCTGATTAGTACCGAAATGCCAGCACATACTCATTTCATGACTGCTTCGGGTGATGGCCCAACACAGGCAACTGCACAAGGAGCTTCTTTAGCTTCTCAGTCACGCACAGGTGATACAATGCCAGTCATTTATGCGAATGGTGCAACAACGCCAGTACCGATGTCTTCTACAACTACTATTGCAGGCGGAAACCAGCCTCACAATAATATTCAACCATACCTTGCTATGAATTTCTGTATAGCATTAGAAGGCATTTTCCCTTCAAGAAACTAAGAATTTATTAATTATCTAAACAATTTATTACTAACTATTTAATCAAATTTTAACTATGGATCAACCGTACATTGGTATGATAGCCATGTTTGGCTTCAACTTCGCTCCACGTGGCTGGATGCTTTGCAATGGACAAATACTCAGTATTGCCCAAAATACAGCATTATTCTCTTTGTTGGGCACTACCTATGGAGGTAATGGGCAAACAACATTTGCCTTACCTAACCTTCAAAGTAGAGTACCGATTGGTATGGGTCAAGGACCTGGATTGAGTTCTTATGTTATTGGTCAACAAGCAGGCGAAGAAAATCATACATTGATTAGCACAGAAATGCCTGCACACAATCACTTTATGACAGCATCAGGTGATGGACCAACGCAAGCTACTGCACAAAGTGCTTCTTTGGCTTCTCAAGGACGCACAGGTGGTACAATGCCAGCAATTTATGCGAATGGTGCAACAACGCCAGTACAAATGTCTTCTGCAACTACTATTGCAGGCGGAAGTCAGCCACATAATAACATGCAGCCATATCTTGCTATCAATTATAGCATTGCAACACAAGGTATTTTCCCTTCGAGAAATTAAGATTTATTTTCAACAGCATTGGAGTTTTAATACATCAATGCTGTTGATGTTTAGATAGAACTTGTTTAAGGGGGGATAACTTTTTGTGAAGCTCTCCTATCAAATATTTTAGGATAAAATTCTCCTAAAATTTATTAAACAGATTCACAGTAATATTAATGTTCACCGCCTGACAATATTGTTTTTGAGAATGATTTTAATCAAATAGTGTACAAAAATCATAATATTATGAAAACTAACTTTACCAATTCCTATTTCAATAAAACGCTTAATGGTCTGATGGCTTTTTGTGTTGTTTTGTTGATGTCTATTAATGCTTTTGCACAGGTGACAGCAACAGAAGATTTTGAGAATGAATCAACTGCCAATTCAACAACACCCCATACATTTTCAGAAAGTGGCATTAGCTTTTCAACAGACCTTACGTTTCAAAAATTTGTAACGACATTTGGATATAATAATTCAACAAGTTATATCCAAGTAAATGGAAATACGGTTACGAAAACGATAACAATACAAAATGCAAGTACCTCATTTAAGATAAATTCATTTGCCGCATACGTTGCCACCGCTACCAATGGTAACGGTGCGACCAACGGAGCAATTACTTTTGTGGGAACATTAGTAGGAGGTAGTACAGTTACTGCAACGGTCAATGTGGCTTCTACGGGTGTTGTGCCAGGTGGACAAACAAGAGAAGCCAATATGATGGTAGATGGATTAAATTTTGCAGGAACACCTTTAGACGGTGTTTATATGACTTCATTAAGTGTTTCAACTTCTGCAACTGTACAATATGCTCAGTTAGACCATATCGGTTTCACGACACAGGCAGTTGTAACTAATCAGTTTTCTATCGATGATGTAAGCCAATCAGAAAGTAACTCAGGCACAAGTAATTTTACTTTTACCGTTACTCGGAGTAATAATACTGCAGCAAGTTCAGTACAAGTTCAATCTTCAAACGGAACGGCAACATCTGGAACTGATTATACGGCATTTCCTTTAACAACAGTAAACTTTACGGCAGGTAGTGCATTGACCCAAACGGTAAACGTAGTGGTAAACGGTGATGTAACGGTTGAACCTAATGAAACCTTCACGATGACACTTTCCAATCCTTCGGGGGGCGTGCTATTAGATGCCACAGGAACTGGAACAATCGTGGATGATGATGCTATCAATGAACCTTTTGATGATGAAACCCATCAAACTTCAACCTTCACTCAAAGTGGAAATGCTTTTCAAACAACAGGGAAATTACTTGTAAAAAATGCAGGTAATTTTGGACAAGGAGGTACTTCGGGTTATGCTTCTTCTACCGAACCTTTCGCCGTTGGTAATCAAGGTTCTTTACAAATAACTTCTCCTGGAAAATCGTTCAACGTTATTAGTATAGATTTATGGTCGGCAGCAGTTTCGGGTTCTTCACCCAACTGGACTTTTACACCTACCAACGGAACAATTACTTTTACGGGTACTAAAGCTGATGGCTCAGGTACTATAACACATACCGCAGCCATCACACCATCGGGTACAAATGTTCACTCTACGGTACTTTTTGCAGGTTCACCTTTTGATGGGGTTCAACTTTCGGCTATTTCGTTTTCAACACCTACGGGCATTCAGTACCTTCAAATTGATAATTTCAAATACGGAACGGCAACGCTTACCAATACTCAATTATCCATTGATGATGTAAGTGTAATTGAAGGAACGGGTGGAGGTTCAACAACGGCAACATTTACCGTAACTCGTACAAATAATACAACTTCATTTACGGTAAATGTGGCTTCTTCGGATGGTACAGCTACGGCAGGTACTGACTATACGGCTTTTCCTTCAACCGCTTTAACTTTTACGAGCGGAGGAGCATTGACTCAAACTGTTAATGTAACTGTTTTGAAAGATGCTACGATTGAGCCAATTGAAAGGTTCAATATGACACTTTCGGGGGCTACAAACGGAACGGTTTATTTGAAACAGACAGGTATTGGAACAATTCTGAACGACGATAGTGTCATTGAAACTTTTGAAGATGAAACCAATCTTGCCACCACCTTTGCAGAAAGTGGCGTAAGTTTCTCGGCAACGGGTGGTTATCGGGTAAGACAAGCCAGCACTTTTGGCAGTGGGTCTTCTAATTTTTATCTGACCTCAACCAACAATGCGGTCGGTAATCAGGGTACTTTTTCGCTAACTACTGCCAATAAAGTTTTCAAATTGAATGGTTTAGATGCTTGGGTTGGAACAACCGAAACATCACATTCTTCGGGTTCAGTAACTTTTACAGGTACTTTGTTTGGTGGCGGAACAGTAAGCACTACTAAAACCATCACGGCAACTTCTGCCAGTGGTGCAGGGTATCAATTAAATGTAACTTTCACTGGTACACCACTTGAAAACGTTTTATTGACCGCTCTTCAAGTTTCTACGGCTGGTACATTAACAGAATGTGATATTGATAATTTCAACTATACGGTTGTCAATACATTACCAATTATAGAGGTTGTTGATGCTTCAGACATAGCCATTACTAATGGTGGAGTGGCTGGTACTGCCAATAATACCGATTTTGGAGGAGTTTGTGTAACAGGTGGGACAGTCAGTAAAACTTATACCATTAAAAACACTGGAAATACAAATTTAACCCTTTCAGGCAGTCCTTTGGCAGTTTTGGGTGGTGCAGATGCTGGTCAGTTTTCTATTACAACGCAACCAACTTCGCCTATTACGGCGGCTGGTTCGGTTATTTTTACGGTACAATTTGACCCAAGTTCAGCAGGGGTAAAAAATGCTACCATAACCTTGACCAATAATGATGCAACGAATAGTCCTTATGTTATCAACATTAAGGGAACAGGTAATGCCAATCCTATTCCAAGTCCAAGTAGTAATTCACCACTTTGTTCAGGTACAACGCTCAATTTAACATCGGCAGCGAGTACGAATTATTCATGGACAGGACCAAGTAGCTTTACTTCATCATTACAAAATCCAAGTATTACAAATGTAACTACTGGAGCAACAGGCGTTTATACCATTACTCAAACGAGTAGTGCTAATTGTACGGCATCTGCAACAGTAAGTGTAACGGTGAACGCCTTGCCAACCGCAACCCCAAGTAGCAATACCCCAGTTTGTGCAGGAAATACATTGAATTTAACATCAACGGTTGCCACCAATTATTTATGGACAGGACCAAACTCGTTTTCTGGGACTGTACAGAACCCAAGTATTAGCAATGCAACAATCGTGGCAGGAGGAACTTATACTTTGAGGGTTACAAATGCAAGCGGATGTACTTCAACTGCCACCACTTCAGTAACTGTAAACACACAACCCTCAGTACCAACAAGCCCAAGTGTAACTCCCTCAATTGTGTGTACCTCTGCAATGGTTACGCTTTCGGCGACTGGTTGTGCGGGAACATTATCATGGTTCGATGCCTCCGATAATTCACCTGTCAGTAGTACCCCAACGGTTTCTACAAATAAATCTTTCTATGCAAAATGTACTGTGGGTAGTTGTACGAGTGGGTCAACTTCAAATGTAAATGTAACAGTTAGTACGCCTTTGGCTTCATCGCCTGGCAATGTCGGGATTAATTGGACAGGACTTATCAGCACCGATTGGAATACTGCCTGTAACTGGAATCCTGCTTGGGTGCCAGATGCTACCAATAGTGCGGTTGTTATTGATTTAAAAACTAATCAACCTACTATTTCGGGTACTGTGCCGAGTGTAAAACTGATATACGTTAATTCCGGTGCAACGCTAACCGTTAATAATGGTGGTACATTGAATGCAAGTAGTACAACCGCTGTACTCACTTTACAGGGTGGTAATCTTATCAATGACGGAACAATAAACCTGAGCGGTGGTGGAAGCAGCACTGGGCTTGCTATTGGAGCTACGGCAAGTATTACCAATAGAGGAACAATTACTACCAATAACCTCTATGGTGCATCACTCCAATTTGGTAATCTTACTTTTACAAATGAAAGCACAGGGATATTTAATGGTGATTTTAAAGCTAATAACAATACTCTAACTCTAACAAATCGTGGAACTATCAATTATGCAGGGGGAACTTATGCTTTAAGTTTGGGTAGTAGTGGGTCAAGTGTAATAAATACTGGAACTATCAGTGTTACAGCAGGAAGCGGTATTTCAAATCCAAGTGGTTCAACCATTACTAATAATGCTTGTGGTAAAATATTAATGACAGGAGGAGCAGGTCTTTATGAAAATGGAGGAACAACCACTAATGCAGGTTTAATACAAATGCTAAATACTTACGATTTTACGAATAATGGTACATTTACTAATAATGGCGTAGTAAAAGCAAAAACCGTTTCAAGCATTACCAATAACAAAGTGGTCATTACAAATGCTTGCCCAATCTTCACTTTGGGAGGTACTAATAATTATACAGTAAGTGGAATTTTTACAGATGCTGCCGCAACGATTTCGGCGGGTACTTATAATGAAGCTACTAACAAATTTACGGCTAATAATACAATACCAACAGGTACACAAACGCTTTATGCCCAAGTAACAAATGTACCCGCAGAAGGAATGTGTACGTTCGTTGTTCCTTTTGATTTCATTAATGTAAAAGCTACTTCCGTTTCAGTTAATAGTATAACGGTTTGCCCCAATGGAAGTGTAACTCTTTCTGCTACTTGTGCAAGTGGAACACTTAATTGGTACACAGTCTCAACGGGAGGAACAAGCATTGGAACAGGAACAAATTTATCACAATCGCCTACGGTTACCACAACTTACTACGCATCATGCGAAACCACAAGTTGTGCAAGTGGAAGAGTGGCAACCAATGCCGTTACGATATCGTCATTACCAACAGCAACTCCAAGTAGTAATACGCCTGTTTGTACAGGAACAACGCTGAACTTGAGTTCGACGCTTGCAACGAGTTATTTATGGTCTGGACCAAATTCATTTACTTCGAGTAGTCAAAACCCAGCTATCACAAATGTTACAGCGGCAAGTGGTGGTACGTATACATTAAGAGTTACTAACTTAACAGGGTGTACAGCGTCTGCAACAACGGCTGTAACTGTTAATACAACACCAACAGCAACTGCCAGTAGTAATTCACCCGCTTGTGTTGGTGCAAATCTCTCATTAACAGGTGGAGGCGTTGGAACTTACTTGTGGACTGGTCCTAATAGTTATTCTTCAACAGCTCAAAGCCCAACCATTTCAAATGTTACTGTTGCTGCTTCTGGGGTTTATACTTTTCAGGTAATGGGAGTTTGTACTGCAATGGCTACAACTTCAGTAACTGTTAGTCCAGCACCAACAGTATCTGTAACGCCAAGTACACAAACAATTTGTAGTGGAGAGGCAATTACAAAAATTACTTTAACAGGAACAGGTACAAGTTATACATGGACACGAGACAATACTACTTCAGCAACGGGTATTGCAGCAAGTGGTTCGGAAGATATTACGGGGTCATTAACAAATACCACAAATGCTCCTTTGACGGTTACGTTTACTATTACACCCGTAGGTATGTGTGCTGGAGTACCTGTTATGGCAACGGTTATTATTAATCCCATTCCAACGGCAAGTGCCAGTATTCCAAGCCAATCAATATGCTCAGGAACGACTATTTCGGGTATTACTTTATCGAATCTAACAGGTGGAACGAATACAAATTCAGAAAATGATAATCCTAACGTTGTACCTGACTTACCAAAAGATAATGGGATTATGCTAAGTGCTACGGTGGTTGGAACAGTCTTTAACTGGACAAGAGATAATACCGCCACAGTAACAGGTATTGCAGCAAGTGGAACGGGTAATATTACAGGGAATTTAGTGAATAACACTGCTTCTCCAATAATAGTAACTTTTACCATTACGCCATCATATACCAATGCAGGGACAATCTGTACAGGTACGCCAATCACGGCAACAGTAACGGTTAATCCAAATCCAACGGCAACAATAACCGATGCAGGAACTGCTTTTTGTTCTGGAAGTAGCACAACGCTTTCTGCCCCTGCCGACCCCAATTATACTTACGCATGGCAAAGAAGTCTTACAGGAATAGCAAACCCCAATTCATTTACAGCATTTGGAGGAACTACTCAAACGCAAGAGATTACAACTGCTGGGGTTTATCGAGCAATTGTAACCAATCAATTTAACTGTTCATCTCGTGATACAACGGCAGTGAAATTTGGAAATTTTGTCTTTAGTAACTCATTGGTTGAGGGTGATGCTCAACAAACAGGAAGAATGAATCGTTTTGCAACAGTATCAACTTGTGCATCTCCAACAAGTTATCCTGGTGATTTCACAACAACAGGTGCAAGATTTTATGACAGCTATACCGTTACGAACCCAACCGCTGCACCCGTTTGTGCCACAATTGGTCTAACATCAGGTTGTGGAACGAGTATATTTTCAGCGGCTTATTTGGGTAGTTTTAATCCTACTTCTGTGAGTTCAAATTACTTAGCAGACCACGGTTCATCATTTCCAGCAACGGGATTTTATGAAGTAAACATTCCAGCAAATGGAACTATTGTAGTGGTGGTGCATGAGGTAAATTCTGGAACAGGTTGTAGTAATTATAATTTAAGAATAGATGTGCCAGGTGCAACAGTAGTACCAACGGCAAGTAGTAATTCACCCATTTGTGCAGGAAATACATTGAATCTCACTGGTACAGGAACAGGTACTTATGCTTGGAGTGGGCCTAATAGCTTTACCTCAACGGAGCAAAGCCCAAGTATTGCTAATGTTACTACTTTAGCAACAGGAACATATACAATTAGTGTAACCAATACAAATGGTTGTGTTTTCAATGCTACGACTGCTGTAACGGTGAATGCAACTCCAACAGCAACGGCAAGTAGTAATTCACCTATTTGTGCAGAAAATACATTGAATCTATCTGCAAGTGGAGGAGTATCTTATGCTTGGACTGGCGTAAATTCATTTAACTCGACTCAACAAAATCCAAGTATTGCTTCCGTAACAAGTTCGGCTAATGGTACTTATCAAGTTGTCGTTACTAATATTGCTGGTTGTACTGCTGCTGCCACAACTTCGGTAATGGTAAATACCTTACCAACCGCAACTGCAAGTAGTAACTCGCCTGTTTGTGCTGGTACTACTATCAATTTATTAGGTGGTGGTTTAAGTGTTCCAAGTCTCGCTCCTACGGGTTCGTATGCGTGGAGTGGCCCGAACTCGTTTAGCTCAACTTTACAAAACCCAAGTATTACATCAGCGACTAATTTAGCTACGGGGACATACCAACTAATCATTACTAATGAAAATGGATGTACTGCCATGACTACTACTTCAGTAATGGTAAATGCTCTACCTGTGGCAACAGCAAGTAGTAACTCGCCCGTTTGTGTAGGAAACACCGTAAATTTATTAGGTGGAGGATTAAGCATTCCTACACTTGTTCCTACTGGCTCGTATGCTTGGACAGGTCCAGATTCATTTAGTTCAACTTTGCAAAATCCAAGTATTATAACTGTCACAACGGCTGCAACAGGAATTTACCAGTTAATTATTACAAATGACAATGGATGTACTGCAATGGCTACCACTTCGGTAACGATAAATACGCTACCAATGGCAACCGCAACTAATACTTCACCAATTTGTACAGGTACTACGCTGAACTTATCTGCTGAAGGTGGAGTTTCATTTGCTTGGACGGGTGTTAATTCATTCAGTTCTACCATGCAGAATCCGTCAATTCTTCTCGCTACTACGTCAGCAACAGGAACTTATCAAGTTGTTGTAACTAATGCAGCAGGATGTACAGCTATGGCAACCACTTCGGCAACAGTGAATCCAACACCTGTAACACCAACTGGACAAGCGAGTACTCAAATTATCTTTGGAGGTTCAGTAACGCTTACAGCAACGGGTTGTTCTGGCGTGAGTGATGTATTGAAATGGTATCAATCGGTTGGTAATCTTTTGGTAACAATGCCTGTTTCGCCAACGACTACGAGCAACTATTATGCAAAATGTGAAACAACATTGAATGGTATTACTTGTATCAGTTCTCAATCTGCTGATGTAACCGTAACAGTTTTAAGTCCCAATCCACCAGTTGCCACAGGAGGTACAACTTGTATTAGTACACCGTTAACGCTCACTGCAACAGGTTGTTCTGGAAGTACGGGAACATTTGAGTTAAAATGGTATCAAAACTCAGATAATACATTAGTAACCATGCCAGTATCACCAAGTGTAACAACTGAATATTATGCAAAATGTGAACAAACATTTAATGCCATAACGGCAACAAGTGAGAAGTCAAATGTAGTTACTTTAACGGTGTTGAATCCAGCTATTCCAGTCGCAACTGGAGCAACTATTTATAGTGGCAATTCGGCAACTTTAACCGCAACGGGATGTACAGGAGAAGGCTTTGTGATAAAATGGTATCAAACTACGGACAATGTATTAGTAACCATGCCAGTATCACCAACGGTGACCACTCAGTATTATGCAAAATGTGAACAAACAGCTAACGGAGTTACTTGTATCTCGAATAAAAGTAATGATGTATTGGTAACGGTTGTTAATAGAATTTTTGTAGATATTACGAAGGTTTCAGCCCCAATTCAAAATGGTAATTCATGGGCAACTGCTTATGGAAATCTTCAGACAGGATTATCTGCTGCAACAGCAGGAGTAGAAGTTTGGGTGGCTAAGGGAACTTACAAAACAACAGAAACACTTGACAAAACCATTTATTTCAATATTCCTAATGATGTAATTGTTTATGGTGGTTTTGCTGGTACTGAAGATGCTTTGATTGAGCGTAATTTCAGAACAAACGTTTCAATCCTGAGTGGGGATATTGGTACTCAAAACGTTATTACGGATAACAGTTATCACGTTGTACTATTCAATGGCTCATCAAGCAATACTGTTTTAAATGGCTTTACAATTACGGGTGGAAATGCAAACTTTAATCCAAATAGAGGAGTAAATCTACCAATTACAAATGCCGCATCTACTTCTACCACAGAAAGCGGAGGAGGTATTGTTCTTGGAAATGCAGCCATGCCGATGATTGTAAACTGTACTATCAATAGCAACTCATCAATGTTTGGAGGTGGATTATTTGCAGGAGATGGCAGTAAGCCAACAATCATGTTCTGTAAATTCATGGGTAATCAATCTACTTTTGGAGCAGCCATTTATTTACAAGATGGTAGTCATGCAACGATTTCAAGCACGTTAATTTCTGGTAACAGAGGAGTTGGAGGACTTTACAATAACAATTCTAATCCAATTATTACCAATACAACTTTTAGTGGTAATGGTGGTTATAATGGTGGAATTTTCAACTCAAATAGTCAGCCAGTTGTTAAGAACTCTATTATTTGGGGTAATTCAACACCATTTAATGATACTCAGTCAATTATTTCTTATAGTATCATTCAAGGTGGTTATGCTGGTACTGGAAACTTGAATTATGACCCTCAATTTGTTAATCAATCTCCAGAAGGACTTTCGCCAAACTTAAATGGAGACTATCATTTGAGTTCAGGTTCATTAGGAATTGATAGAGGTGATAATGGTTCAATCTCTCTGACAGATTTAGATTTGGACGGAAATTTGAGAAGATACAACGGCGGAAGAGTAGATATGGGAGCTTATGAATTCCAAGGAAATGGAACTTCAAATGTCGTAATTAGTATCGCCTCTGGTAATTGGGAAATAAACTCTACTTGGGATGCAAATCGTGTTCCTCAAATTGGAGATATTGTTATCATCGACCAAAACCATACTGTTACTCTCAATGGTGAAGGAAGTGCCAAGAATATTGAATATAGAGGAACAGGTACATTGAAATTCAACTCTACCAGTAGCAAATTAAATATTGGATTTTAATAAAGTTGGGGACTTTGAGAAGGCACATTTTCTCAAAGTCCTTCATTAAAATAAAATATCTAAACTAATAATATCATGGAAAACGATACCTATTTTTTACTACCGAATAAACATAGGAAATTTGAAAAAATTCCATTTTCCGAAATTTTGTACCTACAAGGTAATATCAATTATACCTTAATTCATTTACAATCAGGAAAAGTGAAAATCTCACCTCGTACATTACGATTTCATGTCAATAATTCTTTAGACGATAATTTTATAAGAATTCATCGGGCATTCTGCGTAAACAGAAGTTATATTCAGAGTTACGACGAAAAAGAAAGTGCTAATTTTTTATTATTGACCAGTGGAATAAAACTGTCTGTTTCGAGAAGAAAAAAACGAGAACTTTTAAAGATTAATTAAAAAAACAGGGAGCAGATATAAATTATCTGCTCCCTGTTTTTTTGTTTTTAAATTCATCAAAAACACATAATATATTGACAATAAGCAATTTATATTTCCTGCAATCACAAACTACGCCTTACTTAAATTGCGTTAAAGCCCATAAAAGCAAGGCATTTTTTTCTTTTGGCAATTCCAATTTTTGAATAATATTCGTCCTATGACCCTCCACTGTTTTTTCAGAAATAAATAATAATTCTGCTATTTGTTTTGTGGTTTTTTGCTGGGCGATTAACTCCAATATTTTCCTTTCTGAAAAAGTCAACTTATCTAAATTAGTCATATTTTCAGGGTCTTTATCCAAAATCAATTCATTCATCAACGACTTACTGATATACTGATTTCCGTTGGCAACTTCTTTCAAACATTTTTCTAATTCCTCATGAGCGTGTTCTTTTAAAATATATCCAAATACACCCAACTGATTCGCCTTTCTAAAAACAGTCATTTCTTTGTGCATTGTCAATAAAATAATCTTTGTTTTTAATTTTTGTTTTGTCACTTTTTCAAGCACTTCAATACCGTCCAAACCAGGCATATTAATATCCAGCAATGCTATTAATGGCTGATGAGTTAAAATTAAATTAAAAGCAGTTATTCCGCTTGAGCATACATCATTAACGGTATATCCGAGCGATTCAACAAAACTTTTAGTACCAGCCAAAGTAAGAGGATGGTCATCAGCAATTAATATATTCATTGGTCTGTGTTTAATTAAGCAGTAAATTAGGGTAATCAGCAAGTGTTATTCTATCAAAAGTACAAAAATAATAACCGCCATTTGATACATTAAAACACGGATTTTTTATTTCATCAAATATTTGAATAACTCTTGTTCGCCACGTAAACCTAATTTTATAATTATGTTTTTTCTGTGCGTTTCGGCGGTGTAATAACTAATATTTAAGACTTCGGCAATTTGTCGTGTGGTTAGTCCACTTTTAACCTTTTCTAATATTTCAAACTCACGTTTAGTCAATTTTACACCATGAAAGGTATCATCTTGTTTGGCATTAAGAATATTATTTGAGAAGAATTTTTCATTGTTTATTACCACATTTATTGCCTCCAAAAATGTCTCCTTTGTTGCCGTTTTTGATACATATCCATAAGCTCCAGATTTAAACATTTTTTCAATAATATGATTATCTTCGTGCATACTGAGAAAGATAATTTTTAAATCTAAAAAATGGCTCAGGAGCAATTCTGTTGCTTCCAATCCATTCATATTAGGCATATTATAATCCATCAAAACAATATCTGGATTTAATAATGTTACTTCCTTTACGGCATCTCTTGCATCATTTATTTGATTGACAATTTCAAAATGTGAAATACTCGAAAGCATCATTTTTACACCATCACTAAAAAGACGATGGTCATCAATAATTAATATTTTAATGAGATTATTCATAGATTTTATAAGGTACATCGATAATTAATAAATTGCCGTTATTGTCGGAAGTAGTATTAAATTTTGCTTGAATAAAGTCAAGTCTGGCAAGCATACTTTTTACGCCAATTTTATGCTCCATCGAAATTTGATTTTCCAATAAAAAAGGTTGTCCATCATCTTCAAAACACAACACGATGCTTTCTTCTTGATAAACCATTTGAAGGGTTACATTTTCTGAAGAAGAGTGCTTCAATATATTGGAAATCAACTCATTAACAATTCTATAAATCGCCAATTCTCTATTAGAATCGAGTTTCAAATATTTTCCTGCTAAAATAAATTCAAAAGAAATTTTAGAATGGTTTTGGAATCGTTTTATCAACGTTTCAAGCATTTTATCAAGTGTAAAGTCTTGAAAATTAGCAGGCATAATATTATGAGTAATATCCCTTAAATCATCAATTATTTGTTGCGTTTTTTGGGTATCATCAGTTCTATTCTCATAAATAAATTTGGTTTTGAGAGCTGCTAAAGAATTACCTACATCATCATGCAAATCTCGTGCTATACGAGTACGTTCATCTTCTTGTAAAGTAATAATTTGTTGTTGAGTTTCGTAAAGTTTTTTCTGAAAAATAAACTTTTCCCTTACGCTATTAGAGAACCGTATTACTAAGCCAAAAACTACCACAATAACTTCGACAAGTGGGGTAAAATAGAATATTTCTACATTATTATTTACTTCATCCAACACATTCAAATTTGCCAATACCAATATGGTAAAAAGAATGAGAGTCAGAAAAAAGCCAACCATATAAAAATAAACAGAAGGGTGTTTTTGGATTACTCCATTGATAATAGCAATAACAATGTAAGCATCCATAAAGAAAAGGACATAGTAAGAAATATAAACCAACCACCACATCAGCTCATGAGGAAGTGGAAATAACAAAATAAACGCTGAGGAAATAAAAAACCATGTAGCATATTTTCCTAAATAATAAAACCACTTGAATTTATAGGCTTTGATGTTGAGCAACTCAATAGTAAACCAAATATGTAAACCCACCAACAAATAAAAACTGATACAGGTGGCAATGTTTATGGCAGGTTGCAAGGCTGGCAAATGGATATAACTATGAATATAACCTGCATCTGAAAAACCCACCAAAAGCGTACTAATACAGTAAAGACTATATACAAGATAGATACGCTCTCTGATAAACCAAAATAAAACCAAACCCATAAGAGCAGTAATGATTGAGGCTCCAAAAATAAACCCAAATTGATTTGAGGCAACGGCAAAATGATTGGCATATTCCATTTCAGCTCTCAAGGTAAGCACACAACCATGAAGCCCAAACTTACGACTACTGTATAGATAATAGGTATAGGAAGAGTCTTTCGGAATTTGGATGGGATAAACATAGTTACGGTCAAACACTACCCGCTTTTCGATAGGAATATGCCGTCCGAGCAAAGGCATTGATTCAATATTATTATCCGTCTTTAGTACAAAGAGTTGTACCGTATCTGCCCGAGATTGTTCAATACTGAGGATAAATTTACCTCGATTTGAATTGTTCTGAATCTTAAATTTACACCATCCCTGTTGATGATGAAATCCGTAACTAACATCCTGAGCGTTTAAATTTCTTCTAAAGTCATCTGCTTTTGCTCCAGCAATTTGCTTTATTTTTAAACCATCAGTATTATGAATGTATATCAAAACATTTTTATTGATGTCTTGACCAGAAAACTTGTTATCTATAATTATGGACTGCCCATGAATTGGGCAGCATAAAACGACAAACAAACTAAAAAAGTGGGCGGCTTTATGCAATATTAATTTCAAAATTGGCGGTTTTGGTACAAATATACCTGACTTCGGGTATATGTTTTTATCATTTCATTCTTTTACTTTGCAGAATAATAATGTTAATAGTTAAATATATGTTTTGGAAATTCTAATCCTTGTTAAATCCTCACATTTTATAACTTTTTAATGTCATCTCATTAATCTTCCTAAGTTAGTTATTATAATAATTAATCAGTTCAGAATAAATTTATTTTCGGATAATAATTTATTTAAAAAAATGTAAATAAATGTTGATTTAGTTAAATACATTCTTAACTATTTCTGCCATTTGATAACACATTTGATTACTATTTCTATATAAATAACTAAAAGATAATTGCATGAAAACCTACAAACAAAAAGGTAATGAAAGTTTATTAATTCTAAATCAAAAAACGTATTCAAAGGTGTTGATTAACCAAATCGTACTGATACGAGGAGACATCAACTATACCGTTTTTCATATAAAAGGTGGAACAGAGAAAACAGTAGCACATACCATAAAATTCTTTGAACCACATCTGAAAACTCATGGATTTTTAAGAGTACATCGAGCTTTTATGATTAATCCCAACTACGTAAAAGAGTATGACGCAGAAAAGGAATATCTCACAATGTCTGACGGACAAACAGCGATGATTTCGAGAAGGCGAAAACATACCTTAAAACAATTAATAAGATAAAATGTCAACACTAACACCTAAATACTAATCCCTATTTAGAACAATACTTTTTTCATTTATAATCAACTCAAAAACAAGGGTTACCCCTTGCTTAAAACTCTGATTATCTAAAGTAATTTTGTCACCAAGTTTCAACAAAATGGAGTTTCAAATTTACATTTTAAAAGAGAATCGTTGGTAGTATCTCAAATGTGAAATATTAACCATTATTTGCCTATTTTATCCTTTCCCATTCCCTAAGTAATATTTAAGAATTTATAAAATCAAATTAATCCAATAACGGTATTAATAGGCTTTGCCATGATTATATATTCAGATTCAGTTTCGATTTAACACACATTAAACATTTCAACCAAAACATGATTTTCCATTACTCGTATTACCTTTTATTTTTTCCTAAAAATAAAATTAGGTCTTCCTCAAAGGAAAGACCTTCCATGATTTATTATGTTCATCATAGACAAATGTTTTTAGCATTGACGCATGATTTTAATAAAATAGTAACAGTAATATTTCTTATTTTTCCTTACCATGTATTTGGATTTTGAAAGATAAAACCTCAATTTTTTAAGTCCACATTTCAACAAAGTTTCTTTCTTAAAACATTTTAAAAATGAAAAAACATCTTCCAAATTCAAAAACCTTTTTGTTAAGCATTTTTTGCCTAACACTATTTATTTTTTCAGCTACTGCTCAACAAACCAAAAAAATATCTCTTCAAGGATTCCTGAAAGACGGCAACGGAAAAGCCGTTGCAGATGGAAACCAAGAAATTATTTTTAAGTTATATCCTTCCAAAGATAGCCCGACTGCAGAATGGGAGGAAACCCAAACTATTAATGTTTTTGGAGGGGTATATAGTACACACTTGGGTAGTGAAACCAACCCTTTAGACAACCTCAGCTGGGGTTCAAAAACGTATTTTGTCGGGGTAACAGTTCAAGGCTCAGAACTCAATCCACGAACAGAACTAACGTTTGCTCCTTATTCTCTCGGCTCACCAAAAGCTCAAGAAGTAGTTTGTTCAGGTGCAGTAGGAGATGTAAAACATTCCATTCTAAACCCAACACAATTTGCCGCAGTAAATGGCAATTGCTGGGTAGCTATGGACGGTCGTTCATTAGCTACAACCGATAAACTAAGACAAATTACAGGAATGACTACATTACCAAATGGTGGTGGTCTATTTATCAGAAGTCAAGAGTTTGCGAATAGTTCAAATTTTGATGACGACCGAAATGTAAACACTCCTATTGCTTCTTTCCAGTCTGAGGACTTAAAAAGCCATACTCACTCTACTAACCTATCTGTCAGTGGAAGTACATCAAGTAATGGTAACCATACTCATACAACTGGTATTCCCGGTCGCTCAGAAGAAGGAGGGTTTATTGCTCAAGGTAATCCATTTAGTTCTTTTAGTGCTACTGACAGAGCTATTCAGTTCTATCATAACATCAATTCTTCTTCTCCAGGAGACCACTCTCACTCTATTTCAGGTAGTGCTACTGGGAATACAAATAGTACAGGGGGCAACGAAACACGCCCAGATAACTTAAATTTTTGGGTATATATCCGTATTAATTAGTACTCATTAGTCATATTTAAATTCATATTTTATGCAAAAGAAGATACACTATCTTCTCTTGGGTTGGCTAATGCTGTTTGGTGGGCAAAAAATATTTGCTCAGACCGATACGCTCTGTAATCCCAATGAGAAAACAAAAATATTTGGCGAACTGTATTTTAATTATGGTTCAGCCACCAACTCTTATACGTCGTTTAATCGTTCTACCTTTGTGGTAGGACAACCTTTGGCTTCAAAAAGAAATATGCAGTCAACAACCTATCAATTAGGTTTTGGAGCATATAGCCCATGGTATTTGCCACCACAACCTCCTATTTTGGTAGCTACACAAGGAGAGTTTAAAGACCGAGTTAAAATTTCGTGGAATGTAAACCCACTTTCTCCATCTCCCTCAGGATTTGTCATTTATCGTGATGGTTCGTTTATTGCTGATTTAGGCGAAAACGTTAGAGATTATTTAGACTTTAATGTTCAAGCAGGCGAATACTACGAATATAGTATTGAAGCAAAAAACGTATATGGAACAGGTAGTCGCAGTAAATCCGTAGGTTTTGTAAACCCAAATGGTGTTGTAAGTGGAAAAGTAGAAACCAACTCGGGCAATCCTGTACCTGGAGTAGAAGTTCGTTTAACTCCACTTACGGGCAATTCTATGGCTTTTGATGGAGTCAATGATGAGCTTTGTGTAAGTTATAATAATGAATTTCCAACTGATAAATTTACGGTTTCAGCTTACGTAAAATTAGGAAACACTAACAACGAAGGTGCAATCATCGACTGGGGTAGTTCATTAAACAAAAACTGGTGGATTACAACCACCAAGAGTAATGAAGCCAAAGGATATATTTTCCATATTGGAAATGGTATAGGTAGTGATTCTTTAAAATATTACTTGCCAAATTCACCTGCCAATCCATTTAATGTAGATAATTGGCATCAAGTAACAATGATTTATAATGGTTCGGCATTGTCTGTTATGGTAGATGGCGAATTTATCGGTACGAAGCCTGCAACAATATCACGAGTAAGTAATTACTTAAATATTGGTAGTAAAATTGGTGATGGAGGATTTTTCAAAGGAAAAATTGATGACATCAGAGTTTACAATCGCCCTCTTACCCAAACAGAGGTAAACAATACCAAAAATCGTTCAGTCTCTAAATCAGAAAATGGGTTAGTCTCTTACTGGAAAATGGATGAAGGTATTGGGGCAAAAGTTTTTGATAATACCACCATTCCAACTAATGCGAATATCTATGGAGCAACATTTTCGTCTGACAAACCAGAAGTTTACAGTTCTGGCGTAACTGATGTAACAGGTTATTATGTGATTGATGGTATAAATTATAGCACAACGGAAAATTTCAGAGCAACCCCAATGAAAAACTTTGAATTTAATTCGGCTATTGAGTTTAATGCAGCGGATAAATCTTATGGAAATCTTACAGATTTTGATATGCCTGATACTGCAACCGTAGAAGTTTTATTTCATCCATTCGATTTAAAATCTCGTCAAACCATTCTCTCAAAGGGAAGTCTATACGAACTCTATGTAAATAATGGCAACTTGTTCTTGAATCTGAATGGAAGTGTGAGTAATTTGGGTACAATCAAAGCTAAATATTATCATGTAGCCGTAGCCTTAGATAATACACATGGCAATGCCAAAGTATATCTGGAAGGAGAGTTGACTGCAACCGTTTCATTTACTGGTACATCAAACTGGGCAACAGGTAATCCTTGGTTAATTGCCACAAATTCTACTGATGCAGCGACAGGTAAGTTTTATACGGGTTTAGTTGATGAAGTAGCTATTTATAAAACGGCTCTACCTCAACATCAAATTCAAGAACACTTTGTTGTAGGTCTCCCACAAGATTCAACAACCGCTTTGTTATATAGTTATTTCGACTTAAATGAAGCAACGGATACCAAAGTTTATGATTATGCTGCCATCAATTTTGGAGCATCAACTCCAAGAGAAGGCATTATTACAAGAGCATCATGGAGTAATAATGCTCGTAGAAAAGAAACAAAACCTCATGAATTTGAGCCAAATGTAAGGGTTGTAAACTTGAACACAAGTAATACTGCCATTGGTAATATTGACTTCAAAGATGTTTCGACGGTCAATGTTTCGGGATATGTACGTTTTGTAAATACATTTTGTTTTGCTGACTCAATAGATATTTTAGTGAATGGTCAGCAATTTTTTCCCCCCATCAGAACTGATAGAAATGGTAAATGGTCAGTTGATTTTGAACCAGGAAGAACGATAAAATTATCAGCAAAATACAAAGACCATATTTTTGGACCAAGTTTCTTTGAGATTCGTAAGCTACAAGCTCCAAAAGCTGGAATTGTATTTTTGGATAATACCAAACGTACTATCAGCGGTCAGGTTACTGGAAATGACAAATGCCGTAAATCAATCATTCCACAAGGTGCGAGAGTTGTGGTAAAGGTAGCTACATTGGATGGATGTTTTGAGAAGACAGACACCCTCAGAAATCCAGACGGAAAGTTCGTTTTCAAAGATTTACCAGCCCGTGCTTTCAGAGTAAGTGTGGTAGAACATTCAAATTCAGTGATTTACAATTATTTTCAGCTAAAGGGTGGTCAGGAGGTTGATTTACGTGATGCCATTGCCGACACAACCGACTTTATTTATATTGCACCTCCCCAAATAGAAATGGCAGGTATAACTCCCAACGAATGTAATCTAAAAATTGCTAATCAGTTTCTTGAAAGCAAATTTAAAATTAAAGTTTTTGAGCAATATGATGGTGGTAAATGTTATGTAGATGGAGCAACTTTATCAATTGATAACCCCTCTGTTACGAATAAAGTGGATACAACATTGGCAGTGGATGTACAAGCGTTTGAGTATAAATTCAAGCCAAAAAATGTCAATATTATTCCCCCTTTTCAAACGCTCGTAACCGTAAAAGCAACCGTAGGTAGTGCCTCTACTACTGACACAACTTCATTTGTGGTTCTCGGAAAGCAAAGCACCATTGGTACATTTACATCTTCTTCGCCTCAACAACCCAAGTTTGTATTGCGTGACCCTCCAGGTGATGGAAGTTATGCGACTCTGGAAAAAGGTTTTACACATTGTACCAATGATACAAGAAGTGTAATCAATGATTTAGGAGAAGAATTTAGTATAGGTCATTCAATTGGTGGAGAAACAAATGTCGGATTACCAGGGGCTGAAATTGTAGTGAAAAATGAATTGAAAATTACAGTTTCAGGAGGGTCTAATCAGACGTGGAATTATTCAACAAATGAAAGTTCATGTATTACAACAAATAAAGTTATTTCTACTTCTGCCTCTGATGGTGTAGTGGGAAGCGAAGACGGCGGCGATGTTTATTTCGGGTATGCCGAAAACGTCACTTATGGCGGAGCAATCGAAGTAAACTATAAGCCTGATAGTTGTAAATTTTACACAAAAAAGAAGCTCGAAATAAATAGTACTACATTGGGTGGAGATTTTGTTTATTCTGAAAGACACATCATCAATGATGTAATTCCAGCGTTAAAGTTACTTGCATCTCAGCCAATAGCTATCAATCCTAAGAGACACAGAGATTCTTTAGCCTTTAAAGAATGGGAAAAATATGTTTTGATGAATAAAACTGATAGAAGAGATAAATATGAAAAAACGATTAGTTTTGATGCTGGAGCTGTATATGAGGAAAGCACAACTACAGAAGATACTAACGGATGGACAGAAACATTTGATGTAAAAGGATGGTACGGCGGAAATGCGGAATTTGTCCTCAAAGCATTGGGAGGTATTGAAGGTAATCTGGCTGTTACACACGAGCATACAAAGTCGAATACTCACGATGACCAAAAAACAGATGTGTATGGAATAGCCTATCATTTTGAGGATGATGATGTAGGTGATAATTTCTTGGTGAAAGTGTATAAGGGTAAAATTTGGGACAGCTACGGCTTTGAATTAGTAGCTGGTGAAAGCTCATGCCCTTGGGAAAAAGGCACGAGACAAAGGTCTGCTCCTTCGCTTGTAAGCCTCGACGGAAATTCTAAGGTAAATGTACCAGCTAATACTTCGGCAGTTTATCAGTTACAATTAGGAAATGCCAGCCCAACCGACGAAGCCATGAATTATGACCTTTCCTTAGACCCTGCCACCAATCCAGACGGTGCTATTGTGAAGGTAAACGGACAACCACTTACTCAACCAATCACATTTAGAATAGACCCTGGGCAAAGCCAGACCGTAACATTGACACTTGATAAAGGTCCTCTCAAATACGATTATAGTGATATTACAATTCAATTGGAATCTGCCTGTGAAACTGAACTCGCCGATGCACGAGGAGGAGATACTTTGGTAGATAAATATTTTGTAAAAACGATCAATTTGGCTGCTTCATTTATTGAGCCTTGTTCTAATGTTGATATCGGATTTCCCTTACAAAACTTTGTCGTAACACCAGCAGCTCAGAACATCCTGAATGTTACCCTCAATGAGTACAATAACGACGATGCCGACCTCAAACTCATTCGGATACAGTATCGTTCAATCGGGGGTGATGGTTCGTGGATAAATATCAACGAAACGCAAAAAGCTGATTTGGGAGATGTATTTACCATTAAACAATGGAATACTGAATTATTGAAAGATGGGCCTTACGAAATCAGGGCGGTAGCAGAGTGCTTTAATCCAACTTTACAACCTGGTATTTCAACCGTTATCAAAGGAGAAGTAGCTCGAAATCCTCCCGAAATAGTGGGAGTACCCGAGCCAGGCGATGGAACTTGGGACCCAGGCGATGAAATCTCAATTACTTTCAATGAAACCATTGATTGTGATAGAGTAATACAAGCTGATATTTTGGCAAATAATACTATCGGTTTGTACGATGCTACAACCAATGCTCTTGTTGATGCAACTATTACTTGTGTAGGAAACAAAATAGTTATTGTACCAAATATCAACCCTGTATTCTTTGAAAATCGCACATTTAGAGTTCAAGTAAGTGGTAAAGATTATGACGATGCAATGACAGCTGAAAACCCAAATCATCAGTCTGCTGCTATTAGAGATAAAGCAGGCAATATGATTCCAAAAACTATCAAATGGGAATTTGCTGTTAATCAAAATAACCTTGAATGGGTAGGTACAGACGTGATTGAAACAAATGAGGTATTAAAACCATTCACGATAAAACGTCAAATTCGTAATAGAGGAGGTAGCATTACCAGTTTCAGAATGGAAAGTATTCCTTCATGGTTAACAGTTTCTCCTTCTACGGGTACATTAAATCCAGGACAGGTGGCTGACATAACACTTACTTTCCAACAGGATTTATTGATTGGAGACTATTTGGATACACTTCAAATGCACGGTTCTAAAGGTGATGAACCATTATTGATTGACTACCGTGTACGTTGTCCTCAACCAAAGTATGAAGTTTCAAATGCTTCTGAGTACGAAGGAACAATGAATATGGTTATTGATTTAAGTATTTTTGGTATTCACTCAACAGACCCTTCTGATGTAATTGTTGCTAAAATTGACGGACAAATTAGAGGTGTAGGTAAAGTTGCTTATTATCGCAACCTTCCTGCTGACAAACAACGTTGGCTTACATTCCTAACTATTTACGGCAATCCAGATGATGAAAGAAAACCAATAGAGTTTACCATTTGGGATGGTGACAAATGTAATGAATACGTAGAAATTCTTGAAAGTTATACCTATCGTGATGGTAATTTAGAAGGAAGTCCACTGGTACCAGCAAGTGTGAGTGTCTTGAATTTAGTGAAAAAGTGTATTCCATTAAATAGAGGGTATAACTGGGTATCGTTTAACCTTGATTTAGGCACAGGTAGAAATACAGTTAGCAATGTATTAAGCTCTCTGAGAAATAAAACAGGAGCATACATCAAAACAGATAATGGCTTTGCAGAATATTTACCAGGATATGGATGGGATGCTTCGGATAGTATCATTAATCCCACGAAGCGATACATGGTTTATGTGGCGGCTAAAGATACTGTTTGTATTAAAGGGTCACCATATTTGGCAAATCAGCACCCTATCGATCTGACAGAATATGTAAAAATCAATACAGATGCTACGGGAAGAAAAGATACAACATTAGTCTGGAACTGGATTGGCTATGTCCCTTCAACAGGTATGACAGTGACCCAAGCCTTAAGAGGACTTAGGCCTCTCAATGGTGACCTCATTAAAAGTCAAACATTATTCGCTCAGTATGTGGCAGGTGTAGGTTGGATTGGTAATTTAAGTTTCCTTGAACCATTAAAAGGTTATTTGTTGAAAATCAGTAATGCAGGAAGACTAACGTACCCAAGCAATTTATCATTGACATCTAACGAAGAAGGAGTTCAAGCAAAAGACTTAGCAGCATCTTTACAGCAACAAAGTGCTTTAGAGCCTATTATGAATTTTGATTTTACTCAATATGAACTTAGTATGAACCTCATTGCTAAAATTAAAGGAATTGAAGTTGATACCGATGATGAATTAAGAGCCTATATTGATGGTAAATTAGTCGGTATGAACAAAGCAATTGTTAATAAAGGCGAAACTCTTTTCTTCCAAACAATTTATTATCAAGACCAACAAAATGTCCAGTTCAAACTATTCAAAGCTGATAGAAATAAAGAGTATGATTTAGACAAGAAATTATTATTTAAAGCAGAAACAGTTGCTGGAATGGTTGAAGACCCAATCGTTTTCAATTTAGCAACAACATCACTGGCAGAATTAACAATTGTAGTAGAGGATAATGTTATTAAACAACCAACTACTATTTTCCCTACCGTGTCAATTCCTGCAAGTATTACACAAAATAATGTTTCATGTACAAATTACTCTGTAAGTACAATTTTACCTTTAGAAGCAGAGACGAAACCGACGTGTTCAACAAATCCGCAGGAAGGAAATATGTCTGCTGTATTGAAAGTTAAATTCAATGAACGTACAAGTTTTGTTTCTGAAAACGATGTATTGACTTTCGTAAATTCAGCCACAAATGCCGTGATTGGTTGTGCAACATTTAATAGTACCAATAAACTATTTTATGCCACAATCTCTGGCTTGACAGGCTCAACGACTGTTCCTGTTGACGTGAAATATTATTCAAATACAATGAAGAAATCTTTCACCATAAAATCAGGAATAACATACCAATATAATACTCGACTTGGTAATGCAGTAGCACCACACCAACTGGACTTTTCACCGTTAAACGTTAGCGTTACTAATGGAATAGTTACAGCAGTTTTACGTGATACTTCATGGACGGGTAAATATTGCGTAAATGTAGCGGCGTTGAATTGTAATGGATATAATGACGGACAAGCTAATTTCTGTTTCCAACGTTTAAAATCAGGAGACTGTGTTGATGTTTCTACCAGAAGTGCTGTTGAAAATGTAAATAATGTCGTTCAGGCATTATCAATTACGTCTCAATCTTTCATTAATGAAAACGTACAAGTTGAATATAAGGCAGGGAATGTAATTGAATTAAAACCTGGATTTTCAACTAATACCAACAACGATTTGAATACTCGATTCAATGCACAAATCGGAGGTTGTAATAATGCAAATAGGTAATTAAAAGTCCTTCACCTTACTAAAAGTCTGAGTACATTTAGTAAGGTGATAATATCCACAATTTAATCTTTACTTTAAATTGTTTATTCACATTGATAATCATATTAAAAAATAAACGGTCATGAAAAAAATTATTTCACTCTCTCTTATTTTAGGATTTTTCTTCATTCAAAAATCTAATGCACAAAATCCAGTAGGTTTTCCAGATGGTATTACCGTTGGAACTCCTACGGTAACTATTCCAGCGGGAAGTAGCTACAAAATGGCAGTTGCTGGCGGTATCATCACTGAAAAAGTAAGAGTTGCAACGAATGGAACAACCTTTTGGGCAGATTTTGTTTTCGACAAATCTTACAAATTACGTTCACTCAATGAAGTTGCCAAATACATCAAATTAAACAAGCATTTACCAGATGTACCTTCTACCGCAGAAGTAACACAACAAGGGATTGACTTGGCAAATACACAAGCCATTTTATTACAAAAAATCGAGGAATTGACGCTCTATGTAATTGAACAAAACAAGAAAATTGAACGACTCAATAAAAAGGTTCGTCAATTGTCAAAAAAGTAGAATAGACTTCTTGCGAAAGTCGTTTATGATTGAAAAATAGTGATTTTTTGAGCGAAAATTAGGTAAATTTTGAAAGCATAGCAGAGCTACGGTTGAAAAACTTACCTAATTTGTAGCCAAAAAGGTGCTGACTTTCACCTTAAAGGACTTTCGCAAGAAGTCTAATAAATAATATCAAAGGGGTTCACAATGTCAGACGAATAATTTCGTCTGACATTTTTGTTTGAGTTTAAAACCACCCAATTCTCAAGTCCATCATCATTTTTTACAAATTATCAAGACAGATTTACCAAATAGCCTAATCTAAATTGCAAGGAATAAAGACATTGTTTACTTTTAACTTATTATTTCGATTTAAACTAAAACTATATCAACAATGCAAAGATTAACCGTTGCGGGAAGATTACTAATCACCGCCCTTGTATTAGGAGCAATATATTTTGGCTTCCGTATGTTTGGTGGTCAAGAGGCTTTAAAAAAATTAGCTCCCGAAACTCAAACAGAAGTCACTACTAATAATTCAAGTGGTTCAGAAACAGCTTCAAACTCTTCTGAATCGAGTAGTTCTGCTTCAGACTCTCAATCATCATCAGCTACTGATGGAGGCGAAAAACCTCGTTTTGATTATACTCCTCCAGGACCAATTGCAGGAAAACTAAAAGGTGTTGTTGAATTAGGAGCAAGTGGCTTTAATTCATTTATTATCAGAATTGATGCTGATAAAAACTGGAAACTCGAAAAAGCAGAATTTGGCAATAGTTTAGTTCTCGAAAACATGGCTTCCGACGATGACATCAGAGCTGGATTGAAAAAGTATATCGCAGGAATGTTAGATTATGGAGTAAGCGGTAGAGATATTCACTTTGTAGTAAGTTCAGGAGCAGTAAAAGCCGAAGGAACTCAAAAAATTATTGGCGTTTTAAAATCATTAAAATATTTTGTAAATACTGTAACACCTGAACAAGAAGGAAAATTAGGTTTAAAATCTGTTCAACCTGCTAAATATGCAGATAATTCATTTGTAACAGATATTGGTTCAGGAAATACCAAAATATCATGGAAAGAAGGTAATAAATTGAGTTCGGTAGAAACTTACGGAGCAAAATATTTTCAAAATAACACGACTGATGATGTTGTCACGAAAGAAGTCCAAGCAAAAGCAAAACAAATTCCATCTGATAAACGTAAAACTTGTTTCATCATCGGTGGCGTTCCATTTGAATTAGCGAAAAAAGTTCGTAAAGACAAAGAACGCTATACCGTTCTTGATGCTCCGTCGGCATATCAATTAGATAATGCGAAATCAAAAGCAGGTTTAAATATCTATAAATCCATTGCCGATGCCACAGGTTGTAAACAATTTGTTTTCGATTGGGATGCTAATTTCACGATAGGATTCTTATTAGATTTACCATAATCAGTGAATTTTCAAATCATAAAAAAAACCGTATTGAATCTACAATACGGTTTTTTTTATGATTTGAATTCGTTAAAAATAGTTCGAACTTAAATATTATATGACAATTTTCTGATTAAACCACATCTCAACAACCCTAATTTCAATTACCCTGTTACTAATTCTTGTTTTGATATGCCATATCGAGAGTGTTTGGCAACATACACTTTTCTTATTCTTACTACTCTCTGTTCTTTTCTGTAAAACAGTAACATTTCATACACATTTCCACCTATCAACACTATCAGTGTTGGAATTATCATAATCAGCCAATCAAAATAATATTTTTTCACATACTCAAACATAAAATTGGAGGCTGTCAAAAACATCCCAAATGGTGTTGTATAAAACAATGAGCGAACAAAAATCGCCTTAAACGTATTTAGAATATTTTTTTCAGAAGTACGAAGGGTATTCATGATTTCATATAATTTATGCGACAGTGATGAAAGTTCTTTGTAAAAACAAACATAAGGCATAATCGACTAAAATTCAATACCTTATAATAAGTTTTCTATTCTTTCATCAAACTCAATGCCAAAAAACAATCTAACAAAATAGACAAAATTTGTATTTCATGACAAAAAATTACTATTTTTATTATTCCTGCTTTAGAACTCATTTTTTACTGTATTAAGCAGGTTTAGACAATAAGAAACTCCCATTTGGCGTTATTATTGAGCGTAACTAATTATATGAAAGCTTTATTATATATTTTCATTCTGTCATCAAGTTTACCTCTGATGGCTCAAACTTCACTACTTCCTTTTGCGAGCAGTCGTGAGGTATCAAAAAAGGTATCAACTCCCGACAGTCAAGATGTAAGATATGTACCTTTGTTTGGGAGCAAAAAGATGGTAGAAGAGCAACTTCTTAACGCCACAGAGTTTTTAACTCAATGTGACAAAAGCTTTAAAGATAGAAGTGATGCAAGTAATTTCTTTGCGGATAGAGGATGGGAATATCTAAATGATGGACTTTTGGATACGGCAACTTATAGATTCAATCTTTGTTATCTTTTAAATCAAGAAAATGTTGAAGCCTTTTGGGGTTTAGGCTCAATTAGCTACCAAAAAGGAAATTATGAAGAATCAACAAAACTACTCCGACAAGGCTTAATACTATCTCCCGAAAACACAACCCTCATGGTTGATGTTGCCACAGTACAATTAGCTTGTTATAAAGAAAAAAGAAATTGTGATGACATTGATGATGCCTTAAGACTTTTAGAAAAATCTCTACAAATAGACCCTTCAAATGCCAATGGTTGGCTCAAATTCTCTATTGCAGAATTTCAATTAGAACATTATGACAGAGCATGGGATTATCTTCATAAATGCAGACAGATAGACGTATCTTTCATTGATACAACGTATTTACAAGAACTTATTGCTAAAAAAGAAGACCCATTAGGACTGTTTAAATAATTTTTTACCTTAAATATTCCTAATGATTATAATTTTTGCTAATTCCTGATAAAATATCAGTAGAGGCAAATTTTACAACTTCACCCAAAATTATCACAGCAGGATTAGATAAATTATTTACTTCAGCAATTGATTTTAAATTTTTAGCTATTCCAACTCCAACCTTTTGCTTTTCAGTTGTTCCGTGCTGAACAATCGCTACTGGTAAATTTTCCTTCCCGATTTCTTTACAAATCTCAGAAATTTGACTTAGCTTATTCATTCCCATCAACACAACGATTGTTGCTGTTGTCTGCAAAGCTATCTCTAAATCCTTTGATAATGTTCCATCTGTTTTTGTACCTGTAATTACCCAAAAACTTTCACTCACTCCCCTCGTAGTCAAAGGAATACCTGCATAACCTGCCGCAGCCACAGAAGATGAAATACCAGGAATATAAGCCGTCTCCAAACCAAAACCTTTCGCATATTCTATTTCTTCCATTCCACGACCAAAAATAAATGGGTCCCCCCCTTTCAAACGTACCACGTGTCCATACATATAGGCTTTCTCAACAATCATAAAATTGATTGCATCTTGAGAATGACTTTCTCCAGGGCGTTTTCCAACATAAATTTTTTCAGCATCAACTTTACAATAATCCAATAATTCTTCCGAAATCAAAGCATCATATAATACTACATCAGCAGTCTTTAAAGCTTTAATTGCCTTAACAGTAATTAAATCGGGGTCACCTGGGCCTGCACCTACAACAGTAAGTTTAGGTTTTGGGTCTAATGTAAAAAATTGCTCTAACTGGTTCATTTTGGTATTCAATTATAAAAATAAAGCGTTGAACCTTACCGAAAATAAGATTCAACGCTTCATTACTATCTTTAATTAAGCATTTACTAACTCTTCACGATATGCTCTTGCTAAACCTAAAAATGCTTGGGCTTCTTCAATATATGATTTTGCAAATTCTTCAGAAGGCTCGTTTTTATTAATTTGTAAAACTAATTCTTGGAATGTTTTACCACTTAATGAAATTTCTCCTGTTATAACAAAATTCTCTTGGAATTTATCAATTACGCCACTTTGCGTAGAAGCACTCACTGACTTATCTAACAATAACGCTTTGGCAGCACTTACAAACACACTATATGCGTGATAAATAGCATCTGCAAAACGATTTTCTTCGTATGCCGCTTTTGTCCAATCAAATTTTTCTTCTGATTCTAACAACAAAGTAGCAACCAAGTCAATAATTACACTCGCACATTCACCCACACCAATTTCTGTTTGGAATTGTTCCGATGCACCCCAATCAATAAAGTCATCATCTTTCAAGGTTGTTAGGTCTGCCACAGGTTTCAACAAAGTATAGAAATATTTCTCACCTTGACGGTCGTAATAATCATTGAAATATTCACCTTCGTTAGCGTTTTCTTCATAATTATTTAAAACCACTCTTAAAACTTCTGGACCTCTTTTTGAAGGAACTTTAATCACTTTATCAGCCACACGACCGATTCCATCACCAACTGTCCCACCACCTAAAAGCACTTGTAATGCAGGTAAAACACGTTTATCAGCGGCTTTCAAAGATGAACCATGAAAACCAATATTTGCCATACCGTGCTGTCCACAAGAATTCATACAACCCGAAATCTTAATTTTGATTTCATTATTATGAATTAACTCAGGGAAATCTTCTGTAATTACCGATTCTAATTTAGAAGTAATATTGGTACTATCAGAAATAGCCAAGTTACAAGTATCAGTTCCAGGACAAGCAGTAATATTTGCCATTGAGTTTGCACCCGCAGCCGCTAATCCATGAGCTTCTAATACAGAATATACATAAGGTAAGTTTGCTTCTGGAACGAATTTCAACATCAAACCTTGATTAATCGTTACACGAACATCGTCAGCAATATACCCATCCAATTGTTCAATCAAAGAACGAGAAGTTGTTGAATGAATATTTCCGTTTAAGATTCTAACATAAACTCCGTAAAAACCTTGTTGCTTTTGTTCAAATGTATTTGTTGCTTTCCAAAGTTCGTAAGCTGGTGTATGTTCAACACTCACATCAGCAGTTTTTGAAGGCATTTCTTCTGGCGTAACAGCCCATTTTCCAGTTTCTGTATCAATTACAACAGATTTACTTTTCAATGCTTTTTGTTCATCATTGATTAATTGAACAAGTGCTTCAAAACCAATTTTTTGGATTAAGAATTTAATTCTTGCTTTATGACGAGAATTACGTTCTCCATGACGGTCAAAAACTCTTAATGTAGCTTCTAAATAAGGAATTATTTCATTTTCTGCTAAAAACTCGTGGGCAATCTTAGCCATCATAGGTTGAGCTCCTAAACCACCACCAAGTACCACTTTAAAACCACGTTTCCCATCTTGAATTTTAGGAATAAAACCCATATCGTGCATATAAGTCAAAGCCGTATCTTCATCTGTATTTGAAAATGCAATTTTAAACTTACGCCCCATTTCTTGGCAAATTGGATTACGCAAGAAATAACGGAAAGTAGCATCCGCATAAGGAGCAATATCAAAAGGCTCATTAGGGTCAATTCCCGCCGATGGCGAAGCAGTTACATTACGTACCGTATTTCCACAAGCTTCACGAAGAGTAATATCATCTTGCTCCAATTTAGACCATAACTCAGGAGTTCTATCTAAAGAAACAAAGTGAATCTGAACATCTTGACGAGTCGTTAAATGTAAATTCCCCGTAGAATATTCATTTGAAATATCAGCAATTCTTTTCCATTGCTTAAAAGTCATTTTCCCATAAGGCAATTTTATACGAACCATCTGCACTCCTTGCTGACGTTGTCCATAAACACCACGAGCAAGTCTCAAGCTACGAAACTTTTCCTCATGAATTTTTCCTTCACGAAACAGCTCAATTTTACGAGCTAAATCAATAATATCTTTTTCCACAAGTGGATTTTCAAGTTCAGTTCTGAAACTTTGCATAACGATTCTAAAATTTAGCCTTTAGCAGATAACTATAAGCAATTTTGATATTATTTTTCGGTAATTCTTTACGATAATGTTCAGTTTTTGAACTTATCATAAAATATTATAAAAGAGATTTTAAAACACAAACTATATACTCTATTAAATATATAGATTTAATACAAAATTAAGTAAGAAATCGTTTCAATCAAGGATTTATATAAAAAAGTTTAGCATTCATTTTACAAAAAGAAAAATAGAAGTAAATTTGTTAATAAATTAATCCTTATTATATTTATGTGGTTAAGTTTTTTTCCACTGTGTAATTAGACATTCCATGACAGTTTAGCTATTGATATAATCTTTGATAATCAATTAGTTATCTATCAACCCACAAAATCCCATGAAAAAGAGTTTATTAATCATCACATCGGTTGTATCAATAACCTTGTCGGGTTGCACTGACACCAAAAAAATTACTGAACTACAAGACCAAGTTCGTCGTCTTGAAAGTCAAGTATTAAAAGAGCGTCAAGAAAATGCAGAACTAAGTAGCTTTCGTTTCAGTTTAGAAAGCCAATTCAAGAAAAAGAGTGAAGATTACGTTAAATGTCAAGAAGATAGCAAAGAGACTTTTGAATCATTAAGTATTAAATACAATCGTCTATTAGATGACTATAATAAATTACAAGCTTCCTATAAATCATTAAATGAAACTTATGAAGCAAGTAAAGAAAACTCAACACGTGTAATTGCTGAACTTGAAGAAAGAATGAGACAAATTCGTTCATTGAAGAGTAAAAGATATGCTCGTAGAGATTAAAATCTCTTCATAAATAAAAAACCCCTTGAAGATAAACTTCAAGGGATTTTTTATTTATAAGCTAATCCTCTCTGATTTTCGGAAATAAAAGAAGAAATTATATACTTTATACCTATTGAAACCCTTAACCAACCATCATTAGCGGTATTACTATATGAATGCTCTCCGCCAATAATATTAGGATTCGTTAAGTTATAGGGAGTCGTTGCATCAAACTTATCGTTGTAAATATAGTTATATCCTAAATTAGAAACGAAAGATAATTTATCTGTAACTTCATAATTTATACTACAACCTATCGGAATCAGTAATTCTCTCGTATAATAAATCCCTTTATCACCAATTCCGATTCCTGACTGCTGAAAAAGAGTAGTATGTTTAGTCGTTCCATCAGAAGTTGTTCTTAGAAATATATCATTTTTCGAATCATGCACATTTGTATGAAACCATATTAAACCAACACCAAGATAAGTTTTGATTTCAAGCCTTTTCATTTTTTCATAATATAGCCTTGATAGATTTAGAGAAGGATATAATTGTACCTGAAAATAATCACTTTGAAACTTGGCATTATATATTTCGTTATCAACGCCCTTCATAACGCCTCCTAAAACTTCAATACTCAAGTTTACTTTTTCAGAAAAACCTTTTTCAAAAGTAATTCCATAAACTGGATTAAAATGGAAAATATCTCCTAACTCTCCAGCCACACTCCCAATTCCAACATTAGGAGTTATAGATAATCCATCAACATAATTAAATCTTTTAAATTTTCGCTGGGAGAATAAAAAATGAGCATTAGACACAAGAAAAATAATTAATAAAAAATGTAGTTTCATATATACATTAAAGTTAAAGTAGAATAACGTTTGCAATCATACGATTTTTTCAACGCAAAAATCCCTTCTAATGTTGATTAGAAGGGATATGTTAATAGTATTTGGGGTTTATTTACTTTCCCGCATGTGATTGCAGTATCATCAACGGCAGTAGGCTTAACTTCTCTGTTCGAGATGGGAAGAGGTGAACACTACTCCTATCAACCCCATA